>JAJYYP010000001.1 GCA_021800855.1 archaeon | reverse complement strand
AGGCGCCCCACCATGACCGTCCAGGCCTCTGTTCAGTTCCACCGGAGCCAGTCGACCCGAGGCGCCCGCGGCCTGCTGGCGCTGGCGAACGCCTCAACTATGTCCCTGGCCGTTACGACGCCGACCCCTTCTCCGTCTACGACCAGAGGGAGGCGCTTTAACCTGTGGTCCGACATCACCCTTGCTGCTTCTCTCCCGAGTATGCTCGGATCTGCGGTCACGAGGGGCCGCGTCGCTACCTCCACGACAGGCGAATCAAGCCTCCTCCGCTTGGCGATGACCCTCTTGACCAGGTCTCTCTCAGTGAAGATTCCGTCCCACCCGCCGCCCTCGGAGAGTAGGGCGCTCCCAACCCTCCTCTCGTCCATCGTTTTGACCACCGCCTCGACGGGCGTCCCAAACGACGCCGTAAGGACATCGGTGGATATGACCTTCAGTATGGAGAAGTCGATGTCTATGTCCTTGATCGCCCTGACCAGGTCTGTCGGGGTGACCATCCCCACGAGGTCGGCTCCGTCGAAGACCATTAGCCTGCTCTTCTCCGCGATCATGGCGCCGGCTACATCAGCTAGTGTCTTCGACGCGTCTATCGAAGGGAACTTCGGCGAGGCTACTTCTGAGATCGCCGTCGCGTCAGGCTCCCTCCCCCTCGCCAGGACCTTGCTCAGGAGGTCCCTCTCGGTGAACACGCCGCATGGGCCCAGGTTGTCCATGACCACGACGCTGCCTATGTCGTGCTCGGCCATAGCACGCACCGCCTTTTCCACCCTCGACTCCTGGTAGACCGCGACCACCCCTCTCCCCATGATGTCCTTGGCGAGAGGCCCGGCGTGCTTCTGTGACGACAACCTATCCTGGAGTCCTAATCACAATATTAAACTGGGGACACAATTTCCAACGTTGAGAAGCCGTCGCCGAGACCCTAACTTGTCCGTGTCGCACATATTCATGGCCCGTCGACCTTCCGCCTGACCGGTCCGCAGAGGTCGGAGGTGCATCCCCGGACGCTTCGCGACGCCAGCTTGGCCGTCTCTACGGCCCACGCTTGGGCCACGAGGCTCGCTTTATCATCACCCCTTGCCCAGCCCCTGGAGATGTCCGAAAGACCCCCCTCCCGAGCCATCCCCAGGTCTGACCTAGCACGACTGATCGACCACACGGACCTGAAGCCGACGACCACCGCAGCGGAGATAGGCGCCCTCTGCTCCGAGGCCATCAGATACCGGTTCTGGAGCGTCTGCGTCAGCCCTACATACGTCAGGCTCGCGTCGCAGAGGCTCTAAGGGAGCGGGGTCAAAGTGTCGGCAGTGGTCAGCTTTCCTCACGGAAACGGCACTACGGAGGTGAAGGTGGCCGAGGCGAGGAGGGCCGTCGATGACGGTGCGCAGGAGATCGATATGGTGTCAAACATCGGGGCGCTGGAGTCAGGGGACGACGATTTGTTCGCCGCCGACGTGGAGGGTCTCTCTGTGATATGCCGAAGGGAGGGGGCCTCTTGAAGGTGATACTGGAGTGCTGCTACCTGGATGACGGAGAGAAAGTCAGGGGGGCCTTGCTGGCTGAAAGGGCCGGGGCGGACTTTGTCAAGACTTCTACAGGTTTCGGGTCCGGAGGCGCCACAAGGGAGGACGTCGCGCTTCTAAGGCGGACTGTCTCAGGGAGGGTGCGTGTGAAGGCAGCCGGGGGGATCGGGACCTTGGAGAAGGCCTTAGAGATGCTCGATGCGGGCGCGGACAGGCTCGGGACCAGCTCGGGTGCGAAGATCATGGAGTCCTTCGGCTCGGGCTAGAACAAGAGCTCCTTGCCTGTCCGTCCGTCGATGGTCACCTGCCGGTGCTTCCTCCTGTTGACCAGCTCGACCCTGAACACAGGGTATAGGAAGGGGTCGAACGTTTCCACGTCGGCGCCCTTCCAGAGTCCCTTTACAGCGTCCCTGACATCGGATTCCTTGACCTTCGGCCCAACCACCTTCGCTTTCGTCTGGTCTACCGGAACGAGTTCGAGGGGGACGGACCCCGACGGCACCGGAGGGAGGTCGACAAGGCGTCTGTAGAGCTTCTTCTTCCTCACCTCAAAGCTACTCACCAGCCTCTTCTCGTTCAGGGCGCCGAGGGCCCTCGACACTGTCCCTCTGGATTCGCCGAGGGCGCTGGCCACGTCGAGGACGCTGGTGTCTTCGTCTGGCCCCAACTCCCTGAGTATCTCGATCTGCAGGGTCGACAGGCCGAGGAGCTTCTCGAACCCTGTGGTCACGTCGAGCCCCCTGCCCACAGAGACGAACTTCCCAGAAGCGCCGTCCAAATACGCGTAGACCGTCCTGAACCTGCGCTTAATCAGTCCGCGCCTGAGTCTCACGCCCATCTGGATAAGCGTCCTGAACTGCAGAGTGACTTCCGTCACAGTCTCTCTTGGCCCGAATATGCCGAAACTCCTCTCCCTCTTCACAAGCAAGGGGATGTCGTCTGTCTTGATCGAAGGCACGAGACCGAGCAGGCCGCCGACCGTGGGGGGGACCGCGTCCTCGGCAGCGAGTGCGGTGCGGTCCCCGGCCTGCCTGGAGTAAGGTCTGACCACCCTCACAGCCAGGGACGGTGTGACCCCTCCCGGTCTGGTGACTCGTTGCTTGACAGAGACGAGGACCGGCTCAGGAGAAAACCCCCCAATGGCGAAGAACTGGCCTGTCTTAAGAGAGGTGAGCCTCCGCGGCACCCCCTTGCCGGGGAAGAACTGCGCTACGGACTGTAGGTCGTTCTGGATTATTAGCTTCCCTATGAGCTGGTTGCCGCACTGGCTGAGCACGTTCTTGTCTATGAGGGACGGCCGCTGGGAACAGACCATAAGCCCGAGCCCCCTCTTCCGCCCTCTCCTGGCAACCTCGGCGAATATCGGGACCCGTGTCCCGAGCTGCGGGACGAATCTGTCCGCCTCTTCCACGACCACGAGGTACGGGGTCCTCCTTTCGTTGAGGGCCCTGTACAGACCCTCCATGAATCCTTCCACAATCCCCCTCGCGTCTTTGGCGTCGGAGACGTCGAGGATCAACGGGGAGATGTCAGGGGCTTGCCTCGCCAGGTCCTCAAGGTCAAGACCTTCCCATGAGATGTCGCTCCCCTTCTCCTCTCCTACCCAGATGGCGTCGAACTTTTCCTTGAGCCCGGTGTGCTCACCCTCGGTGTCCACAACAGCAAACGGGACGCCGTGCCTGCACAACTCCTCGCAGATGACCCCGACTGCATAGCTCTTGCCGCTCCCGCTGCTCCCAAGGACACAGGTCCTGCCCGTGGCAACGACGTCGGCGTCAACGGAGAACGCGCCGTCGTCCTTCGTCCCAATGTCCAGAAGAACCCTCCCGTCCTCAGTCGCGGGCAAGCTTATCCCACATGCCTCCGTCCTGGCGCGTAAAATCGTTGCCCAATGCGGCCCCGTCGCGCCGCAAACACTTTTATTTCAAAGAGCCCAAAGGCTTCCATGTCTCTCCGTCCGCCCCCTCATGGTGCCAAGACCGTGGTCGCCAACCTCCAGGACACCTACGCCCCAAACAGCGTCTGTTTCGGGTGCGGTCCCAAGAACGAGCTGGGTCTCAGGCTGAAGAGCGTCCCGACAGACGGTCGGGTGGTCGCAGACTGGACCCCCGGGAAGGAGCACGTGGCGTTCGAGGGTTTCGGCAGCGGAGGCATCATCTCGGTGCTCATGGACTGCCACGGCAACTGGGCGGCCGCCTATGCCCTGATGAAAGCGAAGGGACTCTCCTCGCCTCCAGGGACCGTGACCGCGGAGTACACCGTGAAGTTCCTCAAGCCGAGCCCCATAGGCAAGCCATGGCACCTCGCGGCCCGGGCGACCAAGGTCGAGGGGGACAGGGCATATGTGTCGGGAGACCTCAGGATCGACGGCGTGCTCACTGCGACCATGAACGGCCTGTTCGTAGCCGTCAGGGAAGGCCACCCTGCCTTCGGGCGCTGGCGCTAGGGGTCAGTCTGGAATGTCGGCCGTCGGTCCGCCTGTGGGGACCATCAGGGAGCTCGCCGCAGCCTACCGATCGGGGGCACTAGCGCCGACGACTGTCGTCCGCGAATCCTTGAAGTCGATTGCGGCCCTCAACGGCAGACTGAACTGTTTCATAACCGTCCTGGGCGAATCAGCCCTCAGGGCTGCCGAAGAGTCCGACCGCCGCTTCAAGGAGGGGAGGCCCCTCGGGGAGCTGGACGGCGTCCCTGTCGCCGTCAAGGACATCATCTACATCGAAGGTGTGAAGTGCACCGCCGGTTCCAAGATCCTCGCAGGGAACGTCGCTCACTATGACGCGCCTTCAGTCAGGAAGATGAGGACTGCAGGGGCGGTGATCATAGGGACGACCAACCTCCACGAGTTCGCGGCGGGGACCACGAGCGACAACCCCCACTACGGGCCGGTGAGGAACCCGTGGGACCCGGAGAAGATAGCCGGCGGCTCTAGTGGAGGTTCGGCTGCAGCCGTCGCTGCAGGGATGGCCGCTGCTTCCCTGGGGACAGACACCGCCGGGTCGGTGCGCATCCCCGCGGCGCTCTGCGGAGTCCTGGGTGTCAAGCCAACATACGGCAGGGTCAGCAGGCTGGGGGTCGTCCCCCTCGCAAGCTCCCTCGACACAGTGGGAGTCCTCGCACGGTCAGCATGGGACGCATCGGCCGTCCTGAAGGCCATCGCCGGCGGAGACCCTTCCGACGTGACCACGGCGAACGAGGAGGTGCCTGACTTTCTGGCGGCCCTCGCCCATCCCTCTCACCCCGCCAGGGTGGGTGTGGTCAAGGACTACTTCTATGACGCCATCGACCCGGCCGTCGAAGAGGACGCCGAGACCTTCCTATCCAGGCTCCGCGAAATGGGGTGCCAGGTGTCTGTGGCTCATCTCGACGGCATCGACGAGGTGTACGAAAAGTGGGTCCCCATAAGGAGGGCAGAAGCCACCGCATTCCACCTCCGGTGGCTGGAGCAGACTCCTGAACTTTACGGCGACGACGTCAGGCGCCTCCTCGAGCAGGGGAGGGACGTCCTGGCCGTCGACTACGTGAACGCCATCAACGCCCGCCCGTCTTACATGGAGAGGTTCGCCGCTTCCATGAAAGGGTTCGACGTCCTAGCCGTCCCATGCACGGCCATCCCTGCCCCAGCGATCGGCCAGTCCACCGTGTCAGTGAAGGGGAACAGGGTGCCTGTCTACTCGGCGCTGAACAGGCTGACGCTCCCGTTCAACTACGTGGGGTTCCCGGTCATCTCCGTCCCCTCGGGCCTCGCGGGGGGGACCCCTCTCGGGGTCCAGCTGGTCGGCAAGCTCTTCGACGAGGCGACGCTTCTCCGCCTGGCCGCCGCGTACGAGGAGAGGTTCGGCCTCTTCCCGAGGCCGTCGGAGCGGGCTCCCGCCGCACCGACTGGTTAAATAACGAACCCGCCGCGCGAACAAAGGTTTCCTTTGAAGTCGACCTGGGGGGTCGGTACGCTGGTGGCCGTCCTGCTCTCTGCCGCAGCAGGCCTCCTCGGCTTGGTCGGGGTCAAAGGGACGTTCGCCCTCGTGCTCCTCCTGGTCGGCCTCTGGACGCTGGTCGCGGCGTTCACGTTCGCGGAGAGAGGCGACAGGCCGTTCTATGCAGGCTGGGGGGTGGTGTTGGCTGGGCTCTCCCTGACATACCTGGTCCCTCTAAGGGACGCGCTCGGCCTCATACTCGTCGCCGTAGTCGTGCTCATCTTAGCGACAGCCTACTTCGGAAGGGGGGCCAGGAAACCCCCGCCGCCGGGGTCCGAGCATCACTAGGTGGCTGCCAGGATCATCTGACAAACTCGAAGTCGTCCATCAGGACATCTCCTCCATAGATCACCCACCTCGCCCTCCCCGGGAACTCCCTCCCGTCGTACGGGGACCAGCCCGCCCTGCTCCTGACGTCGTCGTTCTTCACTGTCTCAGACGCGTGGAGGTCTATCACGGTGAAGTCTGCCCTCTTCCCTGGCGCGACCTCCCCCCTGTCGCCCAGTCGGAGATACCTCGCCGGGTTTGCCGAAGCGACCTTCGCGATCGTCGTCGGATGCACCCCCTCACTTTTCATCAGCCATGTCGCCACGTGGGAGTAGTCGTCCAGCCCTGGGACTCCTGCGAGGCCGCCTTCCTCCTTCTCCTCGAGCAGGTGCGGGGCGTGATCCGTGACCAAGAAAGACACCTTCTCGTCTCGCACCCCATGGACCAGCGCCTCTCTGTCCTCCTCTCCCCTGAGAGGCGGGTTGGTCCTGAGCAAGGGGTTGTCTAGCATCGCCTTCCGCGAGAAGTAGGCGTGGTGAAGCGTGGCTTCGCAACTCAGGCGCAGCCCTTCCCTCCTCGCTCCCTCCACCAACGACAGCGTCTCCCCGAGGGACGCATGGCAGACGTTGGCCGTGAGCCCCCTTTCTCCCCTCAATCCCCGCACCACGCCGGCCACGGCCTCCGCCTCAGACCTGGGGGACCTCAAATCGCAGTAGGCGTCAGGGCCAGACATATCCACGGCTCGCGAAGCTTCGTCTATGATCGCCTGGTCCTCGCAGTGTATGCTCAGTGGCTTGCCCGTCCTCGCGACTAGCCTGAACACGCGGGGTAACCCACCCGCCGGGAACGCCTCCGCCCCGGTGGTCTCGGACATATACAGTTTGTAGGCAGAGACCCTGCCGGACAGCTTGACTAGCCTCTCCGGGTCATCAGCTGCGACCCCCCCGTAGAAGACCACCCCCACCAGGGCCTTCGCCTCGGCCAGTCGCGCTTTCAGCGCGAGCGCTTCCACTGTCGTCGCCGGGGTGGGGTTGTTGGGCATGTCGGCCAACGTGGTCACCCCTCCGTGTATCGCGGCCATGGTCCCCGTCCTGAAGTCTTCCTTGCGCTCCCACCCAGGCTCGCGAAGGTGGACGTGGATGTCGATGAAACCTGGGAATATGAGGCACCCCTCCGCCCTGATACGCCTCGAGCCTTTCAGCCCGTGGCCTATCTCCTCGATGATGCCGTCAGTCACCCCCACCTCTGCGTCCCAGGGGCCCGCGGGGACCACGACCCTCCCCTCGAGGACCAGGTCGTGCTCCATCGGGCTACGTCCTCACGTGGTCAGGGACCTTCTCGAAGCCCAGGAGGGCGTCGCAGTACTGGCACTGGAGCACGCTCTCTTTCTTGAGGGTGACGAACCTTGTCGTGACCGGTTCCCTCTCCGCATTGGAGATGCAGTTGAGTTCAGGGCACCGCAGCCGTCCCTCTATGGTGTCCGGGACCCTGGGGGCGTACTTCGAGACTTTCCCTTCGTCGATGTAGTTGACTGTGATGCCTGGGAAGACCAGGCAGAGTATGTCAGCGTCCCTCTCGTCCACGTGCCACCTGTCTATCTTGATGATGTCCTTCCTCCCGAGCCCCTTGCTAGACACGTTCTGCAGGATGACGACGGAGATGTCCGCCTGCATCCTCGCCAGCTTGTCCAGCCTGAGGACCCTGGAGACGGTGTCAGCCCGCCAGTCCGGGATGTGGTCTATGACGGTCCCCTCCTCTATCCTGCTGACCAGCATCCGCTCTCCGCCGGCCTTAGCCAACTACCTCACGCCTCCGAGTATGAGGTTCAGCAGGGCCATCCGCAGGGGGAGCCCCCCCGCGGCCTGCACGAAGTACTGCGCGTAGTTGGTTTCGTCGATCTCCGTCGAGAGCTCATCCACTCTGGGGAGGGGGTGCAGCACCTTCAGCGACGGTTTGGCGTCCCGCAGGGCCTCCAAATTGACTTCGTACAAACCTTTCACCTTCTCGTACTCCGTAGGGTCGGGAATCCGCTCTTTCTGTATCCTGGTCACGTATAGGACGTCAAGGCTCCCCGCCACGTCTTTGAGGGCCGCCGCAGTCCTCGGAGCCACGCCGCGCTCTCTGAGAAAGTGAGAAACCTCCGGCCTCATCTGGAGGGCTTCTGGCGCGATGAACGTTATCTCCACGTCGAAGTTGGACAGGGCGTACGCGAGGGACGATGAGGTCCGGCCGTACCTCAGGTCGCCGAGCATGCCTACCTTGAGGCCGTCTATCCTCCCGAAAGCCTTCTTGATAGCGTAGAGGTCGACCATCGCCTGCGTCGGATGCTCTCTGCTCCCATCCCCCGCGCTAATCACCGGGACGTCGGAAATCTCCGCGGCGAACCGGGCTGCACCCATTTTAGAGTGCCTGATGACGAACACGTCGGCACCGTACCCTTCGAACATGCGGACGGTGTCGTGGAGAGTCTCCCCCTTCGTGATCGATGAGCCGGTAGGCCCTGCGAACCCAGATACGGTCATCCCCAGCTTATCGGCCGCGATCTGGAAGCTTGAGTAGGTGCGTGTGGACGGCTCGAAGAACAGCAGGGCGGCGATCTTCCCCTTCAGGGCGCCGTCCAGGCTCACTCCGTTCTTCTCCAGGTCTTCGACCGACCGGAGTATCTCATCGTACTGGTCCCGCTTGAAGTCGCGGGCGCTGACGATGTCCCTGCCGAGGAAGTCCGCGCTGGGGCCCATCAGACTTCACCCTCCAGAGGGAAGGTTATTGATTGTTCCTTCCCCTTCCGCATCGACGAGTGATAACTGAATTTCGAACCCGCCCTGAGTTTGCCCCGCCGTGCGATTTAAGGCTTCGACGGCCGCAGGGGAGAAACCGACATAAGGGCCCTCCTTAGTCAGCGTATCGGTTGCACCCCCCCGAGTCTCGGCTCGTGGATTGGATCCTCGGCCACTCCAAGGAGGCGAAGCACAACCTCTCCAACAGCGGCCTCCCTGAACCCCCTCTCACCGAGATGGGGGTCGAGACCTCCTTCGAAGCGTTCGCCACGGAGAAAGACGTCCACGAGGAGGCGTTCGCAGGCGCGGTCGCGCGCGTCTATCGCGTCGAGCCGGAGAACGTGGTGGTCACTTCAGGGGCTTCCGAGGCGATTTTCTTGGCTTTCTCAGTCCTAGGAAAGGGGAAGGCGGTCGTCCCGATCCCCAACTACGAGCCGATGATGTCAGTCCCGCGCTGGCTCGGCATGTCTCTTGAGCACTCCCTCGACGGCCCTGTCGTCCCCGACGCGGTCTACGGGCTGACTGACCCAAACAACCCGACTGGGGCTAAGCTGGGGGGCGCCGTCCTTGACAGGCTCTCCGAGGTCTCGAAGAGGGCCCAGGTCTTCGTGAACGAGACCTACGCGGGCTTCGCGTTCAGCGAGCCTTCTACCTTGTATTCAAGGCTGGAAGGGGCCGTCACCTGCAGCTCTATGACCAAGTTCTACGGGCTCGGCCGGCTGAGGGTGGGGTGGATGATCGCCGACCCTGGGAAGGCCCGCCTCCTTAGGAGCGGGAAGCGGCTAGTGAGCGGCCACGACGCCGAGTACGGCCTGTGGCTGGCGAAGCAGGTCCTGGATAGGAGGGATGCGTTCGTCAAAAGGGCTCGCAAGATCTACACGGAGAACCTGGCTACGGTCCGCAGGCTCGTGCGCATGGGGTCCGCGTCGGCGACGCTCCCCGACGCCGCGCCATTCTGTCTCTTCCATTATGACGGTGGCCCCGATTCTGTGTCGTTCGCAAAGGACCTGCTGCGACGCCGCGGCGTCCTGGTGGGGCCAGGGGACTTCTTCGGCTCACCGAAGTCGTTCAGGCTCTGCTTCACGTCCGCGAGGGACGAGCTTACGGCAGGGCTGGGAGAGCTTTCTGCGTATCTCGAAAGTGGATGAAGGGAGCGCCCTTTCGCCCCAACCGGACGCTGACTATCTAAAAACCCTTAAATGCGAAACGAATGAGGTTCCGCTTCTTAGAGTGCTCACTCCGAAAAGGGACGCGCTTCTTCTCCTCGAGGACGGCTCGATGTTCTTCGGCGAGGGTTTCGGGGAGGAGGCGGACTCTGTAGGCGAGGTGGTCTTCAACACAGGGATGGTCGGTTACCTCGAGTCGATGACCGACCCCTCCTACGCGGGGCAGATCCTCACTTTCACATACCCGCTGATCGGGAACTACGGCGTCCCGCCCTACTCGGCCCGCGACGGGTTCGGCCTCCCGCGCTTCTTCGAGTCCGACTCCATCAAGGTGAAGGGGGTGGTCGTCCAGGAGTCGTGCGACGCTCCAAGCCACTGGGCATCGAAGCGGACGCTGTCGAAGTGGATGGAGTCGGAAGGCGTCCCGGGGATACAGGGGGTCGACACCAGAACCTTGGTCACCAGGCTGAGGGAGGCGGGCGTGATGATGGGGATTATAGCCAGCGGCCGGGACGCGAAGGACAGGGCGAGGCTCCACGAGCTCCTCACCAAAGCAAGTAGCTACTCTTCCCAGAATCTGGCTAGCATGGTGTCAGTCCCCGGCCCTGTCGTCCACGGAGGGCCCGGACCCCGGGTGGTGATACTTGACTGCGGGACCAAATACGGCATAGTTAGGAACCTCCTCAGGCTCGGTTTTCAGGTGGTCCGCCTCCCCTACGACTCCTCATATTCCGCGGTCATGAAGCAGGATCCCGCCGGGGTGGTGGTCTGCAACGGCCCGGGGGACCCGCAGCTCCTGCGCAACACAGCGAAGTGCGTGGGGTCGCTGATAGAGGGGGAGGTCCCTGTCCTCGGGATCTGTCTCGGCGAGCAGGTGATCGGGATGTCCCAGGGCGCTGAGACCTTCAAGCTGAAGTATGGCCACAGGGGCCAGAACAAGCCCTGCGTAGACCTCACGACAGGGAGGGGGTACGTGACGAGCCAGAACCACGGGTACGCCATCGCGGAGAAGACCATGAAGGGGACAGAGCTCCGGCAGTGGTTCGTCAACGCTGACGACGGTACCATCGAAGGGGTCTTCCACGCCTCCAGGCCCTGCATGGCTGTCCAGTTCCATCCGGAGGCCACCCCGGGCCCATATGACACCATCTTCGTCTTCGAACGGTTCGCTGAGATGGCGAGGAGAGGAAAGCCGCTCAGAGGTGAAGAGATACGAAGCGTGAAAACGTAAAGAAAGTCCTGGTGATCGGGAGCGGCGCCATCAAGATTGGCGAAGCGGGAGAGTTCGACTACTCAGGCAGCCAGTGCCTGAAGGCATTGAAGGAGGAGGGGGTCGATTCTGTCTTGGTCAATCCCAACATAGCGACCATACAGACCAGTTCCCAGTTCTCAGACCACATCCACTTCGTCCCAGTGACGGTCGAGTCGGTGACCAAGGTCATCGAGAAGGAGAGGCCCGACGGGATCCTACTCGGCTTCGGCGGCCAGACGGCCCTCAATTGCGGCATAGGCCTCTCGGAGGCCGGCGTGCTCGACAGGTACGGCGTGAAGGTGCTAGGCACCCCCATCCGCGGCATCCAGCTGACAGAAGACAGGGACCTGTTCAAGAAGACAATGATAGGATGCGACGTCCCTGTGCCGCGCAGCGTCGCCGCCTACTCCTACGACGAAGCGAAGAAGGCTACCGACGAACTCGGATTCCCGGTGATAATCCGCGTGGCCTACACCCTCGGCGGCAAGGGGGGAGGGGTCGCCAGAAACCTCCAGGAGCTCTCGCAGATCGTCGAGCGCGGTCTGAACAGCTCCCTCGCACATCAGGTGCTTGTGGAGGAGTATCTAGGGGGATGGAAGCAGATAGAGTATGAGATAATGCGGGACTGGGGAGACAACAGCGTCATCATCTGCAACATGGAGAACATGCTCGGGATGAGGGTCCATACGGGGGACAACATAGTCGTCGCACCCTCGCAGACGCTCACTAACGCGGAGTACCACCTCCTCAGGACGGCGGCCCTGCGTGCGGCCAAGACATGCGGCATCGTAGGGGAGTGCAACATCCAGTTCGCGCTCCACCCAGGCTCAGAAACATACGCAGCCATCGAGATCAACGCCAGGCTCTCGCGGTCCTCGGCCTTGGCCTCCAAGGCGACAGGCTATCCGCTCGCATACGTGGCCGCCAAGCTCGCCCTTGGATACCACCTCACCGAGCTGAAGAACAGGGTTTCAGGGACCACCACCGCCCTCTTCGAGCCCTCTCTGGACTACCTGGTGGTGAAGATGCCCCGCTGGGACACGGTGAAGTTCGACGGAGCCGCCCGCGGCATCGGGACGTCGATGAAGTCCATCGGGGAGGTCATGGCGGTGGGGAGGGGCTTCGAGGAGGCGATCCAGAAGGCGGCGCGGATGGCGAACCCGCAGCAAGACGGGGTGGTCAGGGCTGGGAGGCCGCGCGAGCTGTCCGCAGCAATCTCGTCCCTCGAGCATCCTTCCGACACCATCGCGTTCGACCTGGCTGAGGCCCTCCGCGCAGGCGCGCGGGAGGCTGACGTCGCAGCAAAGAGCGAGGTCGACCCGTGGTTCGTGAGCAAGTACAAAAACGTCGTCGACTTCCACTCCTTCCTCGAGTCCCAACCACCGGGGGCTGTCCCGAGCAAGGAGACATTGGCCAGGGCGAAGAAGCTCGGCTTCTCCGACAGGCAGATAGGGGACCTGCTCGGGATGGGGGAAGACAGGGTGAGAGAGGCCCGGGTCCGCCTCGGGGTCACCCCCGTCACCAAGGTCATAGACACCCTCGCAGCCGAGTGGCCGTCGAAGACTAACTACCTCTACCAGACCTTCGACGCTGCTGTCGACGAAGCACCGCCCACATCAGGGAAGAAGGTGATGGTCCTGGGGGCTGGGCCGTACAGGATAGGGAGCTCGGTGGAGTTCGACTGGGGGACGATGAACATGGCCTGGGCCATGAAAGGGCTGGGCTACGAGGTCGTGGTCGTGAACTGCAACCCCGAGACCGTCTCGACCGACTTCGACATGAGCGACAGGCTCTACTTCGAGGAGCTCACTGTCGAAAGGCTCCTCGCCATCTACGACAAGGAGAAGCCTGAGGGGATTATCCTCTGCGTCGGGGGGCAGACTCCAAACGACCTCGCTGAATCCTTGGAGAAGAGGGGTGTCAGGATCCTGGGGACCTCCTCGCAGTCCATCGAGACGGCCGAAGACAGGACCAAATTCAGCGCCCTTCTCGACCGCCTCGGAATCCCCCAGCCTGCATGGGGCTCGTTCCGCTCCCCGGCCGAGGCGGCTACCTTCTGCTCCAGGGTGGGGTACCCAGTTATAGTCAGGCCGTCTCACGTACTCAGCGGCTCGGCCATGCGGGTGATCTGGGACCCGTCCGAGCTTGAGGTCTACATCACGAAGGCTGCGATGGTGAACCCTGCCTTCCCAGTTGTTGTGAGCGAGTTCGTCGAAGGGGCCAGGGAGGTCGAGGTGGACGCAGTTTCGGACGGGAAGAACACGGTCATCGGCGCTATCATAGAGCACGTCCAGGACGCTGGAATCCACTCGGGGGACGCCATCATGAGCATCCCCACGGTTTCAGTCGGGAAGGCCGCCAAGGAAAAGATACGAGTGTACACGAGGAGCATCGCACGGGAGCTGAAGGCGAGGGGACCACTCAACATCCAGTTCCTGGTGCGCGGCGCATCCGTCTACGTCATAGAGTGCAACCTCAGGGCCTCGCGCTCCCTCCCCTACGTCTGCAAGGCCACGGGGGTGAACCTCGTGGACCTCGTCGCACCGGCCATAGAAGGGGGCTCGCTGAAGAGGACCACCGACGTAGAGGAGCCGAAACGCTTCGCGGTAAAGGCGCCGATGTTCTCCTTCCTGCAGATGGACGGCGCAGACCCCAAGCTCGGCGTCGAGATGCGCTCAACGGGGGAGGTGGCCTGCTTTGGCGACACCTTCGCGGAGGCCCTGTCTCAGGCCTTCCTGGCTACGGGGCGCAGGATACCGAAGAAGGGGGACAAGGGGATCATGCTCCTGGAGCCATGGCAGAGGAGCGAGGGGGTCAAGCCGCTCCTGTCGCGCTTCAGGGTCGCCGGGATAGAAGTGCAGGAACTCGACGAGGCAGCACTGGGCTCCAGGATGGCGGAGGTCCTCAGGGCCATAGCGAGCGGGAAGGTCTCCTTCGTCCTGTCATTCAACGCCAACACCAACGTTGATTCAGAGGCCTTCCACACGGTGAGGCGGAAGGCGGTAGACCTCCAGGTCCAGGTGCTCTCGACCAAGGAGGAGGCGGAGGCTCTCCTCCTCTGCGTAGGACCCTAGGGGGCGGGACAGCGGGGAGCAGGGAGACGGTCGACCTGGTCGACGAGAACGACTCGGTGGTGGGGGAGTCCACGCTCGGCGACTGCTTGGAGGGAGGTCTTCTCCACCGGGCCGTGGCCGTTGTCGTATCGAGGTCGGATGGGAAGGTCATCCTCCAGCAGAGGAGCCGGAAGGACCGCTGGCAGCCCGGGATGTGGACTCTTTCGTGCACCGGCCATGTGAAAAGGGGGGAGTCCTACGAGGAGGCGGCGAGCCGGGAGCTCGCCGAGGAGCTCGGCCTGAGGTCCAGCCTGGCGACCCTGGGGAAGTACCTGCTCCCTCCCATCAGGGAAGGGGAGCTCATCGAGCGCGAGTGGGTAGCCCTCTTCGCTGCATCCACCGACGCCCCAATCAACATCGACCCGGTCGAACTGGAGTCGGTCGAGGGCTTCGACGGGGAGGGGCTCAGGGCGATGGTCGAGGGGGGTGGGCTGACCCCTGACGCCTCATTGTTGCTGGAGGAGTACCTCTGCCTCAGGCCCCTCCGGACCTAAGACTGGATGCCTTTTTACGAGGGGGGGTTAGGCCCAGGCTGATGACTGCCCTCGAAGAAATCAGCGCACACCTAGCAGGGAGCTCCAGGGCGATAGTCATCTCAGAAAAGGATGTGGACCTTAGGACCGCGGCAGCGGACAACAGGCTGGTCCTGCTGAAGATCGGCGAGGGGTCCCTCGCCGCAGGGGGGCGGGGTGGCGGGTTCGGCGAGAGGAAGGTGACGGCGGTGTTCTGCTACGGCAAGTCCGGAGGCGCCTGGTCAAAGCTCTATGAGGCCAGAGGGGACATGGCCGAGTCATTCGAAGTCCCATATCACGTAGCGAGGCTTCCGATGACTATGTCCGACGGCACGGAAAGCATGGGCTACGGGGTCGTGGACCAGCAGCTGGTTGGTCAGCTGTTGAACAAGGCGGGCATATCTTCATCTTAAATAGAATCAGGGCGGGGCGCGCTTCCAGAGTTGAAAGTCCTGGTGACTGGGGCTTCAGGGATGGTCGGGAGGAACCTGGTCGGTTATTTCAACGAGAAGGGGGTCGGGACCATCCCTACAGACCTCTCCGGGTGGGAGGTGTCCGGGGATTTGCTGGACGACAGATTCGTCTTCAGCACTCTCGCTTCCCAGGACTTCGACGCCATCGTCCATCTCGCCGCGATCACAGAGATCAGGAAGACCATAGAGGACCCTGGGCTCTGCTTCAGGGTCAACTGCGTCGGGACACTCAACATGCTCGAGCTGGCGAAGAGGAAGGGGGTGAGGAGGATCGTCGTGGCTTCCTCTGCCAACGTGTTCGGCGCCCCGAAGACTAACCCCGTGACCGAGGAGTCACCATTCGACCCGCGGGTCCCGTACGACTACTCGAAGGTCGTCAGCGAGAACATGGCGATGGCCTTCCACAAGTCGGCAGGCCTCCCGATTTCGATCACACGGAGCTGGCTCCTCTTCGGCGAGTACGACCAGCCCACGAGGGCGACGATCAGGTTCATCCGAGCGTGCCTAAGGGACGAGCCGCTCGCCCTGTACAACGGAGGGAAAGACACGACCTCCCCATCTCACGCGGTAAACTTCGCCAAGCTGGCGCTTTCGATAATCAACAACGAGCGGGCCGTGGGGGAGGCGTTCAACTTCGGGGGGGTAGGGGCTGTCTCCATCAGGGAGCTGGCGGAGACTGTGAAGAGGCTGACAGGGTCGAAGTCAGAGCTACGGCTCCTACCGCCGAGGAGCGAACTGGAGAAGGAACCGCAGATTAGCTACCCGTCGATCAAGAAGGCCCAGACCCTTCTCGGGTACTCGCACGAGCTCACCCTTGAGCAGGGGCTCCGGCGGACCATCGACTGGGTGAAGATGCAGGCCTAGGGTAAAGCCCCCCGCTTCGGCTTGAAGAAGCCTCCACAAGGCCTATGATAGTCTACGCGGCTCCGACCGCCGCAAGTTTTGTATGAAGTCGGATGTCGACATCCCTATCAGAGCGGCGAGATATGCCAAAACGATATTCCGTCAAGGAAGGAGACCTTCTTCCCCACCAAGCGATTAAGGAATCGGACCCTCGGCCAGAGGTTATGGACACGGACCAAAAGATCAACTTCCGCTGTCCACCCATTGATGAGTTCAGGTATCTTGTGGACACTCAGCCGAAGCACGCTCCACCCCGGACCCATCCGAGGGCTCGGATTCCAACGCCATCCAGATGCACCACTGCGCGGGCATGTCATGTTCATTGAAGGGAAAACACCCCTTAATCATCCACCAGACCAGACGGGGCGACTTGGCCAATCGTCCAAACGACGGCGATGCGGGCCAACCTGGCCGCGCCTACGACGAGTGGTGCCAGTGTTTCGCGATGATAGATGCCTTCGAGGACAAGCTCGATGGTCTCAGGAAGTGGGGTTTCACGTTCATTTCAGGGCTGCTCTCGGCGGATGCCCTTCTCGGGCGGGTCAATGGCACGACAATCGCGGCATACGTGAAGGTGGCCGCGCTGGGGGTCGCAGCGATCCTCATTCTAATCATGCGCTTCCTCGATCGGAACTACCAGCTGTACCAAAGGGCGGCGGAACTCGAAGGAATCCTGAACTTCAGGCTGGAGAAGACGATAAGAGAAGAGTAATCGGTTCACCGGATGTGGCAGTACGTGCGGCTGGTCTACTATGGTTTTGAGATAGCAGTCCTCATCCTAGGCTTGGCCATCGTCTGGGGTCAGATCCCATCGGTCTATCGCGCGTTCCCTGCGCCTATCTTCGCCATCCTAATGATGCGAAGGATGGAGATCAGCATTGACAAGCGGAATGAGCCAAGCCGGGCGGCTGATGGCGCAACACTAGCTGTCCGCCAAGAGGGATAGTCTCCGAAATCGGGGGCCTTTCAATGGTTTCCTCACGCAAGTCCGGTAGTCCCCCTCAGGGGCCCAGGCCTACGATGTAAGTATCAGCTCTACTTTCACGTCTTCCGGTATCCTGAGCTTCGTAATCTGCCGCATGGTCCTGTCGTCAGGCTGGACGTCGAGTATCCTCCTGTGGACCCTCAGCTGCCAATGGTCGAAGGTGTGGCTCCCCTCCCCTGTCGGGGCCTTGCGCGTAGTTATCTTGAGCTTCTTTGTGGGGAGCGGCTGCGGGCCTCTCACCTTGACCCCCGTCTTGTCGGCTATCTCCCTGATGTCGCTGGCGACTTTCTCAAGCTCAGGGAGGTTCGTGCTCGTGAGTTTTATCCTGGCGAACTGGGGCATTTTCTTTCATCCGCGCCGGGGAAGTCTATTTAGATGTTGCCGCGTACTTTCAGGCAAGCCCCCGGCCCGCGCACTATCTTCGAGCGCACCTTCGCATGATTGCCGGGAAGGTCCCTAACACCTGCTCCGGAGTGTACCTGTGTGGGTTCAACTCCAGGCAGACGAGGACGTCCCTCCACGCCACTTGGTCCAACAGGGGGGCGAGGGGGGCGGTCCCCTCCCCGGGGATGAGATGGTCGTCGAGGTCACCTGAGTTGTCTGTCAGGTGAATCTCAGTGAGCTTCTCCCCGAGTCTCATCGCCATCTCGCTTGGGTCCAGGCCGCTGGCGTGGGCGTGGCCGCTGTCGAGAGTGCATCCGCACCCTGGCAACCTGTCGACCATTGAGGTGAGGGACTCCAGCGTGCTCGCAAGAGGGTAGTAGTACCTGGACGAGCTCCTCGCCTGGTTCTCGACGTTGATCGCCAGCCTCCCCCCGGCAGCCTTTACCATCCTCATCAGCGTCGACGCGGAGCTGTCCTCTGACTTCAGGACCATGGCCGCGTTGTGCACGCTCCCGGGATGGACTGTGACAATCCGCGCCCCCACCGACGCGCTGAACTCGACGAAGGACTCCAGTGTCTTGCCTACCGCTTCCTTCACAGGCTGGAAGGGGTTCGCTGGGTTGAGGTCGGTGAATGGCGCGTGGGTCGTCACCACCATGTCATATGCCGACAGTGAGTCTTCGACCTCCTCCGGCTTGGCCCAACCCGGGTAGGCGTGGGGGACCTCACCCCAGAGCTCGATGTACTCCGCCCCTGAGTCTCCGATGGCCTTCACTGCAGCACAGACCTCCAGTCCAAGGAGAGACCAGGTGCTGATGCCTAACTTCATGTTCTCCCTCTGAGGAGGGCCGGCTCTCAGGGCACGCTGGAGGCTTCGACAGCCCTGAGCCTCTTCACGAGCTCCTTGAGCATTGGTATGGCGACTTCCGGGTGGCCTTTTATGAGCCCCGCGAAGCTCCAGGCGGGAAGCACCCAACACTTCGTCGGCGCCACTGCAACGACGTCAGCCGACCTTGGTTCGCCGTCTATGACGGACATCTCGCCGAAGAACTGACCACGCCCCAGCGTAGCAAGCAGTTTCTTGCCCTTCCTGACCTCTACCTTCCCGTCAACGACCAGGTAGAACCCAACCCCTGACCCTTTCTCCCCGACTACCAGGTCGCCTTCCTTGAATGACACCTCCTTCCCCTCCTTGACGACCGCTTTCAGACTCTTTCCGTCTAAGCCTTCAAAGAAAGGCACGTCCCTAATGAGCCCTACTGTGTCCGAAGTGCCTGCCATCCGGCCGTCACGCCCTCCGTTGCCAATTTAAACCCACCGAGCGAACGACCAATTTCTAGACGTCCTACAAGTTGGACAATCGGTTCCATCCAGGTTTCCTCATCTTGGCCCCGGCTGAGCCATATCCCCGCCGTCGATGATGTCGGTCGAGCGTGTCCTTTGGCTCGCGGCCAGGTTCACACCGCGCAGCCCCCGATTAGGGGGTGGAGGGCTCTCCTCCAAAGCCTCCAGAGAGGGAGCGGACAGCGCGCTCGAGACCGCCTGAGCGCAGGATAGCCGCGGCATCCATCCCTCCACGACTCGGGGCGGCCGCGGCTTTGACGTTTGGCTGCCTGAAAGCAGACCTTCTCTCCTGATACTGGCGCCAGACAACATAGTTGATTCCGATCGCGATCACAAGGACTCCGACAAGAGCAATGTACATGATTGGGAATGGCTGCGATCCTACTTGGACGCCCACCTGAGTCGTCTCCCCCGGCACCAGGGTGGCACCCGCAGAGGCCGATCTCCCGTCATACGAAGCGTTAATCTGGTACGTGCCAGGAGGGAGCATCACGGATAAGTCGCCTTCCTTGTCGGCGTGGTAATACGCCTGCTGGGGCCCGGCTTCTGAAACGCTCAGTGTCGCATTATCGGCAGCCGCGCTCCCAGCTGCAACGTGGATGTCGAGGGTCCCAACGGGGACGAGCAGTTCGAGACTCGAGTAGGGCGACTGCACGGTGGAATTGTAGGTCCGAGAGGTGGGTCCGTAGTTTATCCCTACGGAGATAGACATGGGGAACCGAGTTCCCGTCAGGAAGATGCTCCCATCGAAGCTATCCCACGACTCTATCCCCTGGCCCGTCGCCGTTGCCACGACCCCTGTGATAGCCTTGGCCTGGGACTCGCTCCTTATGTCGATACGCGCCTCTGCGAAGGGTATTCCGGATACGTTGTATGCTTCGACCCCCCCGACATCGAACATGGTGATCAGAGACCTCGGCCAGGTGGAATTCGACTTGTCGAGGTTTGCGCTCATAGCCAAGGTCGACGAGGCGGCGTCCGCCAGCTGAGTGCAGCCCTGCAACGAGACCCAAGAGGCGCCGTTCGTCTTCAGGAACTGGGCGTCAAAGAGCTGAAGCCCGGCCTGCGTCCTGACATATGCCTGGAGTTCGTATCTTCCTCCCCCCAGATTCAGGTAATCGTTGAACGAAGCGTTGTTCTGCTGGGGCGAGGGAGATATGCTCAGTACACCTGTCTGGGCGGCAAGCGTGAGCTTGGATACTAGCGTACCGTACTCGTCGTAGCTCCTCTGGGTGTAGAGGTCAAACCATGCGTTGAACTGGCTCGCCGAACCAGACGGGGTAACGGTCAGGCTGTTGCCTATCAGGATTACCTTCATGCTCCCACCGGTCGCTGCTGGAAGCTGGAACGTTGCGGACGGCCCGGATAGTGTCCCCATCAGGCATCCCTGTATATTGTACGCGGTGGTCGGCGGGATGCTGTAGTCGAGGTTCAGGGTGTTCTCCGAGAGGTTCGACTTCACGAGCCGTGGAACGAGGGAAACCGTAGGCGACGCCAGAGTCACCGTTGCCTTGCTCGAAGCCCCAGTGGCCAGGACCGTCACGGTGACCGTCCACTGCCCCAAAGGATCCGAAGGAGTGAACGTCAGAATCGACACGAGCGCTCCAGGTTCGAGAAAGATTCCAGGGGTAGTCACTCCGGCAGGCGAGGTCAGGAACACTTCCTGTGAAGTCGTGTTCTGATAAGACTGAACCCACAATTGGTCCCCCGGGGTGTAGACCGGCGTGCCTACCGTGATGGGTTCGATGCTGAGCGGTCCATATCCGAGTCCGAAGGAGGCCGGCTGGGCAGCCTGGAAACTCTGGGAGAGAGCCGGAACAGGGACCAGCAACGGTACAAGAATCAGCAGGAGGAAGAGCTTAGCCTGCATGCGCGTACCACCACACAGTCCCGGCAATCACGAACGTCGGAAACGAGTAGACCACGATGTCACCCAACGAGAAGGTGGAAAATAGGAGGAACCAGACCAGGCTCGACCCTGTGGCTAGAGTGCCCACGACCAGCGCTCTATTTCTGTCGACGGCGTACCCTGAGCCCAGTCCCAGCACGGCATATACCAGGAGCGAAGCGTAGAGCACACAGAGTGCCGCGAAGACAGTGAGGTTCTCCGGAACCCCTAATCCATTGTTTTGAGCGGCCATTGTAAGCAGGTCGGATAGCCCCACTTGCGAGCCTGCGGCCGTTCCCGAAGCGTTCGCCAGCATGACGCTGAGCTCGGCGGCCACTATCCCGGATGGGAGGAGAGTCGGGAGCGACCCGGACCCAGCAATTGAGCCTCTGAGCCTATACGCTACGAACGGGAGACCGAAGAACAGCACCCCGACGATCCATCCGCCGATTAGTTGGCTGAGGAAGCTCCCCACCGCCCGAGGCCCTACGAAGAAGGCGGAGAGAAGAACCGCCGGTATGAGGAGGAGCTCTGCTCCGTAGATGTCGACCAAGAGTGCCTGACCTGCATGTCTGAGCCTCTTCACCACGAGCACCATGATCGTCTTCGCGAACTGCAACCAGAAGACCGCGAGTTCGATCATTGTCGACTTGGCTAAGATGTACGAGTGTGCGAATGCAACCATGTAGTTCAAGTCTATCGTTAGGAGCGCGCCCATGGCCGCTAGGGCGACAACGGACTTCGCCATCATCGACTGAGGACACTCGCTACCAGATTGCTCACGTCTTCGTGACCCGTGTAGAACATCACGTTGGTGCCTTGTACTTCTCTCCGGCGGTGACTTCCGCAGAGGATGACTGAAGGCTTGTCGAGGACCAATCTCATTGTCTCGGGGGCTTGCGTCTCCTCTTCTGCCGTGATCACCATGTCGACATGGTCGCGCTCATCGTCTATTGTCCCGGGTTCCACTCCCGTCCAGATCTTCATTATGAGTGAAGCGAGGCCGCCCAAGTCTCTGGCCTCCGCGACCGCTGTCCCGTTCTTTTTGACATGTTCCACTCTCAACGTGATCCCAGTCGAGACTACCGGAAGTCCGACACTGGCCAGCGCCTCAGATGCGAGATCCATCCAGCGTGGGAGCCTCTTAGGGTCCGTTTCCATCTTTTCAACAAAACAGACCGAAAGCTGCTCCGGTATGTTCGCCTCTCCAACCCTAACCATCAGAGACTCATAGGACAGCTTAGCCTGCCGTTTCCACATTATGTCCTTTGAGTTGCTCGAGCTCCCGTAGGGCTCTGTCGCGTAGAACTCTTGGCCAAACCCTCTCCTCCCCCCGGGGTAGTCCCCAGGGATCAGCGCCGTCAGCCTAAGGGGCCCTTCCTTCGCAAGAAGGGATGTCGGGAGGAACTCATAGGAGACCTGCAGCGCGTGCACTTCTTTACGAACGAACAGGCCCAGCGGGTCGAGGATACCAACCTTGAGGGATATCCCTTGGTACACGCCAGCATATTTCGACCTCACGGCAAGGGTCCTGTCTCTTTCCTCCCCCCGGATGACTGTCTCTAGACCTTCCGGGGCTGAGAGGACCTCCAACGTGGCCCTGGGGGTCCACCGTCCAGAACCAAGGCGGATTTCGCTCGAGACCTGCTCTCCCTTGAAGGCGCGCCTGACCCTGTCTTTGACCGTCAGCTCGAGTTCCTTCTTCGGGAAAGCCAAAAGCAGAAAGAGAGAAATCAGCACCACGATGGCAAGGGAGAACCCCAGCGCCAGACCCCAACTGAAGTTTGCAAGAGACGCTGCGATTGATGTCAGGGTCATCCCCTCTAGCAGGGCCTTTCCATGGCTTGTGAGGCCTATCGTGGTGGCTTCACTTTGGTAAGTATGTCTTGGACCACCTGCAGGGGGTCATTGGCAGTCCCAACCAGGACGGCCGACTGATTGAGTTTGACTCTGTGCCCAAGCACGTACCCGACAATGCCTTTGATGTCCTCGGGGGTAACGTAGTCTCTCTCGGCAAGGTATGCCACAGCCCTGGCGCAGTGGGAAAGTTGGACAAGGGCCCTTGGGCTGGCACCCAGACTCAACCTGCTTTCCCTCCTGGTCTCAAGAGCGATTACGGAGAGATACTCGACAATCTCATCGGACACCTTTACTCTGGTCACCCCATCGAGCATCTTCAGGAGCTCTTCTTTGCCGACCACCTCGTCGATGTCTTCGGTACGCATGTCCTCGAGGTTGCGCTTTATGACGGATGACTCAACGGACAGATTGGGATATCCTACCTCGATTCTCATCAAAAACCTGTCCAGCTGGTTCTCAGGGAGCGGGTAAACCCCCTGGAACTCCTGGGGGTTTTGCGTGGCAATGACCATGAAGGGGTTTGGAAGCGCTTCCGTGTGTCCTTCCACTGTGACCTGTGATTCTTGCATCGACTCGAGGAGGGCGCTCTGCACCTTCGGGGGCGCCCTGTTTATCTCGTCCGCCAATAGAAGGTTGGTAAATACCGGGCCTCGTCTGAACTCGAACTCTCTCTCCTTCAGGTTGAAGACGAACCCTCCGACCATATCCATCGGGAGCATGTCCGGTGTAAACTGGATCCGCTTGAAGTCCACTCCCATGCACCTTGCGAATGCCTTGGCAAGAATCGTCTTGGAGATCCCGGGCACCCCCTCAAGGAGAACGTGCCCTCTTGCCAGGAAGGAGATCAGAAGGAGCTCTGTCTCCCTTTCCCTTCCGATAACAACTTTCCCGACTTCTCTAAGCACTCTTTCCTTTAGCTCTGATACCAACCAGGGTTCTCCTCAATCTCAACGCCAGTGAAATGACGTCTTCCTGCCCATTATTTGGCGCTTCTCTACCCCCATACCTGTATGCTTCGTACTCGGACAGGTGCTTCTCCATCTTCTTCCAATCTGCTTCGACCCCTGCCTCTTTGAGTTGCTTGAAGGCTTCGTTCCAGGTGAATCCATCTCCGATAGTGGGGACATACCTTGTGATGGAGCGGTCCAGCACAGCATATGCAGATTTAATGTCAAAGGGTTCAGTGGGCCTCATTCTTTTCATCAGGACATACCCGATCGCTCCAGCGACGACCAGCGCCGTATCTACCATGAGCAGCATGTCAGCTGCTGAAAGCTCAACCGGCAATGTAGCTCACCGTGGAGTTCGCCGCGTAGTAAACAAGTTCGACCCCCGAATCCGGTAGCGCTGGGGCAAATGTCGTTGGGGCCATTACAACCCATGCCCCTCTGGGGGCTGTGTATGACCCTTCGATGGTCCCGTTTATTGTGACCAAGGGGCTGGTCAGCAGTATAGGCCCGATTCCGCTAATACCGGTTGCGTTCGTCCTGGTAAGTGTCACGTTCGAGGGAGGGGAGGGGTATCCACCCATCGTCCCTATTAACTGATATACAGAGGTCGGACTGTATCGGAAACTCCCGTTTATCTCTAGATATATGGTGCCCGTGCTCTCAACACCCTTGGCAGTGTCCTGGTTCACCACGATGGCTGTACTGACCGCCTCCGCTTGAGGCAGCTCCCTCAGAGTGAGGGCAGTGGTGAGATTCTCCATCAGGAGGACGTATCTCTTGAAGAAGAAGTTCGACCCCGCGGCTTGCACTGAGTAGTTCCCTGGCGGCAACTCTGCCTCGACCTCCCCGGAAGAGTTTGTGTAGAGGCTGTATGTCGGGGTCCTGCCTGGGACTACGACACCTCCGGGTCCAATGACAGTAACGACGAACTCCAGCCTCGACATCGGCGTAAGGTATCGAGAAAGATTCGCGCCTTGCTGTATGGATGCGTAGGTCTCTCCTGCTTCCGTCCCCTCCGCTTTGATCAGGAGGCTGGGTCCCCGGCCGGTACTTGTTTGTGTGGCCGGGCGATTGCCAGGGCTCGGGGATGTTCCTCCCAGCCCTATCGGGGCGAAAACAAGGCCCAGCGCAACGATCATAATCATGAGGACCGAGATGATGCTAAATGTCTTGAGTTGGGGATGCATTACAAACGGCGAAAACCGCCGCTGGAGGCTAAAAGTTTTGTTAGCAAGCCTCCTGCCTCTGGATGCAACCATACAGGCGGACAAACCTGTTGGAAGTGGGAGTTCCAACGCAGGGTGGGGGGAATGAGAGGGATGCCTCTGTAGCGCATATCACTCCCCCTGCCTTCCACAGGCGCGACAATCTAAAGACTCTGAATACGACGGCTACTGCTGGTCAGGCACCCGTCAAGGGGGCGCCTCTTACACCACGAAGTGGGAGGGCTCGCGGAGGAGACCCCTTTTCCTGAAGCCGGCGCGGTTCCATCGGCCAATACCTGGTGGGTTCTAGGAAGCGTCTGATGGAGGAAAATTGGCTCCTCTACGCGAGGGAAGCGGCTCGGTGCTCATTTCTGAGTTGAGGCATGACAGCCTAGCTTCGATGTACAGCGTAACTTCTCCGAACTGCCGGTGGGCACCCCTGGATGTCCCGCTCCTACTTCCTTGCGGTGCCGAAGGCGAGCACATTCCGCCTCTGCAACCTAGTCCACGTGCAGTTATGTCGAAACGAGCCATGCCGGAGCATTGGCGGGTTGGGCAGAGGACCAGCGAAGGCGGACTCCCCGGGGAGGGCCGTCTTTAATTGAACGTTGGATACGGCGGAGCCGTTGCGTCCCGAAACTTCTCTTGACAAATGCTTCCGAGGCGTGAGCGATGTGATGGAGCGACAGAGCGCGGGGAGGGGGACCAGACCTAGGCGTGGGGACGCGGGCTGGTCTCCGGCAGCTGTGAGTCCGACCGAACCATTGGTACATAGCCGCAACTCCATGATCTCAGAGACCGGTACGGCGACAGCTGCGCCCATAGTCCATTTCTGCTTGGCTGATGTGGACGGCGCGGGCGAAGTGAGGGCTGAGCCTTGAAGCGACTACTTAGGGACAAGGAACTGATCATGTTCGACCTTGACGGTGTCTTCTACAAGGGGAAGGAGAGCCGCGTCAAGATAGGGGGGACTGCAGCAGTCGACGTCATCCGCTCAAGAGGGAAGAGCATGTTCGTCCTCACCAACAACTCCACTGACACCGCCAAGACCGTATGGAACGCCTCGTCGAGTTCGGTATCAGGGTGGACGAGGGCGAGGTCATCATATCCGGTCTCCTAACGGCGGAGTACCTGCGCGAAAGGTACGGCAGCGTCGCCTACTATCTGGTAGGAGAGCGGGGGCTCGAAGAGGAGATGGAGGCCCGCGGCCACAGGCGAACGAGGGGGGAGAAGTGCGACGTAGTGGTCGTCGGCCTTGACAGGCGCGTGACCTACGACAAGCTCGACCACGCGGCCAGGCTTGTTAGGGGCGGGGCTAAGCTGGTCGCTACGCACGCCGCGAGGGTCTACGCGTACAGGTCGGGACCCGCCATGGCAACCGGACCCCTGGTGAGGGACATCGAATACGCAAGCGGGAGGCGGGCGACGATAGTGGGGAAGCCCTCCCCCCTCATGTTCGAGGCGGCGTTGAAAAGGGCGGGGTGCGAGAATGCAAAGGCAGTGATGGTGGGCGACCAGCTCGACACGGACATAGACGGGGCTCTAGCCGCGGGGATCGACCCAATATTCGTCACCAGCGGGGTCGACTGCGACGCGAAAGGGCGGAGGGTTCTCGCGACCATAGCCAACGTGGACGACATCGTCCCGATATTCTAGGCTGCCGCCCTTGCTCCGCCGAATGGGCATCCCGCCGCTGGCACAACCTTAAATCGAGTGGCAACCGCTTCTCCCTAGTTTGCATCAAGCCAAAGCTCCGGCGAAGTGCTCGCTCTGTGGAGCCGAGGAGACCTCGTCCGGCTTGTTCCCTCTGGTGGTAGGGGTGGGGAAGGTATGCATCGCCGACGGGATGGTGAAGGTCGAGTGTGAGGCCTGCGGTGCTTCCGTAAAGAGAATCACTTCTGCCAGGCTACAGGGCCGGACGCTCTGCCTGACGGACTACATGAAGGAGATCGAGAAGTACAGGCGGCACATAGTGAAGACCTTCGACGAGGAAAGTGAACCTGCCATCGCAATCCTCCAGCGGGCCCACAGTGAGGCGCCTCCGGGGTACACCCTTCTCGCGGTCCGCAGGGGGAGGAACAGCACCCATACATGGGAGGCGGAGTATGAGAAGACAGAGGTCTTCCAGATGCGCTGCAGCTGACCGAAGCATCGACAAACTAACCGTGAGACCAACAAACATACACACTTTCCCTTAAACCGGCGGCTCGCCGTCACATCTCCGCCACTTTGGCCAGCGAAGAGATGGTTGTCCTGAACAGGCTCCTGAAGGAGATAGAGGACCTCAAGGAAGGTCTAGACCCAGCGGTCCTTTCGGGGTGGTACCAGAAGGTCGCAAGCGACGCCAGAGCAGAGGCCCCCGGATACCTGACCGACTCGATAGGCGTGGTCCAGGATCCTATCCTTCCTATGAAGTTCGAGTTCAAGTCGTCGAGGCGGGCCGTCAGACACGTCATAGACGCGATCGATCGGAACCTAGAAGCCATGCCGCTGGCTACCCGGCTATATTTCCAGAAGGTGGAAGAGCTGATCCATGCCGAGTCGCTCCGATAGCGCTCGACTGGGCCGTCCCCAGCGCTCCCTACCATGGGACTGCCTCGACCCCGAGCCTCTTCGCAAGTCGCATGGGCCCTGAGTTGAAGAGCGCATGGTCCATCTCCCTGAGCTCCTTGGACACAGCTGGTTTGTACTCCATCGCCCCCAGCACATCCCTCTCGATGTCCGCTCCTGGTGCCAGCTCCGTGAGCTCCAACCCGGTCGGTGTGAGCCTGAAGACCGCCCGCTCGGTGACGTAGGCGACTTCCTTGCCGAACTTGAGCGCTTGACTCCCACTGAAGAAGTTCTTGTAGACGCTCCGCACGAACTTCTTCACTTCGCCGTCCTTTACGACCTTGAGCTTCCCTCTCGCTATCGTTATCTTCGCCCCGCGGGCGGTGAAGGCACCAGCGAAGTAGATGCGGGGCGACCCTCCTGCTATCACAGGGAACCCACCCGGGCCATATATCCTCCCCGGAAGGGTCGACGGATTGACGTCTCCGTTCCTCCCGACTTGGAGGAACCCTAGAGAGGCGGCATCAATTATCCCACCCTCGAAGTTGGAGAACATGTCCGGCATGGTTGAGAGAGCGAAGGGGCCGACCGCGGCGCCGAAGTCGACCCCAGGGAGCGCCACCCCTCCCCACTGCCCGGACTCCACCACCGTGACTATCCGGTCCTCAAGCCCTTCGGCGACTGCCAGGGTCGACACAAGGGCCGGGATCCCTATGCCGAGGTTGACAATGTATGGAGCCCCCTTCTTTTTCGCGGCCTCCGCGAGCCCCACGAGCACGCGCCTCGCGATTACCATCTCCACAGGGTCCATGGTGTCCTGCCCCCTCATCTGCATCGGCTTCCCGACTGCGCCGAAGGCAGGGTCGTATGCCTTCGAGCCCACCTGCCAGTGGTACTTCTTCGGCGAGACCACCACCATGTCGACCAGGGGGCCTGGGACTTCGACCGCCCTGGGGTGTGCTTCCCCCCTGTCCAGGTTCCTCACCTGCGCTATCACGATGCCTGGCCTAGGGTGGGCCTTGGTCGCCTGCGCCATGCTGAGCACAGTCCCACGGATCACTTCGTCTTCCATCGTCAGGTTCGCCCGCCTGTCGGCCGTGGAGGCCCTGACCAGAGCTACATCGGGCTTCGGGGCCTCGTACAGGAGGTAAACCTGCCCCCCGATCATTATCCTCTTCACAGTGCAGGTGTTCCTCGCCGCAGCCAGCCCGTTGACTTTCCCGCCTTCCTTTCGCGGGTCGATGGCTGTGTCTATGCCTATCTTGCTGATCACCCCTGGTCTCCCTGAGGCAACCTCTCTGAACCAGTATGCGGCCACACCCATCGGCCAGCTGTATGCCTCCACAACGTCGTCCTCCACGAGCCTCTGTAGCCATGGGGAGAAGCCGAAGAACGGGACAGTGATGCCGCGGATGAATCTTCCGTCTCCCCTCTGGGACAGGTCTTTGGCCACGATATCGAGGCCCCTGCCTGGGGTCGCCGGAAGCGCGTCAGTGACGACGAAGAGGCTGTTAGGATGGCCTGTCCTCATGTACTGCCTGTGGAGCTCGAGTATGAGATACTCTGGGGTGTTGGCCATGTTAAAGCCGGATATCGCCACCACTGACCCGTCCTTCACTGCAGAGACTGCATCGGTGGCGGTGCAGACCGCCCCCGTCCTCCGCCTTCCGATGCCTTCCGCGCGCTCCGTAGAACGCACCATCCGCGCCGATTACTCCGATCCTGGCCTGAAGTGTTGGGCGGGCGTGGCCGTCAGCCTTTCGCCCGCGCTAGGGAGTACACTATGATGAAGAAACCCACCGCCTGGCAGTACGCCTGCACCGTGATCACCGTCCCCAAATCCTTCGGCCCGAAGTTGTATATCACCCCGGCGACGAGGGCGCCCAAGGTGACAAAGGCGAAGCCGATGGCCAGGAGGAGCATCGCCTGGCTCTTGCTCTTCCTATACGCCTTCCCCGCGTAGTAGACCACGACGCCACCAAAGATTAGAATCAGCGCTTGCGCTAAGTCGAGATAAACAAATTCCATGACTAGTCAGTGCCACCTCCTGTGACCTTTAAAGCCTTGAAGCCGATTCTCAAGGCTGGAAATCAGGCCTCCTCCCTCATGGTCAGCCAGAGGCGCTTCAGCTTTTCTGCAACATCTTCGTTTATGACAGCGTTGACCTTCATAACCCCCCCGTCGAAAGTGACGTCCATCGCTCTGTACGCGCTCCTGAAGAGCTCATACTTCTTCCCCTCGGGGGTGACTACGATCCTCTCCACCAAGAGAATCTGGGCGTCGAGGAGCTCATGAACCCTCCTGTAGCAGGTGCTAAGGGGTATGTCGTTTTCTTTACTGATGTCCTCGACGGATTTGCCCTTTGGGATTGTGGCCAGGATTATCTTCCGTGAATACTCGTCGGCGAGCCCCTGTACCAGCGCCTGGACGCGGGACGGCTCGGAAATCTCCAATCCTCTAGAATTGCTACCTCATCGTATTTGAGCTTAACATGCCTCTCGTGCTTCAAAAACTGGGACGAAGCAGGACTCAGTTTGTCCTGCTTCGGATGACGTACCCTACGCCCCCCAGGAGTGCGCCTAGGGCAGCCAGGAGTACCAGCGCCCCGATGGGGTCTGTCAGGTGTCCGAGTATCTGGACGTGGATCTGCTCTGCAGTGAGTCCCTCTCCTCCCCCGGCGACTGACGTGCTCGCCCACCCTGCGAGGTATCCTCCCCACATCATCAGGAACATGGACCCGGCCACTCCTACGTTCATGAAGATGAGGTGGCCCCAGGCGAGGAAGTTTGTGAAGCCCTTGTATGGCTTGCCCTGAATCCCCTCGATGTAGAGGTAGAATATGGCGGTGACCGCCATTGCGACGACGCCCACCACCAGGAAGGAGATGTAGCCTGTGAAGAACCAGGTCCCCGCCCCGTTCGCGGCTATGACCTTGGCCGGGGAGAAGTAGTCTGGCTTTCCTGTGAGATACTGGAGCGGGTCGAGGGTCAGCACGGTGGCGACCACTGCGAAGAACCCTTCGATCACAGCCGCCCAGATGAACCTGCCTGCCCACTTGCTCTTGAAGGTGATTTGCTGCGTTGTGTTTTCCATGCCATCTCGGTCCATGTCGGGGGCTTATAACAGGCCCAGACGTTTTTCGCCCATGAAAATCAGTTTTGGGAAAGCTTTCCCCCCAAGGTTGCACTCAGGCACCAGCGCGTCCACGCCTCCACAGCAGCTTTGGCTGCGGCTTTCCGGCGCGCCAGTGGACGCCCCCCACGTCTGGATTAGATGCGGTTTCTCAGTTATGGGAATTGTAATGACGAGTTAAATAGTGAAGGGGCGAATTCAAGTTGCCTATGGCTAGTACAGGCAAGGCGTTCCAGAACGTGGCGGTCGCTTTCGATGGGTCGGACGACTCGGTGAAAGCCATACGGCTGGCGTGCTCAATAGCGTCGGAGTTCGGTTCAAAGCTCATTGTAGTCCACGTCTACAGCTCGCTCACGACGGTCTTTGCTGGAGGGGCAGGCGTGCCGGTCCTCAACTACGGTGAGCTGGAGGACGCGGCGAAGGCCGCGGCCACAGCAACACTCTCCAAGGGGGTCCAGACCGCTGCCCACTACGGTGTGAAAGCAAGAGGGGAATTGATTGAGGCTCCATCGGTGGTGGAAGCCCTGGTGGGCTTCGCGACAGACCAGAAGATTGACCTCATAGTGGTCGGAACCAGGGGGATGACGGGCTTCAAGAAACTGATCATGGGGAGTGTCGCCTCCGGGCTTGTCAGCCACGCCCGTTGCCCGGTCATGGTGGTGAGATGAGGGTATGATCTACGTCAAGGACATAATGACCAAGAGGGTCAGGACCATAGGTTCCGACGCCTCCATCAGGGACGCTGCGAAGGCGATGTCGAGATGGAAGATAGGCGCCCTGGTTATCGTCCAAGCTAGGTCCAAGCCTGTGGGGATAGTCACGGAGGGGGACATCTCCAAGAGCGTGGCGAGGGGTGTCGACCCTGACTCCTCCATCGCATCGCTGAAGAGGAAGAGCCTCGTCACAGTCTCCCCGGCAGAGAAGGTGGAGGTGGCGGCGAAGATTATGTCTGAGGCCGGCATCAAGAAGCTCCCGGTCATGGAGAACCACAGGCTCGTGGGCATCGTGACTCAGACCGACATAGTCGGCTCCAGCTTCTCCCTGGTGACTTCCCTCAAGGAGATGGTCCTGGCGAGGTACAGGCCTCCGGACTTCGAGCTGTGACCGCGGAAGTCAGGCGCCGCCTTCAGAACTGACTATAAGCACCTGCCGTGAGGGGCATCACCAGATTGAGCTTGCCAGACTACACGGTGGTGGTAGACTACGTCAGCGAAGGGGAGGTGGCCAACCTCATCAGAGGATACATCGGGGTCAAGGGGAAGAAGGTCAGATTCTCCGGCGTAGCCTACGGGCGTTTCGGCGGGCAGAACTTCTCGCCTCAGTTCACGGAGGGGGCGAAGTCAAAACTGGCTGCGCTCACTGGCGACTTCCCGAAGTTCGAGGAGGATCTCCAGCTCCGCCTCGTGAGAGGCGAGTTCGAGACCAAGCCGGGTAAGGACGAGCATCATCATCACCACCATCTCGGCGAGCCGAAGGGGGGACACCAGTGAACCTCATCGTGGGAGGGACTGGTTTCGTAGGGGGGCATCTCGTGGAGTATCTGTTCCAGGAGGGGGAGATCTCCAAGGGCGCGTTCAGGAGGGGGGCGCATCTGAAGACCATGGACACCAACGGGGTCCAGGGGGTCGAGGTCGACCTTTCTGACCACCATTCGCTCCACGAGGCCATGGAGGGTGTAGACGCAGTCTACAATCTTGCGTCCCCAATGCCATACTCGGAAGACGGCTTCATGCAGGCCAACACCGAGGGGATCATCAACCTGTTGGAAGCTGCCTCAGAGGCGAAGGCCAAGTGCTTCGTGCACCTGAGCACCCTCGACGTCTACGGCTTCGGTGCGGGGAAAGTCGACAGGTCTAAGCAGATCAGCCCTGCAGGTGAGTACCAGAAGGCCAAGGCCGAGGCCGAGAGGCTCCTGCTCGAGTTCACCAAGCGCGCTGCTTCACCCAGAATCACTATAATCAGGGCGGCGAAGGCCTTCGGGGCGAAGGACCAATCCATCGCCGTGCCCCTGCTGAGGATGATTGAGCAGGGCAAAGTCGTCGTGCCCCGGGGCGGGCGCATGTCCTACTCGCACCCTCGTGACATCGCCCAGGCGATGTACAGGGCTGCCACGAGGAACCTGGCCACCGGGTCGTCCTACCTCGTGAAGTCGTTCGACGCCACCCCGGAGTCACTCGCACGAGGGGTGTCGTCTGCCATAGGCAAAGCGCCTGAGTTCAAGAAGCAGGGGCTCTTCTCAGCACCTGCCATCTCGAAGTACGCCTCAGACCAGTTGGGCGCTTCCTTGGCCATCGACGACCAGCCGGACTGGTCGGAGCTTGGCTACGCTCCACGGTTCGGCCTGAAAGAGGCATGTGCTGAGGTCGCCGCCTGGTACAGGAAGGAACCATGGGTCATCGAAAGCGCATAGCCATCCCAGACATCCTCCGCGAGATGAGGGGGATGATACACGATTCCGTGGACAAGAGGGCCACTGCCCTTGCGACGCTGCAGGAGACGGAGGGGGGGGAGCCGTTCAGGATTCTGATCGGGACCATCCTCTCGCACCGGACCAGGGACGAAAACACTACCCGCGCGACTGAAAGCCTGTTTTCAAAGTACAAGACCCCCCGCGAGCTCGCAGGGGCAGACCCCAGGGTGGTCAGCAGGCTAATCAGGCCCTCGGGGTTCTACAGAATGAAGACCAAGAACATCATCCGGGTGTCAAAGCAGCTGGTCGCCGAGTTCGGGGGGACGGTCCCGGACAACGAGGACGACCTGCTGAAACTGCATTCGGTGGGAAGGAAGACGGCGAACTGCGTCCTGGTGTACGCCTTCAACAAGCCGGCGATACCTGTGGACACGCACGTCCACCGCATCTCTAACAGGCTTGGACTGGTGAGGACGAGAAAGCCCGAAGAGACGGAAGCTGAACTTGCAAGGAAGGTCCCTCGCCGCTACTGGCTGGAGCTCAACGAGCTCTTCGTGAGGTTCGGGCAGACAACCTGCAAGCCAATCGGACCGAAGTGCGGTTCGTGCACGCTATCCAGCTCGTGCGACTACTATCGGACTGTCGTGGCTCCCAGGGCCAAAACTTCATAGCCACACTACATTGCCGTCCGCGCCGTGCCGACGCTGGAGGCTGCTAAGAAGAAGGTCGAGGAGCTCGTCGTGGCGAAGGGTTTCGGCAACTCCCCTGACGAGATAGCCAACAAGCTGCTCTTCGCGTTCATCGAGCTGGGGGAAGCCGGGGACTCCTGGAAGAAGGGAAAGCCGGCGGCCGAGACCATCGAGGAGCTGATTGACGTGATATTCTACGTCCTCGATGCGTCCAGGCTGATCTCCCCCGAGGCAGACCTCGACGCCGTGTTCGAAGCCAAATGGTCGAAGAACATGGGGCGGCCACACCGATATGGAGAGGGGTTCAGAGACAGACAGGAGGGTTAGTCTCCCTTCACCCAGGTGACTTGCCTGTCCGCGTGGCAGACATAGCCCACGAATCCAGCGCCTCTGTCGTCGATCACTGCTTCGGTCTTCGACATGGTGCGACCGCAGAGGGTGCACTTCTGTTCGGTCGGCTCCTGCTTGATGGACCGCCAGTCGACCATGTAGTAAGTCAGCCACATTGGGGAGACGTCTGTCTTCAAACCGACCCGTCTGCGGCGGACCAGTTCAAAAGCGTGTCAGGCAGGTGAGGATTAAATCCGGGCACGCTCGCCCCGGGCCAGCCATGGAGAACCTGTTCCAATCGTCCGTAGATGAGGTTGATCGTCTGGTCGGGCTGGAGGCAGAGGAGAAGCGGCTGCTCCAGGACGCAGACGCGGCCGCGTCTGAGCTGATTGTCTCCGAGTTCGAGAGCTATGTGGAGAGGAAATACAACCCCGAGATAGCAGGGGTGCTCAGGCGCCACGACCTGCTGGGGGTCCCCATAGACACGAAGTACGGGGGCCGGGGGGCTCGGCAGTTGGTCGAGGCCCTCTTCCTCGAGAGGATGGGTCAGACCGGGATGGGCGTCATTACGCTGGCCGACGTCCATATGTGCCTCGGGAGTCTCGCGATTCAGGACTGGGGGAACGAGGAGCAGAAAGGGAGATATCTCCCCGCGGCAGCCAAGGGGGACGCCCTGTTCGCTTACGCGCTGACCGAGCCTGAGGCCGGCTCAGACCCAGCCTCCCTAAAGACAAGCTATGCCAAAGAGCGGGGCGGGTTCAGGCTGTCCGGGTCGAAGTACCTCATCTCCAACGGCTCCATAGCCACCGACATGATCGTCTTCGCCCGCGCCGAGGGGAGTGCAGGCGGCGTCACCGCCTTCCTCGTCGACACCAAACAGGAGGGCTTCAGGGTCGACATGCGCCTCGAAGAAAAGATCGGACTGTTCACCTCAGACACGTCGCTGGTCAGCCTAGACGGGGTCTTCGTCCCCAGGGAAGACCTCCTTGGGGAGGAGGGGAAGGGGCTCTCGGTCGCCTACTCGGCCCTCCTGAACGGCCGGATAGGCATCGCCTCTGGATGCCTCGGCGTGATGGAAGACTGCCTCAATCAGGTAAGGGAGAGGGTCTCCTCTAGGGTGCAGCACGGCAAGGAGATCGGGAGGCACCAGCTGATCCAGAAGCACGTCGCTTGCATCGAGTCCAGCCTCGAGTCGTGCAGGTGGCTGGTGTACAGGGCTGCGATGAAGAAGGACGATTACGGAAGGTCCCCCGGAGACCTATCCATCCGTAGGGACGCGGACAGGCTCTCGGCGGTGGCGAAGTACGCCTCGTCAAGGTGCGCCTTCGAGTCAGCGGACAGGGCGGTCCAGTGCTTTGGCGGGTTCGGCTACTCCATAATGTCCCCGGTGGCCAGGCACTTCCTGGACTCCCGTGTCGCCAGGATTTACGAAGGGACCGACGAGATAATGGAGCTCAAGATTGCCTCGTCTATCCTAGGAAGGGAGTTCGAGGCCTACAGATAAGATCGGTTGGACAGAACCGCACCCCTGCTGCCGGCCTCAGGTCACCATTCATGGCAGGCGTCGCCGCCACCTCCCCTCCTTCGACAGTGTACGTCCTTGCTCTTGTCCCTGACCACGCCGTGGACCAGGACTCAGGTGTCACCCCCACTGGTTTGGTCGGTTCAGCGGCTTGGCTCAAAGGTACTGTGTGGCAGGAAGGGCTCTTGCTCTGCACAGAGCGCCGTCTAGGCCCGAGGGCGCTCGGTGAGCGTCCGGCCTGGTCTCTGGTAGGGGTTAAATCACTCTAAGATATGAGAATTGCATGCAACTACATCTCGACGGGTCGAACATCATGAAATCTCCGCAGAACAAGGTCTATGCCCTACTTACTGATGCTCACTTCATCGCCAAGGCTCTCCCAGACGCGAGCGATGTCCACGTCTTCGACGCCCAGAGCTTGGAGGCCACGATCAAGCTGAGGGTGGCTGTGGTGTCGAGCGCCATGAAGGTGAAGATGACCATCGCCAGGACGGCGCCGACCTCAAAGGCGACCCTGGTCGCCGAGGGGACGGGGAGCGGGAGCTCCATGAAGGTCACGAGCCTCTTCGAGCTATCCGGGGATGCCCCCACTTCGATGCACTGGTCCGCTGACGCCGAGATAACCGGGGTTATGGCGGGCCTGGGTTCGTCGCTGCTGAAGGGGTTTGCGGCCAAAAAGGTCGCCGAGATCTTTGAGGGGATCACCAAGGCAGTAGAAGCCGCCTCGTGATTCTGGCGCCGCCAAAGATTGCCGTGAACTTCTCTTCGGCGCAGCCTGAAACCAATCCGAAGATGATTAGCAGGTCACTGTTAATCCTCGTTAAATACAGTCACGAATTCGCCGCACCAGACACCCTTGACACGCATCTTCTTCACGACCGACGTCCATGGCTCCGACATGTGCTTCAGGAAGTTCCTCAACGCAGCCAAGGTCTACAAGGCAAGCTGTCTCATACTCGGGGGGGACATCACCGGCAAGGTCCTCATCCCCATAATCGAGCGGGAGGACGGGAAGTACGAGGCACAGGTGTTCGGCGAGCGTGCAGTCTTCGGGAGGGAAAAGGTCGCTGAGACAAGGAAGAGGCTCCAGGACGCCGGCCAGTACTCTTTCGTGACGACCAAGGCTGGGCTCGCGGAGATTCAGGCAGACAAGTCAAGGGAGGAGGCGGTCTTCAACGGCGCGATGGCGGAAGTCCTCAGATCTTGGGTGGACCTTGTACAGGTGAGGCTCAGGGGGACGGAGACAAAATGCTACGTCTCGCCTGGGAACGACGACAAGCTAGAGATAGACTCGGACTTGGTGGACGCCGGGCCATTCATCAACCCCGAAGAGAAGGTTGTAGAAATCGACGGCGGGTTCGAGATGATAACCCTGGGGACGGCCAACCCCACACCATGGAAGAGTCCCAGGGAGGTGAGCGAGGAGAGGCTCAGGGAGATGATAGAGCGCCTCGTTGCCCAGGTCAACAGGCCTGAAGACGCCATCTACAACCTGCACGTCCCCCCCGTGAACACGGAGCTGGACAGGGCTCCAGCAGTCAGCCACGACTTCACCTACGTGAGGGAAGGGCTCGGGGTGAAGTACATCCATGCCGGGAGCTCGGCCGTGCGGGGCGCCATCGAGGCGCACTCACCACTCCTCGGGCTGCACGGGCACATCCACGAGTCGAAGGGTTTCGTGAGGATAGGGCGGACCTTGTGCCTCAACCCGGGGAGTGAGTATGCCGACGGCATCCTACGCGGCGCGCTGGTAAACCTCCAGCCGGGTAGGGTCCACGACTTTCTGCTGACCAGCGGCTAGGACGTGAACTCTTTCCGCTCGAATAGGACCAGGCCCAAGACTGCCATGACGACGATGTAGACGGACAGGATGAGGAGCCCTTCGGGGACCGTGGCGTTGTAAGAAACCACCGTGAACCTCCCCCCCGGGCCGAGCGGTGTGACTGTCTTGGCTGCAGGGTAGGGGACGCTGAGTATGTTCGACACTATCCCGGCGCCGTAGGTGAGAGAGAACCAGGGCTCGACCCCGGCGACCAGTGACGATACTGTGTCGATGACGCTGAAGACGAACAACAGTAGTATGACGCTCATCAGGACGGAGATAGAGCTGTTCTTGAAGAGGGAGCTGAAGGCAAACGCCAGCGACATCGCGGCTACCAGGTACAGCCAGGCGAAGGCGAAGGACTCCGCGAACTCCCACGGGATGCTCCCGGGGAAGTAGAAGAGCCCGTTTGCGAGCATGGCCAGGGCGAATATTCCGAGGATGATTGTCGACGCTGCCAAAGCGGCGAGCCACTTTCCGACGTAGATGGCCGACCTCCGAATCGGGTTCGGCACCAGGAAGTATCCTGTCCTGTTCTGGAATTCGCCTGAAATGGCATCCCCCCCGAAGAATGCGGCGGACAGGACGACCACGATGCTGGCGAAGCTCCCCCACCCCGCGCCGTAGAAGCCAAGGGCTCCCCCGTCGACGAAACCTGGAGGCCTGTAGTAACCTACAAGAGCGGTGAGGAGGCCAGCTATGATCAGTATGATGGTGAGCATGACGTAGAACCGGCGCGCCCTGAAGTAGTTCAGGAAATTGTACTTGGCGGCGATCCCTACGTGCGCTATGGAGCCCACGGCCGCCTTCGAGCCTTCGCCAGACATGTCTTAGAGCGTCTCCTTAATCAGCGAAAGATACGCGTCTTCAAGCCCCGACGCCTGGGAGAAGGTGATCGCACCGGCTTTCAATCCGGCCACGCTCTCAAGGAGCTTGTCCTGGGTCAACACTGCGGTGTCATACTTCAGGAGTAGGTGCCTGTCGTTCGACTTCGTGGTGGAAGTCACGCCAGGAAGCTTGGAAACACGTGCCCTGAGCTGTTCATCCACGTTCCCCGCGAAACCCACTTCAACGGCCCCTCCCCCCCCGGAGAACTTGGCAGTCACGTTCTCGATTGTGTCGTAAACAAGGAGCTTCCCATGGTCGATCAGAGCCACTTCCTGGCAGACCTCGGTGACCTCGGCGAGCAGGTGGGAGCTCATGAAGACCAATCTGTCCCTCAACGACATCACAATGTCCCTGACTTCGCTCATCCCGCGCGGATCCAGCCCGCTCGATGGCTCGTCGAGTATTATCACCTCTGGGTCACTCAGGAGCGTAGATGCGACGTTCACCCTCTGCTTCATCCCCTTTGAGAACCCGCCGACCTTCTTGTCCGCCCACTCTGACATCTTGACCCGTGCGAGGGCATCGTCGATCCTCTTGTTCCTGTCCTGCCTGGGAACGCCCCTGATCTCGCAGAGCATCGACAGCGCCTCCTTCGGAGTGAGCGACGGATAGATCTCTGGGGTCTCTATCAGGGTGGCGCACGAAGCCAAGGCAGTCTTCTTGTCACTGGCTACGTCGACGCCGTTGATGAGCGCGGTCCCCTTGCTGGCCCTAATCAAACCCGTCAGTATCTTCATAGTAGTGGTCTTGCCGGCGCCGTTGGGCCCGAGGAAGCCGACGCACTTGGTGCCGTGGATGTTAAGGTCCAGCCCTGAGAGGGCTGTGAACTGGCCGTACCTCTTCGTGAGCTGCTGCGCTTCGATGGACGGTGGCAATTGCGAAAGCTGGGTGCCCGCTCGGAGGTCTTGATTTAAAGATTATCTGATACGATATCGAATACTATTTTTATATCTCACCTTCAGCGGCTTACAAATTATCTTGACTCGGCACCACGCGAAGCGCTGGCTCAACCCCCAGGCGGTCCCCAGAGGCTTCCTGAGGCTCTACACCATGACGCTTCTCTCGCGCGGGCCTGAGACTGGCTATTCGATAATCCAGAAGATAGATGAGAGGACCGAAGGCGCCTGGCGGCCCGGGCCTGGGACGATGTATCCGACGCTCAAGGGACTCGTCTCGGACGGCTACGTGAGAGTAGCGCGAGGGGGCACCGCCGGGGGGAAGGAGTACATCATGACGGCCGATGGCCACAAAGCGCTCAGAGAGATGCGAGAGAGGTTAGCAGGCCTCGGGAGGAAGGAGAAGGTGATCGCGCAGCTCTTCTCCGACATACTCCCTCCCCCGGTGTTCGTCCCGCTTGTCCTCAACAGGTACAGGGAAGGCGCCCAGCAGCTGAGAGAAAAGCTGTCTGAGCTCCCTCTCCCTGAAAGGGAAGCCTACCTAAAGGAGCTCAGGCTTTTCATGGAGACTCAGATTGGATGGGTGGATTCCCAGCTCCTGTCGCAAAAGGCTAGGGCCCCCGGCGCCGGGCGATTTCCTCAACGAAGGCACGATGCGGGTGGCGGGCGGAACGTGGTTCAAGTCGTTTCTATTGAGGGGGCTGCCTGAGCACGCAGTACAAGTGGACCGTACTCTCGAACACCACAATCGGGGTCCTGATGGCCACGATAGACGGTACCATCGTCTTGATTTCTCTCCCTGCCATCTTCAACGGGATAAAGATCGATCCTCTCGCTGCGGGCTCGTTCCAGTATTTGCTCTGGATCCTGTTTGGGTACAGCATAGTCACCGCCACCCTCCTTGTGACCTTCGGGAGGATATCTGACATGTTCGGAAGGGTCAGGCTCTACAACCTTGGATTCGCCATATTCACCGTCGGCTCGTTCCTGGCCTACCTCACCCCCAGTACCGGGAGTGCAGGGGCCATCGAGCTCATCACTTTCAGAATCATTCAGGGGGTCGGAGGCGCCTTCCTGTGGTCAAACAGCGCCGCCATCGTGACGGACGCTTTCCCAGCAAACGAGAGGGCGCAGGCCCTCGGCATCAACATGGTCGCGGCCCTGGCTGGCTCGCTGTTGGGGATAATAGTGGGGGGCGTGCTCGCCACGATCAACTGGCGCTTCATCTTCCTCGTCAGCGTCCCGGTCGGCATCTTCGGGACCGCCTGGTCCTACCTCAAGCTGAAGGAGGTGGTATCGGTGAAGAAGCATCAGAAGCTCGACTACTGGGGGAACGTGACTTTCGCACTCGGGCTGGTCCTGCTGCTCGTCGGGGTCACTTACGGACTCCAACCCTACGGTGCTTCTGACATGGGATGGGGTAGCCCGGGGGTCATCGGTGCGCTGCTGGGAGGAGCAGCGCTCCTAATAGCCTTCCCATTCATAGAGATGAGGGTCGAGGACCCGATGTTCAGGCTCGACCTCTTCAGGAACAAGGCGTTCAGCGCCGGGAATTTCGCAGGCCTCCTCGCTGCAATAGGAAGGGGCGGGGTCCAACTGATGCTTATCATCCTGCTCCAAGGGATTTGGCTCCCGCTTCACGGCTACTCTTACCAGTCTACCCCCTTCTGGTCCGGAATCTACATCATCCCCATGCTGGTCGGCTTCGTGATAATGGGTCCGATAAGCGGGCGGATATCTGACAGGCGGGGGGCGAGATTCCTAGCCACCCTTGGCATGGTTGTAACCGGTGCCACGTTCATACTACTCTCGTTCCTTCCCTACAACTTCGCCTACCCTGAGTTCGCGGCGATAATCTTCGTGATGGGCCTCGGAGGAGGGATGTTCGCTGCTCCAAACACTGCGGCGATTATGAACGCGTCCCCTGCGGAGTCGCGGGGGGCTGCATCCGGGATGAGGGCGACGATTCAAAACGTCGGGCAGACCGCTAGCCTCGGCGTCTTCTTCTCCATCGTCCTCATCGCTCTGGCTGCCTCGCTCCCCGGGGCGCTGGGGAATGCACTCACGAGTGCGGGGGTGCCGCAGCTCGCCGCGACCTTCAAGCAGATTCCGCCAACCAACGCTCTCTTCGCAGCCTTTTTGGGTTACAACCCAGTCGCGTCGACGCTGAGCGCCGCGCCGGCGTCCCTGACGTCGTCCATCCCTTCGACCACTCTGGCATACCTGACAGGGAAGAGCTTCTTCCCCACGGCCATAGCCCCCGCTTTCATGTCGGCTCTCAGGCTCACATTCTACATAGGCGGGATCCTCTCGGTGGCAGCGGCCGTAGCCTCAGCCCTCCGCGGCAGCACGTATGTGCACTTCGAAGAGCTTAGAGGCGTCGAGAGACCAGGTGACCCCAGCATGAGGCCAGGGAACAGGCCGACTGGTGCCCCAGCCGTAGATCCCCGTCCTAGCTAAGAGTGAGCGAGCATGGCCCAAGACAGGCAGACTGTCAACGTCCTGGTCCTCGAGCTGGCTACTATGGTGGTCGCGATATCGCTTGCCTTCACTGCAACCTTCGTCGCGACCCTCGACCTCAATACCATAATATCCTATGTATCGACAAACATCCTCGTCATCTGGTTCTGGTGGGGGTACGTCGTCGACAGGCTCGCCTACCCACCTAAGACGATGAACTTCCCAATCCTTGACATCTTCATCCTCATACTGATCTCCCTCATCCCGTTCACCCTCAAGTTCGGAGGGACCGCCTATATCTCAGGGGTGGTCGGAATGATCATCATAACTTGGGCTCTGCTGATCAGATTCATCCTCAGAGAGTACGGAGTGGAGATCCCCCAGGATAAGAGGGCGTCCCTCCTCACCGAGATGAGGCAGAGGCTGACCGTGGGGCCGCTCTTCGTGGTGGACGGCTTGCTCAGTTACTTCTCGGCCCAGCTCGGCCTCCTCATATTCGACATCCTCGTGATCCTGCTCATCCTCTGGAGCCTGTCCAGCAGACAGCTGATTAGGGTCGGCGCCAGCACGCCTTCATGAAGGACCCAACGCGAACCAAGGAAGCTGCTGACGATATTGCGTCTAACTTATCCCGAGCGAGCCGGAGGGGGGGCCGTCCTACCTTGAGGAAGACCAAGATAGTCGTCACAATCGGTCCTGCCAGCAGCAATCCTGAGACAGTCAAAGCGCTCGTCGACCTTGTCGACGTGTTCAGGATCAACTTCTCGCACGGGGACAGGGACAGCCATCGGATGGAGATCCAGACCATCCGTGCGGAGGGCAAGGCGCAGGGAAAGTCGGTGGCCATCCTCCAGGACCTCCCCGGCCCGAAGATTAGGGTCGGGAAGATGGCGGGGGGTTCTGCCACGCTGGTCCAGGGGTCCACGGTGGTGCTCGACGCGTCCGAGGCGGAGGGCGACTCTAGGAGGATCCCCGTGACCTACCCTCCGCTCCTCGAATCGGTGGAAAGAGGGGATATGCTTCACCTCGCCGACGGCGTGATCAGGCTCAGGGTAGAGGACGCGTCGCACGGTTCCGTTGCCTGTACCGTCCAGGCAGGTGGCGTCCTGAGCTCCGGCAAGGGAATCAACGCTCCTGGCGTAAGGCTGAAGGTCGAGTATCCGACCAAAAACGACGTGTCTCACATCCAGTTCGGACTGCGACAGCATGTCGACTTCGTAGCAGCTTCGTTCGTCCGCTCGGGGTCCGACCTCAGGTCGATCAGGAGACTCCTTCCAAGGGATGGGCCAATGCTCATCGCCAAGATAGAGAAGATGGAGGCAGTGAAGGAGTTTGACTCTATCCTGGCCGAGGCGGACGGGATAATGGTGGCCAGGGGTGACCTGGGGATCGAAGTCCCCATCGAGACCGTCCCAGAGATCCAAAAGAAGATAATCACGAAGTGCAACGAAGCGGCCAAGCCTGTGATCGTCGCAACGCAGATGCTCCTGAGCATGGTGAGCTCTCCGGTGCCGAGCAGGGCAGAGGTGACGGACGTCTCCACCGCGATAATCGAAGGGACCGACGCTGTGATGCTCTCTGACGAGACGACCGTAGGGAAGTATCCAGTCGAGGCTGCGAAGATGCTCGATAGGATCGCCCGGACTACAGAGAAGTCCCCCCATCCCTACGAGGTCCCTGCCATTACGCCCGCCGCCCACGAGACGGGCCCCGCTATCGCGCGTGCAGCCTGCAGGCTTGCGGACTACGTTGGGGCCAAGGCCATAGTGGCCCCCACCCAGACTGGTTCGACTGCTCGGCGGGTATCCATGAACCGGCCCAGCCAGCCGATACTCGCCATCTGCTCCAGCGCCCAGGTGGCCAGATGGCTCTGCCTCTACCGGGGCGTTGTGTCCATCGTGACAAGGCAGGCGAAGACAGTCGATTGGCTCTTCGGCCGGGCCGACGCGGCAGCCGAGGAGGTAGGGTTGGCGAAGAAGGGAGATCTTATCGTGGTGATATCTGGGACCCCCGGGGTAAAGGGGACGACCAACCTCATCAAGGTCTCTGTTGTCGGAAGAAAGGATTAGCCAAGGAAATCCATCAGCGTCGGGTCTCTGGCCCTCTTCCGTGGCTGCTTCTTCCCCGTCTGCTTCACCAGTTCCCTCATCCTGTTCTCTTTCAGCAGGGTGCTGTAGTAATAAGACTCGTCTACCGTCCCCTCGGCCAGGAGGATTACGACCCTCCCCTCGGTCGTCCTCCCAGTCCTCCCGCGGCGCTGTATGTATCTGATCTCTGAGGGGACCGCCTCATAGAATACCACCAGATCTACGTCTGGGACGTGCAGCCCCTCCTCTCCAATGCTGCTGCTCACCAGCACCCTGAACTCGCCGTCCCTGAACCGTTCCAGTGTCTCTGTCTGGGACTGCTGGTCCATCCCCAGGCTCCCATCTCTGTCCGCCTGGCCCACGAACCTCCTAGCAGACACCCCCTCGCCTTCAAACGCCCTGACGAGTTCTTCTATGGTGTCCCGGTACTGGGTGAACACTATCACCCTGGAGTCGTGCTTCTTTGCGAGCTGGGTCCTGACCACGGAGAGCATCACCGACACCTTGGGGTGCGGGAACGATGCGAGCTTTGCCGCCTCTTCTTCGACTCTCTCCCAGGCCGGGTCCCTCAGGAGGGATGAAATCGACTTCCCCTTGTCTGGCCGCTCGCGCATCTTAGTCAGGTACCTGTTTAGGGTCCCAGGGCCCTGGGTCTCGACCATCTCGATGGCGTGTAGGATGGCGACTGCCTGAGCCTGGTTCATGATGGCTCCGAATATGTATCCCTTCTGCCCTCCGCCAGCCTGCGTGGCCTTGAGCCTAGCCGATATGACAGCCCTAGCCTCAAGGAGCGCCTTCTTCGACGCTCGGTTGCTCTTGAGGAACCCGCCGCTGACGAGTTTCTTCACCCTGTCGTTGAACAGTTCCCTGAGCCTAAGGATAGTTTCGTAGTATTCGTCAGGGACTCTGACCTTGATGGGCTCGATATCCGTCTTCTCGACGTACCCCTTAACATCCTCGCTTTGTTCGCTTCTCGCCTCCACCGCCTCTATGAACAGGCTCCTCTTGATCTCGTTCACCTTGTCCTTGGATGCGCCTGGGGACGCGGTCAGACCCAGTATCAGGGGCATGTCAGCTCCCTCCATGTAGGCGCTCGCCAGCTTGGTGTATGTATAGTCCCTGACGCTCCTGTGCGCCTCGTCGAAGACCGCGAGGGAAACATCCTTCAGAGAGACCCTCCCATGTCGGACGTCGTTGTATACCGTCTGGGGCGTCGCGAATATCACCTGAGCCTTCATCCACAAGACTTCCCTCTCGCCAGGGTCCACCGTCCCGGTGAGGGCGACCATCGACCCTTCCGGGAGCTTCAACCCCTCGCAGAAGGAGCGCAGATGCTGCAGGACGAGTGGCCTCGTGGGGGCAAGCACCATCACCTTGGACCCTGGCCTCGAGGCCAGCGACCTCTCAGTGACCAGCATGGCGATGATGGTCTTGCCAAGCCCTGTCGGTAGGACGACCAGGGTGTTGGTCTTGGACGCCACCTCGGCTATCTTCTTCTGATAGTCGCGCGGCTCGAGCCCGCCAGACTGCAAACTGCTCTTCTCGCGCCTGCATTGACTAAAAGAGTTGCCTATCGTGTTCGGGACTTCACTTAAACCGCCTGTCCCCCTCCCAGCCCGCCGAGCTGTCATGCGCGCACTGGGGTCGTGGAGCCAGCTGCCGGGTCCCACATGAGAATATCCTGGCTGAAGCTGCTCGTCCTTGTCGCGATGTCCGTCTTCGGGCTCTGGGCGTCGGGGACGGTGCTCGTGATCTTCTACTCTCTTCATCAGCAACTCCCGCTCTGCCCTACAGCGAGCTTCTACGGCCTCCACTTCGACTGCGGGGCCGTCCTCAGCAGCCAGTACAGCAGAGTGTTCGGGGTCCCGCTCGAGCTCCTCGCCATGGCCTATTTCCTGGCCAACCTCGGGTTGGTGTACCTCTTCGTGTTCGGTTCGCCTCGGGTCTCGAGCCTCGCGCTGGAAGTCCTCTTCGGATGGCGCTTCATCGGTGTGATCATCGTCCCTTACCTCCTCTTCGTAGAGCTCTACATCATCCGGGCCATCTGTGTGTACTGTACAATGATGCACGTCGCCATAATCTTGGACTTCGCTGTGGTCAGCTATCTTCTCTTCTTCGGGGATGCTTCAGCCGGGGTGGGGGTCTCAGGCGAGGCCGAGACCAAGGGGCGCTTCTCCGGGCCCTCTCAAGCCACCCTTAGTGCGGGGGTGGGACTCTGACTTGCATGCCCATTCAGGTTGACAAATGGACCGAATGATTAGTTTCGTGATTCCGGTCGCGAAGGGTATGTGACCGGCTAGCCCATCGGCCTCAGACGAGCTATCCTCCCCTGGGCGCCCATCGTTGTGTGCGAACGCGGCGCCACCGGCTCGGCAGGAGGAATTGCAACAACTGAGTGCAGCGACTAGAACTATTGACTGCACCTGCTTAACTGGCCAATCCCTATTGGATGGCGTTGAAAAGCCAGGCAAAGCTCTCGAAGTCTATAGCGGATTCTCTCACGAGAACCTCCCAAGATAGGGCGCACGTAGCCGAGAGCATATCCAATGCTGAGACGAGGAAAATGCTCGATGACGTTGTCAAGCCGCGTTCAATTTCGAAGACACTGAAGAAATTGGGGATTATGATTCTGCTTTCGCCCGACCCGCTAGGCCCAATCACCGATGTCCCCGGCGCTGTCCTCTTGAGCGCCTCGTATCTTATGAAGGGGAGAGAACCTATAGGCGTCGAATCGGTCTTCAGAGAGGCGCAACAGGCACTCTGCGACCTTCAGTCGCTCTTCTAAGACGCTTCACTTGGCAGAAGCTGTGTCGCTCCGCCCACATGCCTTCATGGAGGTGGAAGCGGTGATTCTTCGGGCAGGCGTAGCAGTTGGGGGGCGATGCGACACAGCACGGTACTGCCCTCGTTGTAAACATGCGGGGGGTGGTAGGTTTGCCTAACATGTTGGGAGTGTTCAACAGCCGTCGAGGCTTCCAACCGGAAGCCGGCTCTCCTACTTCGTAGTTGACTTCTCGGAGTGGAGTATCTCTTCCAGCCCTTTGACATTCTCTCGAAGGTACACCAGGTCTGAATGGAACAGCTGGACATCACTTCTCAAATGCGAAAATTCTCGCGAGAACTCCTCTGAGTGCAACAGCTGTTCCAGCGAATCCAGGTGCTTCAGCAATGGGTCAATCCTCAGTTCGACCAGTCTGTCTTTGATAGATTTAGGCTGGAGAAGTTCTCCCGCAGTTCCTCGAAATCCTTCCTCAGCCTGGCCAAGTCCTTCTTGTACACTCTATCTACCATCTCTTTCTCAGCTCGACGCTCAACCTTTTCTCAGTCTCCTCGCAAATAAAAGGAGGGCGGACTCTCTTTGGTACGCCTGACAATCTGGTTCATCAGACTCCGTGTAGTCTCCCTCAGCAACTAAAACCCCGACACGATCTTCCGACGGAGGGACTATCTGGAGCGGGGAGTTCCGTGGAACTGATGTGCCGGGAGTGGGATACGACTAAGCCTGCCCACCCAATGGAAATGATTGATGGGGGTTCACCACCCGGGCCACTTTCACCGAGTGGTCCTGGCTGCCAGACGCCTCTCATGGAGTTCTTAAATATACCAGAATACTCTATACCGACATGGAATCGACGACGGTGAAAGTCTCGAAGGACACGGCGAAGAAGCTCGCAGTCCTGCAACATAGGCTGCGCAAGGCGACCCTGGACGAAACCATACAGACGCTCGTTGCTCGACACAGGAAGGAACTGCTAGAGGAATCGTTCGGCGCGGACCGTGGTAAGCTCCGGGCATTCGGCGAGGGAGATCGCGGTGAAGATCGTAGCTGACGCCTATGCCTGGATAGAGCTTTTCGCAGGGACGCGGAAAGGGGAGCTCGCGAAGAGTATAATGGAGGAAGCCGAATCCGTGATCACTCCCGATACTGTCCTCGCCGAAGTAGGCCGAAAGTACATCCGAGAGGCCATCGACGATGAAACTACTCGTCAGAGGATCTCCACGATTCTGGAAGCCTCAGAGCCCGCATACATCGACGACGGCATCGCCGTCGAGGCCGCCAAGGCATATCTTCAGTTGGAGAAGATGTCAAAAGACGCCGGGCTCAAGAAGCCCAGCCTGTTCGACGCGCTGGTTCTAGCCGTGGCTAAAAAGAGCGACGGGAAGGTTCTTACCGGAGACGAGCACTTCGAAGGCCTCCCCGAAACGATCTGGATGAATATTTTCTGACAATCGAAGTTCTTCATACGGGGTTCGCAACCACGGCCCAAGTCAGGCCAAAAATGTGGATGCGGGGGGTGGGATTCGAACCCACGAACCCCTAAGGGACGAGGTCCTAAGCCTCGCGCCGTTGACCAGGCTGGGCGACCCCCGCGCGAGGGGCGACCCTCTCCGAGAAACTATATGGCTTGCGTCTCTTCGTCCGATAGCTGGTCACTGTCGAGCTCGATGTGGAGGTATCTCTTGGCGAGGGCTTCCCAGTCGAGCTGGTAGATCAATATCCCGACAGCGATGAACCCCGCCGTGACCGCGATGGTCAGCCAGACGTTAGAGAAAGTGAACGCCCTTATCACTTCCTTCAGTATGGTGAACTCGATCCCTATCTCCACCGCGCTCTTAAGCAGCTTCGCCCCGAACGTAACTCCACCCATCGCTGAGAGCGATGCCGACGTCGCGCCTGCTCCGATGTATATGAAGTCGTCCAGGGGAAGGACGGGGAGGAATGCGGCGACGAAGAGGACAGCATAGAAAGTGCGCTTGGACGCGTTCCTCCCTATCAGCTGGACGTTCTTGTTGCCGACGAGGAAACGCCTCAACCCGAACGCACCGTAGTAGATTACGAGCTTCCCGAGCGCAGCCCCAGCCGCCGAGAACGCCACTACCGCAAGGAAGTTGGCCGGCGTGAACCCTATCAGGATGAGGTCAAGGGTGGCGAAGAAGGTGTAGGACGCCCCAAAGAAGGGCGATATGTTGGAGACGAAGGAGATTGCAAGTATGGCGGCTGCCTCCAGCAGCAGGGGGTTCAATCTGGCCCGTCAGTCGTCCTCGCTATATATCAATGGCACAGGGCAGGCGGCGGTCTGCGTCTGCTTCGGGAACGTATATATCGCCGAAGACGCGGCCGCCCAAGCGAACGGTCTGATTCATGGCCAAGATGCTTGCGTTCGTGGACATCTTCGTGGATTCGCCGAGCATGGATGAGGTAGTGGAAGCCTTGAAGAGGATCCCGAACATAGAGGAGCTGTACGAGGTGACCGGGGAGTTCGATGTCGTGACTCTCGTGTCAGCGACAGACATCGAAGAGTTCAGGGACATCCTGAAGAACAGGATCCTCAAGATAAAGGGGATCAAGAGCACAGTAAGCGCCATGGTCTTGTATACCCACAAGGGTCCCCGCTTCAACGGGGATGCGAAGCCTCGGCCTTCGGGGCGCTAGGCCGCCTGCGAAACACTCACATCAGGGGCCAAGGGGCAGCAATGGAACTTGAGATAGTTGATAGACGCCATCCAGTCTCTAATCGTCGTAGCTATCCTGGCTTCAACTCTCATCTCGGGTAGCCTCCTCGCCCCCTATGTAGTCAGGGTGCTCACTGGCACCCCCACGCGGCTCGACAGGCTGTTGGACCCTTTCGAGAGTGCTGTCTACAGGCTGATAGGGGCAGACCCAAAGATGACTATGGGGTGGAGGGAATACCTCTTCGCGGTAATCTTCCTCAACGTCGCCCAGATGGCCATAGCCTTCGCGATCCTGGTGGGGCAGGGAGTCCTCCCGCTGAACCCCCAGGGGTTCCCCGGCCTGAGCTGGGACCTGGCTTTCAACACGGTCGTATCGTTCGGTACAAACACCAACCTCCAGCACTATGCCGGGGAGACGGCCCTCTCTTACTTCTCGCAGATGACTGCCATACAGTTCCTGCAGTTCACCTCGGCCGCCACAGGGGTCTGCGTGATGGTCGCCATGGTGCGGGGACTGAGGCCTGGATCGGCGCACCTTGGGAACTTCTACGTCGACTTCGTGAGGGTACTGACGAGGATACTCCTCCCTCTCTGCGCCGTGGCGGCCCTGGTCCTGGTCGCGTTAGGGGTACCGCAAACCATAGGGGGCTACGTAACTGTGAAGACGGTGGAAGGCGCCACCCAGGAGCTCCTCGTCGGGCCCGTGGCGTCTCTCGTCTCCATAATGCAGATCGGCACCAACGGCGGGGGGTACTTCGGCGCCAACTCGGCCTATCCCTTCCAGAACCCGACCCCTGTCACCGATGTCCTCGAGATATACCTGATGCTCCTCCTCCCGACCACCCTCATCTTCACGTTCGGAGAGCTCATCGGAAAGAAGAAGGAGACCAGGCCTATCCTGATCGGGAGCTACGGCCTCCTGGCAATCGACCTGGCCGTGGCTTTCCTCGGCTCCATCCCTGCGGTCGGGCCAGGCATCGAGACAAGGTTCGGCGGCTTCTTTTCCACACTCTGGACTGTCATAACCACGGCGTCCACCACGGGCTCACTGAACGCCTCGCTGGCAGGGATCAACCCGTTGGGCATCCTCTCAGCCTACATGGGGATGCTGGTGCAGGCGACCCCCGGAGGGATCGGGGTGGGGGTCATGTACATGCTGATGTACGTGGTCATCACAGTCTTCGTCGTCGGGCTCATGACAGGCCGGACCCCGGAGTATCTCGGGGCGAAGATAACAGCCAGGGACGTCAAGCTTGTGATGGTCGCTTTCCTGGTCCATCCTATCGCTATACTGGTCCCCACCTTGGCGGCCTTCGCCACGAAGGCGGTCGACGCCATCCCTGGGTTCTCGTCGCTTCCAACCTCCGTGGCATTCACCCAGGTATTATACGAGTTCACGAGCTCCGCCGCCAACAACGGGTCAGACTTCCTGGGGGCTGCGGCCAACACGCCGTTTTTCAACTTCGCGACCGCGGTTGTGATGTTCGTCGGGCGCTTCGTGCCTATTGCGATACTCCTCGCCCTCGCCGGCTCGATGATAGGGAGGAAGAGGGTGGCAGAGCAGAGCCTCAGGACCGACGGCGCCGCCTTCTCTTTCGTCCTGATAGGGAGCATCCTGCTGCTGGTCGTCCTGACGTTCTTGCCATTCCTCATACTGGGCCCGCTGCTTGCCTATTTCCAGGGGTTGGTGAATTTCGTTGGCTAGGCACGTCCCCGGCCTCGACAGGGTGCTTGGCAGGGCGAGGGTGTCACGCCGCCCATCTGCGCTGACGGCCAAGACCCTGACGGAGTCTGTCGTCAGGCTGAGCCCCGCTTCTCTCCTCTCAAACCCCGTGATGCTGATTGTGGAGCTGGCTTTCTTCGTCGTCGCAGCCATGGCCGCATTCCCCAGCGCCTTCGCTCCATTCGCCAGCCCCAGCGACAGGGGGTTCTACGTCGAGGTCGCGGCAGTCCTCATCGTCACTGTCTGGTTCAGCACCCTCTCTGACTCGCTGGCTGAACAGCAGGCGAAGAACACAGCGAGCGCCCTGAAACAGCTGGAGACCGAGGTCCCCGCGAAGAAGGTCGTAACCGAAGGCTGGGAGCGGGAGGTCGTCCGCACCCTGTCTACCACGCTCCAGAAGGGGGACTTGGTCTTGTTGGAGAAAGGGGACGTCGTACCCGTGGACGCGGAGGTCCTCGAAGGCATAGCCATGGTGGACGAGTCCCTGGTCACAGGCGAGTCCGCGCCCGTCCGGAAGGCCCCCGGCGACAGCCTGATCGGGGGCTCGAAGGTAGCAAGTGACACCATGACCGCCAGGGTTGCTGTGAACCCGGGCGAAAGCTACCTCGACCAGATGGTCCGCCTGGTTGAGTCCTCCAAGCGCCCCAAGACCCCCAACGAAGTGGCCATCACTATGGTCATCTTCGGCCTGTCCGCCGTCTTCACCATAATCGTAGCCTCGATCCTCGGGCTCTCCGTCGCCCTGGGGCTCCGCGTCGACCTTTCAGTCCTGATTGCCCTGTATGTCTGCCTCCTCCCCACCACCATCGGCGCCCTGCTCCCGGCCATCGGCCTCTCAGGCATAAGCCGGCTCTACGAAAGGAAAGTGGTCGCGAAGTCAGGGAAGGCGATTGAGACGGCAGGGGACACTGATGCCATCCTTCTGGACAAGACCGGGACCATCACGGTCGGCAACAGGCAGGCCGTCGAGTTGATACCATTGGGGGCCAGGACGGTGAAGGAGGTTGGGGAGGCGGCGTTCCTCTCGTCGTGGTTCGACGACACACCAGAGGGGAGGAGCGTCATCAGACTAGCCCACGAGAAGGGTTTCGTCCCAAGGGAGCTCAATGCACTTTCCCTGTCAGAGGTGTACGACTTCTCGGCACAGACAAGGACGAGCGGGGTCAAGCTCCACTTCGGCTCCAGTTTCGTCCTCCCCAAGGGGAGCGTCCAGAGGGTCAGGAGAAAGTTCTTCCTAGAGGGGCCCGGCGAACAGGGGATGCACCTCTCCGGCGAAGAGACGGAGATAGTGAAGGGGGCTCCAGACTCCTTCCTGAGGTCTGGATTCACTGTCCCGAAGGGGTTCCAAGAGCTGGTGGATGCGGTCGCCTCAGAAGGTGACACCCCGATGGCCGTAGCCAAAGACCACGAAGTGGTAGGGCTGGTCAGGCTGAAGGACGTCCTGAAGCCCGGGACCAGGGAGAAGATAGAAGCCGTCAAGGCCATGGGGATCAGGCCTGTGATGATAACCGGGGACCAGCCACTCACCGCAAGGAGCATTGCCTCAGAGGTGGGGATAGACGAGTTCGTGGCTCAGGTGAAACCAGAAGACAAGTACGGCGTCGTGCTGAAGGAGCAATCGCATAATCACATAGTGGCTATGATAGGCGACGGGACAAACGACGCCCCAGCCCTCGCCGCGGCCGACGTCGGCCTGGCCATGAACTCAGGGACCGAGGCAGCCAAGGAGGCCGCCAACATGGTGGACCTCGAATCCAACCCTGCGAAAATCATCGACGTCGTCCTGCTAGGCAAACAGCTTCTGATGACGAGGGGGGCGGTGACCGCCTTCAGCATCTCTAACGACGTCGCGAAGTACTTCGCCATCCTCCCGGTCATGTTCGCCACTGCCTTCCCTGCCCTCAGGTCGCTCAACATACTGGGGCTGGGCCTTCAGACGGCCGTCCTCTCTGCCCTCATCTTCAACGCCATAGTCATCCCCTTGCTCATACCGTTGGCGATGCGCGGGGTGACATTCAAGCCCTCCAGCACCATGTCGCTCTTCCTCAGGAACGTACTGGTTTACGGCGTGGGTGGGGTGGTCGTCCCCTTCGTCGGGATAAAGCTCATCGACGTGCTCCTGGGGGTCCTTTAGGGGGTAGGCATGAGCACAAGGAGTTCGAGGTGGACGAAGTACAGGCCAGTGATCGCGCTCTCCATCCTGTCGATGTTAGTGTGCGGCCTCGCCTATCCACTGCTGATAACAGGCATCGCGCAAGCCGCGCTGCCGTACCAGGCAGACGGGAGTCAGGCCCGGCTGGGAGGGAGAGCTGTCGGCTCGTATTACATCGATAACGGCTTCACCTTGCCGGGCTTCTTCCATGGGAGGAACGAGACCAACCCACTCACTGCGTCGGCTTCAGGTGTGGACCCAGACATCACGGTCGCGGAAGCGCTCTCCCAAGTCCCGAGGATATCCAACGCCACCGGCATCGCCAGGTCGAGCCTCGTCGCCCTGGTGACGTCCCACGAGCATTGGACACTCTGGGTCACAGGGACCCCCTACGTGAACGTCCTGGAACTCAACCTTGCGCTTATCGCGGCCTACCCATCGTCCTATCCCGGTTATGCCTGACCTGGCTTCAGCCCTTCGGCGCGCGACGGCGCTTCTCCTCTTCCTTCTTCAGCTTCTTTTCAAGCTCTTTTCGCCTCAGGCGGTCGTATTCACCTAGAGGGCCCTCATGTTCGGTGTACCCATGGTACATCTCGAAGGTCCTCCTGACCATCTCCTCGGCGTCCCTGTCCCTCCTGGCCAGCTTGACTGAGAGGTTCCGCCTGTCGAGGACTGTCCACTCGACCCCTGTCTGCTTCCTGAGCGCCTCAATCGCCTGCTCCATGGCATACTCGTTCCCGAAGAGCCCTCTTATCTCCCAGGTCCCTGCCATCTCGTTCCGGTCGACTGAGGCCCGATAAAAGGTCTAACCTGCTCTCAGCTGGGACGCGAGTTCCGCCGCGCTCCTCGCGGGGAGATTGCACGTGCTGTTCACGCAGACGTAGGCCGTGGGTTCGGCTCCGGGTCTCCTCCCCTCGAGCAGCGGGACGACCTTCGAGAGCGTCGACCAGTTTGTTTCCGTCCCAATCACGAGGACTCTGTCGGGCGAGTACGTCCCGTAGGCAGCTTCAACGAAGGGCCTGGCATCGGAGAACCGGCTGGCAGTCAGCACGACCTCCCTCGACCCGTTCGTGAGCATGTCCAGGGCCACGAGCATGCAAGTGTGGCCTGTCGGGTTTTCGCTCAGTCCCTTCCCGAACGCCCTCAGTGTCCTCTCGGCCGCTTCCCTCAGCGCGCCCCTCCCTGTCAGCGCGCTGAGACGCGCGAGGTCCAAGGCTGCCACCGAGTTCCCTGACGGGGCGGGGCCGTCGTAGCTCTCCTTCACTCTCGCAGGCTTCTGCTCGAGCGCCATGTAAAATCCCCCAGACTCCCTGTCCTCGAACTCCAGCATGGTGTCCGCCAGTCCCAGGGAATCCTGGAGCCTGCTCGGGTCCCCTGTCGCTTCGAACAAATCCAACATCCCCATGATGAAGAACGCGTAGTCTTCTAGCGTCCCAGGCAGCGCGGCTTCGCCATCCGCGTACCTGCGGAACAGCCTTCCGCCTTCGTGCAGCCTCCGCAGGACGAAGTCTGCAGTCCCTGACGCTTCCGCCACGAGCGCATCGTCGCGGAGCACCCTGCCGGTGAAGGCAAGGGCGGATATAGCGAGCCCGTTCCATGACGTCAAGACCTTCGTGTCCGTCTTCGGCCTGGCCCTCTCGAGCCTCCTGGCGTACAGCGCGGGCCTGACCCTGGCTGCGGCTGCCTGCTCATCCTTCGAATGCGCCCTCCCTGGTTCGAGGTGGAGCAAGCTCCTCCCTTCGAAGTTGCCTGTCTTGGTCACTCCATACATCTTGTTGAACGCTTCGCCGTCTTCCATCCCGACGCACTCGATCACCTCGCGCGGGGTCCAGCTGTAGTACGTCCCCTCTCCTTCGGCAGTGTCCGCGTCCTGGGCGGAGTAGAATCCCCCCTCTGGGTTCTTCATCTCGCCCACGACCCACCCTAGAGCTTCCCGGGCGACGTCCGCGTACTCTGGTTTCCCTGTCAGCTGATACGCCTCGGCATACGTCCTGGCCAGGAGGGCGTTGTCGTAGAGCATTTTCTCGAAGTGAGGGACCAGCCACTCTCTGTCGGTGGAGTAGCGGTGGAACCCGCCCCCGAGATGGTCCCTTATCCCACCGGCCATCATCCCGTCCAGCGTTTTCAACGCGTTGGCCTTGGCCAGCTCCTTCCCTGTCCTGAAGTAGTACCTCATGAGGAACTCCAGGGTGACAGGCAGTGGGAACTTCGGGGCGGTGCCGAACCCTCCGTGGGTGGAGTCAAAGGTTGACATCAAACCCGCGTAGCACTCGTCCATCGCCCCGCTCGCCGGCTCCGCCGCCCCCCTCCCACTTGCATGCAGGACCCTTGACAGCTCCTCCGCGTTCGCTGACACCTCAGCCCTCTTCTCCTTCCATAGGTTCGCGACGAACTGCAAGACCTGCATGAAGCTCGGCATCCCCTGTTGGGGCTCGGGGGGGAAGTATGTCCCCCCGTAGAATGGCTCGAGACTGGGAGTGAGGAAGACGCTCAGTGGCCACCCGCCCCGGCCGGTCATCGCCTGGACGGCGGCCATATAGTACGCGTCGACCTCCGGCCTTTCCTCTCTGTCGACCTTTATGGGGATGAAGTTCTTATTGATGAATGCAGCTGTCCTTTGGTCTTCGAACGACTCCTTCGCAAGGACGTGGCACCAGTGACATGCAGAGTACCCAACGCTCAGGAATATCGGTTTGCCGTCGTTCTTCGCCTTGGCCAGTGCTTCATCGCACCAAGGCCACCAGTCCACCGGGTTGTAGGCATGTTCCAGCAGGTATGGGCTCTTCTCCTTCGCTAGCCTGTTGGGTGTCCTGTCCTCCAACTTCGTCCGGCCGACGCTGCGCGGTCTAATTGAAGTTGTCTCTAGGGAACAACGTTTAACATTCCTCAACCGGCTGCGAGCTACGGCCATGGTGCCCGCGTGACCTCCCTTGCAGTACAAGTGGACAGTCCTTACGGTAACCACGGTCGGGGTGCTCATGTCAGGCATCGACTCGCGGATTATCGTGATCGGCATCCCCGAGGTCGCCGCCGCCTTGGGGGCCGGGGCAGAGCAGGCGATTTGGTTCACCCAGGCTTACGTCTTCGGCAGCACCGTCGCTCTCCTATTCATCGGGAGGGTGAGCGACATGATGGGGCGGGTGAAGATATACGCCGTCGGGTTCCTCATATTCACCGTCGGGTCCTTCCTCACCAGCATCTCGCCCTCCCCTGACTACGTCATCGTCTTTAGGGTCCTGCAGGGACTCGGGTCTGCGGCTCTCTTCGCAAACAGCGCTGCCATCATCACTGACGCCACTCCCAGCGACGAGCTCGGGCTCTTCCTAGGCATCAACCAGGTCGCTTTCAGGGTCGGGGCCATGGCAGGCCTGACTCTCAGCGGCCTGATACTCCTGTTCCTGGACTGGCGCGCCCTATTCTACATCAACGTCCCCATCGGGATCTTCGGGACGCTTTGGGCGCGCCGAAGGCTGAAGGAGCTTTCCAAGCCGGAAAGGGGGATCCCAATGGACTGGGGCGGGTTTTTCACCTTCACTGCAGCCATAGTCCTCCTGCTACTCACCCTCACGTACGCGGCTTACGGCACCTTCCCTCCAGAGGAGCTCGTCCTCCTGCTCGCAGGCGCTGCCGTCTTCTTCGCCCTGTTCATCCTGAGGGAGCGCAGGGACCCCTACCCACTGCTCAACCTCGGGCTCTTGAGGATCAGGGAGTTCACCGGAGGGGTGACCGCCCAGATGATTAACTCGCTCTCCTGGGGTGCGGTCATACTCCTGCTGAGCCTATATCTGCAGCTGGTGAAGGGGATGACCCCCTTCGCCGCCGGAATCGCCATCATCCCTTTCGACATCGCCTTTCTCGCGGTCGGCCCCCTCAGCGGCCGCCTCTCGGACAGGTTCGGGCACATGCCTTTCACCACAGCCGGACTCGCGATAATCAGCGGATCCCTCCTGCTCTTCTCCACCACCGCCGTCTCCACCCCATACCTCGCGCTGGCAGGCTATCTGATAGTCTTCGGGGTTGGCCTGGGGGTCTTCAGTTCACCCAACATGAGTTCGATCATGGGCTCTGTCCCGCCGTCGGTCAGAGGGGTGGCGTCGGGGGTGCGCGCCACCTTCTTCAACGTAGGATACGTCCTGAGCTTCAACGTCGCCCTACTGCTGATGACCACGGTGCTGCCGTACTCAACCATAACCGCGGTGATATCATCTGGCAACCCCGCTGCGATCGCGGGTCTGGACAAGGCGCTGTTCGCCAGGGGCATCGACTACGCCTTCGAGGTCTCCGCCGCAATCAATGCGGTCGCCATTCTCCCCTCCGTCCTCAGAGGAAAGCGGACCGCAGGCCTCACTCAAGGGAAAGCGGAGCACGTCCGCGGCTTCGAGCCCGAGTGACACGGAGGCCGTCTGGCGCGCTTCAGCCTAAATTCAAATAGCGGGGTCGAGCCGCAGCGAGCCGACTGCTATGCCACATGAGAGCTTTGACGTCATCCGAGAGAAGTTTGACTCCCCATTCGGCAGGGCGACGGTCTACAACGTCTTCCGATTGAAGGACCTAGGGTACGACGTCGAGCGTCTTCCGTACTCCATACGTGTCCTGCTTGAGAACGCCGCCCGCAACTCGGGGAGGGTCGACGGTGCCCTCGAGGCGGCCCACTCGCTCGCCGAATGGCCCAACTCCGTCGGAAGGGAGACACCGTTCATGCCACACAGGGTGCTCCTCCAGGACTACACCGGGGTCCCGCTGGTGGTGGACTTGGCTGGAATGCGGGACGCCGCCAAGGCGGCTGGGATAGACCCAGGCGTCGTCAACTCGCGGGTCCCTGTCGACCTTGTCATCGACCATTCGATCCAGGTCGACGCATGGGGGAGCGTCTCGGCCTTCTCCCACAACCTGGAGAGGGAGTACGAGCGCAACGCAGAGCGCTATTCGCTCCTGAAGTGGGCGCGGACCGCCTTCAAGGGGATGAGGGTGTTCCCTCCTGGGAAGGGCATTTGCCACCAATTCAACCTTGAGTACCTCTCGCGGGTGGTGGCGTCGTCTGGCGAGGGGGACGGGCTCGCCGCTTACCCTGACACGCTGGTGGGGACAGATTCGCACACAACCATGGTGAACGGTGTGGGGTGTCTCGGATGGGGGGTCGGCGGCATCGAAGCCGAGGCTGTCATGCTCGGCGAACCGTACCACATGCCGATACCGAAAGTCTTCGGGGTCAAGTTCACCGGTGCCCTGCGCGAAGGGGTCACCCCCACCGACCTCGTGCTCGCCGTCACCGAGCGCCTGAGGGAGCGGGACGTGGTCGGAGCTTTCGTCGAGTACTTCGGCGAAGGGTACAGCCAGCTGTCAGTCCCAGACAGGGCGACGATAGGGAACATGTCTCCTGAATATGGGGCGACCGCAGGCTTCTTCCCAGTGGACGACGCCACCCTCACCTACCTAGCCGCTACCGCCAGGCCAGCGAGGCAGATAGAGCTCGTCTCAAGCTATGCGAAGCGGTACGGGTTCTTCGTAACCGACGTCGAACCTCGCTACACCGAGGTGATACACATCGAACTCGACAAGATCGAGCCATCCATCGCTGGCCCCCGCAACCCCGAGGAGAGACACGCCTTGGTGTCTGTCCCTTCGCTGGTCAGGACGCTCACGGCTAAGAGCGGCGGCGGCTCCAGGGGGCTCGCGTCGGGGCCGACCCCGGGACAGGCGGTCGTCCAGGTGGACGAGCGACGTTCAGGCTTGTCGGACGGCTCGGTGGTGATAGCAGCGATAACGAGCTGCACAAACACTTCAAACCCGACGGTCATGGTCGGGGCCGGCCTGATAGCTAAGCGGGCGGTGGAGGCCGGGTTGACTGTTAAGCCTTGGGTGAAGCCCAGTCTGGCCCCCGGTTCCATGGTGGTCACAGACTACCTCACGAGCGCCGGGCTCATACCATATTTGGAGAAGCTTGGCTTTTTCCTGGTGGGTTACGGGTGCACGAGCTGCATAGGCAACTCGGGGCCACTTGCGCCCGAGATCGAGAAGGCGATCAAGGAGAGGGACCTCTACGTGGTGGCAGCCCTGTCTGGGAACAGGAACTTCGAGGGCAGGATCCACCCCCTCGCGAAGGGTTCGTTCCTCATGTCCCCGATGCTGGTTGTCGCATACGCGCTCGCAGGGAGGATAGACTTCGATTTCTCGTCCACACCTTTGGGCTCTGGCAGGGACGGGCGACCCGTCTATCTGAAAGACCTTTGGCCGTCGATGCAGGACGTCAAGGACGCGGTCGAGAAGTGTCTAGACCCGCGGCTCTATGAGCGACGCTACGCAGACGCCATGAAGGGGGACGAGAGATGGGAAGAGCTCAGATCGTCTACTGGGGAAGTGTACGGCTGGGACCCTATGTCCACGTACATCAGGCGCCCGCCGTGGTTCGACTCCGCCCAGTCGGCCTCGGCAATGCGGGACATCAAAGGGGCGAGGGTGCTGGCCGTGTTCCAGGACAAGATCACGACCGACCACATCTCCCCCGCAGGGACGATACCCATCGACAGCCCTGCCGGGGTATACCTCAAAGAGAGGGGGGTCGACCTGATCCAGATGTCCACCTATGGGAGCAGGAGGGGGAACCACGAGGTGCTAGTCCGCGGGGGCTTCAGCAACATAAGGCTCCGCAACCCCCTGGCGAAAGGGAAGGAGGGCGGTTATACCAGTCACTTCCCTGATGGCGAAGTAATGACGATCTTCGACGCGGCTGAGCGGTACGCCGGGGAGAACGTCCCCTTGGTGGTCCTGGCGGGGAAACAATATGGCGCCGGGAGCTCCAGGGACTGGGCGGCCAAGGCCCCGAAGCTATTGGGCGTCAGGGCGGTCATCGCGGAGAGCTTCGAGAGGATTCACCGGAGCAACCTGGTCGCCATGGGGGTGGTCCCACTCCAGTTCGGGGAAGGAGAAGGGGTGGAGCGGCTCGGCCTTACTGGCGAAGAGGTAATCGACGTCATCGGCATCGAGAATATGGACGGGCCGAAGAGTTCTGTGGAAGTAGTCGCGAGGAGGGGGGCTGACACGAAGAGGTTCAGCGTCCTCGCCAGGGTGGACAACGCCATCGAGATGGAGTATCTCAGGTCAGGCGGCGTCCTCCCGTACGTCTTCGGGCGCCTCCCCAAATCCGTACACTGACAGAACCGTTTTAACAGCCTCGGGCAGTCCATTTTCCAATGAACGGGGACCAGCTTGTCTACGTCGACGGGAAGTACGTCGAGCGTTCGAAAGCTGTGGTCTCCGTATTCGACCACGGACTCCTCTATGGGGACGGCGTCTTCGAGGGGATAAGGGCCTACGACGGTAACGTCTACAGGCTCGCCGACCACATCGACCGGCTGTACGACTCGGCCAAGGTCATACGGCTGAAGATCCCACTCGCCAAAGATGAGATGACAGAAGCGGTCCTGGAGACGTTGCGCAGGAATGGGCTCAGGGACGCATACATCCGGCTGGTCGTGACCAGAGGGGTCGGAGACCTGGGGGTCAATCCAGATTTATGTAAGAACCCTACCGTCTTCATCATCACGGAACCCATGGCCAGCGCCCTGGGGCCGAGGGAGCCGAAGGTCGTCAGGGTGATCTTTTCGTCACACAGGAGGGACGTTGTAGACGGGACGTCACATGAGATAAAGTCGCTCAACTACATGAACAGCATACTTGCGAAGATGGAGGCCACCAACGCCGGCGCCGACGACGCAATACTGCTCGACCATAGAGGGTTTGTGTCAGAGGCTAGCGTAAGCAACGTATTCTTGGTTAAGGACGGGAGGCTTTCGACACCTTCGTCTGGTGCAGGAATACTCCACGGGATAACCCGGGCACGCATCATCTCTTTGTGTGCCGACCTCGGGTTGGAGGTCACAGAGAGGGACGTCACCCCCTTCGAGCTGAACACAGCAGACGAAGCATTCCTCGTGGGGACTAAGGCAGAAATCCTCGCAATCGGCTCGATCAGCGGAGTGAACGTCGGGACCGGGGCCCCGGGTCCGGTGACGAAGAGGCTCTATGTTGAGTTCTCCAAGGCCGTGCACGACCCCGCGGAAGGCACCACGGTCTACGAAGCCGATTCGGTGAGCGCCTGACCAAGGGACTCTCAGGATGCGGCGATTTCAACTCCTCAGGGCCTGAAAATCGGCGCGTCTGGTACGGACTGACGGGCTGATGCTGCGAATCGAGCCAAGAGCTCAGATGCTGCCGTTTTCAACCAGCCAAAGCCAGTTCCTGTGAATGCGAAGCGCTGGAAGGTGTTCGTAAAATCTAAATACGCGGTCAAAAGCGCTCTTCAAGGGGCCCTGTTCCGTGTATTGTTCGAGCGAGGTAGTCTGCATTGTTAATGGAGGTAAGTGCGCATAGCGGAGAGCAAGGCGGCGCCCAAGAAGGCTACCAAGAGGAAGAAAGTCGAGGATGAGGTCCCAGCGTTCAAGGTCAGCACGCATTTCTTGATTCCGAAGCATGAGCTCCTGACTCGAGAGGAGGCGGCCCAGGTGGTCGCAAGGTTCAACGCAACCCCGTCCCAGTTCCCATACATACAGTCGACAGACTCGATAGTCAAGGAGATTGGCGCGAAGCCAGGGGACCTAGTCAGGATCACCAGGACCAGCGAGACCGCGGGCTCAGGCGTGTACTACCGGTATGTGGTAGAGGGATAGAGGTTGAGTAGACAAATCGCGAGCAACTCCTGGGTGATACTGAGCGACCTTCTTGAGAGGGAAGGGGTGGCGCGCCAGCACCTCAACAGCTACAACGAGTTCGTGACGAGGGGCCTCCAGAACATCGTCGACGAGATAGGCGAAGTCGAGGTGGAGACTGTCAGCACCCCATACAGGATAAAATTCGGCAGGGTCACCCTCGGGTCCCCACGCGTAGTGGAGATCGACGGCTCGGTGAGCAGCATACTCCCAATGGAGGCGAGGCTGAGGAACCTCACCTACTCCGCACCTATCCTCCTCGAAATGACCATCGAAGAGGAGGGCCTCCCGCGCGACACAACCCGCCAGCACATAGGCGACCTCCCTGTCATGGTGAAGAGCGAGCTCTGCCAGCTCTCTAATCGCTCAAGGGAACAGCTCGTCGAGTCGGGAGAGGACCCCAACGACCCTGGGGGCTATTTCATAATCCACGGGGCGGAGAGGGTGATCGTAGGCCTCGAGGACCTGTCCCCTAACAAGATTCTGGTGGACGCAGAGAGGCTGGCAGGGGCCACTACCTACAAGTCTCGGGTCTACTCCTCCGTCGTTGGATACAGGTCGAAACTGGAATTGACTCTGAAGCAGGACGGCGCCATCAATGTCAAGGTCCCCAGCTGCCCGGTGGACCTGCCCTATGTGATAGTGATGCGTGCGCTCGGGATAAAGTCTGACAAGGAGATCGCCGACGCAGTCTCACCGAAGCCTGAGATTCAAGACCTCCTGGAAGTCTCCTTCGATAAGGCGAGCGAAGCGCCAACGGAGAAGGACGCCCTCGTATTCATCGGCAACAGGGTCGCCCATGGGATGCTCGAAGAGTTCAGAGTCAAGAGAGCCTTGTCGATGCTCGACTGGGGTCTGCTGCCCCACCTGGGCAAGACGGAAGACAAGCGGTTCGACAAGTCGATGTTCATGGGAGAGGCTGCATGCAAGCTGCTGGAGCTGAGGTTAGGGTGGATCGAGGCGGACGACAAGGATCACTACGGGAACAAGGTGATAAAGTTCGCTGGCCAGATGCTGGCAGACCTCTTCAGGACCGCCTTCCGCAACCTGGTGAGGGATATGAAGTACCAGCTCGAAAGGACGGGTCAGAAACGGGGGGGCAACGTCGTCGGGGCGGCCATCCGGACCGGCATAATCACTGACAAGCTCAACAACGCCATAGCTACTGGGAACTGGGGGAGAGGGAAGGTCGGGGTGACGCAGCTCCTCGACCGGACCAACTACCTCAGCACCCTGAGCCACCTCAGGAGGGTCCAGTCCCCGCTCAGCAGGAGCCAGCCGAACTTCGAGGCGAGAGACTTGCATGCGACTCACTTCGGCAGGATATGCCCTTCGGAGACGCCTGAAGGGGTGAACTGCGGCCTGGTGAAGAACTTGGCGCTCTCGGCTATCATCTCCGTGAGCGTCCCGCCGCAGGAGATAGAAGAGAAACTCTGGGAGTTGGGAGCCAGGCAGATCAGAGAATCAGACCAGAAGCTCCAGGTCGATGGCTGCAGGATATTCATGGACGGGAGGTTCTTGGGGTACGTCGACGACGGGGAGCGCCTTGCGAAGGCGTTCCGTAAGCTCAGGCGCGAGGGGCAGATCAATCCCGGCGCCAGCGTACTGTATGTCTCTCCTGTGAACGAGAACGCCTACCCGCGGGTCTACGTCAGCCTCAGCTCAGGGAGAGTCCTGAGGCCGCTGGTCCTCGTCGAAAGCGGTCGCCCGTTACTGACACCCGAGCTCGTCGATAAGGTAAGCACTGGGCAGATGTCCTGGCGTGACCTGGTCGACCAAGGGGTCATCGAGCTTATCGACGCCAACGAGGAAGAGAACTGCCTGGTATCAATGGGGCCAGACGACGTCTCTACCAAGAACACGCATATGGAGCTCTTCCCAGCGGCCATGTTCGGCATTGCGGCGTCAATAATCCCGTACCCTGAGCACAACCAATCGCCGAGGAACACTTACGAGTCGGCCATGGCGAAGCAGAGCCTTGGCTTCAGCTCCCCCACATATCCGATTTCCCCTCACGTGAGGCAGCACCTGCTCGTGAGCCCGCAGGCCCCGGTGGTACGCACCAGGACGCTCGACCTTCTCCGGATAGACGAGCGTCCGCTTGGGACGAACTGTGTGGTAGCCGTCCTCTCGTTCGAGGGCTACAACATTGAGGACGCGATCATCATGAACAAGTCGAGCGTCGAAAGAGGTATGTCGCGCTCATTCTTCTACCGGCTCTATGAAGGCGAGGCGAAGCAATACCTCGGCGGGATGCGGGACACTTTCGAGGTCCCGTCGGCCGACTCAAACATACGCGGCTACAGAGGAGAGAAGTTCTACCGGCTCCTTGAGGGTGACGGGGTGGTAGCCCACGAGTCTCAGGTGACCGGAGGGGACGTGGTAATCGGCAGGACAAGCCCTCCGAGGTTCATGGAGGAGTATAAGGAGTTCGAGATCAAGGGCCCCTACAGACGCGACACTTCGGTGGCCGTCAGGCCGTCGGAGAACGGGGTGGTGGACTCCATCTTCATGACCGAGAACGTCGAGGGGGGTAAGATGTTCAAGGTAAGAGTGAGGGACATGAGGGTCCCGGAGATAGGAGACAAGTTCGCATCAAGGCACGGTCAGAAAGGGGTCATCGGGCTGGTCGTCCCGCAGGAGGACATGCCATACACGGCGGAGGGGATCGTCCCTGACGTAATCATCAACCCTCACGCCTTCCCGTCGAGGATGACCGTGGGCCAGTTCATCGAGTCCATCGCTGGGAAGGCGGCGGCATTCAGGGGTTCGCCGGTCGACGGCTCGGCTTTCGCAGGTGAGAGTATCGAGGAGATGGAGAAGGTCCTAAGGGCGAAGGGGTTCGAGCCGACAGGAAGAGAGGTCATGTATGACGGCAAGACCGGGAAGAAGTTCGCGGCCGACGTCTTCGTGGGGGTGGTATACTACCAGAAGCTGCATCACATGGTAGCGGACAAGATCCACGCCAGGGCCAGAGGGCAGGTACAGATGCTCACCAAGCAGCCCACGGAGGGGAGGGCGCGTGGCGGGGGTCTCAGGTTCGGAGAAATGGAGAGGGACTGCCTGATTGCGTACGGCGCGTCCATGGTCCTCAAGGACAGGCTGCTGGACGAAGCTGACAAGGCGGAGATCTACGTCTGCGAAAAGTGCGGCCTGATAGCCTACTACGACGCGAAGCAGAGGAAGTACACCTGTAAGATAGACGGCGACCAGGCAAAGATATCCACCGTGGTCGTCGCCTACGCATTCAAGCTCCTGCTCCAGGAGATGATGAGCCTGAACATAGCGCCGAGGCTCCAGCTGAAGGACAAGGTGTAGAGAAATGTCAATGGAACAGGCGCTCAAAACAATCGGCGGGATCAACTTCGCCGTCTTCTCCCCCGCGGAGGTCAGGAAGTACTCTGTCGCCGAGATCACCCAGCCTGAGACCTACGACGAGGACGGGATGCCAGTCCAGGGGGGACTCATGGACAGCAGGCTCGGCACCCTCGAGCCGGGACAGAAGTGCGGTACCTGCGGAGGGACTGCAGGGAGGTGCCCGGGGCACTTCGGCCATATCGAGCTGGCCGAGCCGGTCCTCCATATCGCGTTCGTGGACGAGATCAACAGGCTGGTCCAAACTACGTGCAGGTCTTGCGGGAGGATACTTTTGCCGCAGCAGGAGCTGGACGCCTACCGGACCAAACTGACGAACCAGACAGACTTCACCCCGTCCCTGACGGACGCCGTCGCCAAGGAGATTGTCACGAAGGCGAAGAAGGTCAAGCTCTGCCCGCACTGCGGGAAGCAGCAGTATCAGATTGAGTTCACGAAACCGACCATTTTCCATGAAATCACCGAGGAAGGGGGAGCGACCCGCCTTCTCCCGGTGGCGATCCGCGAACGGCTCGAGAGGCTTAACAACGACGACTTGGCGCTCCTCGGGTTCAACTCGAAGGCAGCCAGGCCTGAGTGGTTCGTCCTGCAAGTGCTCCCGGTCCCTCCGCTCACGGTCCGTCCTTCCATAACTCTCGAGTCGGGGATCAGATCGGAGGACGACCTCACCCACAAGGTGGTTGATATCCTCAGGGTCAACCAGAGGGTGCGCGAGTCTAAGGAGTCAGGCACCCCTCATCTTATCGTGCAGGACCTGGTAGACCTGCTCCACTACCACGTCACCACCTACTTCGACAATGAGGTCTCGGGGATTCCGCAGGCACACCACAGGTCCGGGAGGCCGCTGAAGACGCTCAGCCAGCGGCTGAAGGGGAAGGAAGGGAGGTTCAGGGGGTCGCTGTCGGGGAAGAGGGTTGACTTCTCCAGCCGTACTGTGATCAGTCCAGACCCAAGCCTCGACATCGGCGAGGTGGGGGTGCCGTTCGAGGTCGCGAAGAAGCTCACGATACCAGAAAAGGTCTCGCCTTTCAACATCGAACACCTGAAGGCGCTCGTGAACAGGGGCCCCTTTGAGCACCCTGGCGCCAATTACGTCATAAGGCCAGACGGCGTGAAGATCAGGTTGGACTTCGCCAGCGACAGGAAGGCGCTGGCCGACTCCCTCGCCCCAGGATACATCGTCGAAAGGCACCTGATGGACGGTGACATCGTGCTCTTCAACAGGCAGCCGTCCCTCCACAGGATGTCCGTCATGGCGCACTTCGTCCGTGTCCTGCCGTTCAGGACCTTCAGGCTCCACCCCTCGGTCTGCCCCCCCTACAACGCCGACTTCGACGGGGACGAGATGAACCTCCACGTCCCACAGAGCGAAGAATCAAGGTCCGAAGCGCTCATGCTGATGAGGGTGCAGGACCAGATACTTTCGCCCAGGTACGGAGGACCTATCATCGGAGGGATCAGGGACTTCATCACGGGAGCGTTCATGCTCACGCGGGACGAGACCACCCTCACCACAGCCGAGTTCTCCAACCTCGCACTGATAGGGGACTACGTAGGGGACCTCCCCGAGCCAGCGGTAAAGGGAGCGCACCCTGCCTATACCGGGAAGCAACTCTTCTCCCTCTTCCTCCCAAAGGGGATGAATTACGTCCTCACCTCCAAGTGGGCCAAAGCACAGAGGACCGGGGCCTCCAACGACGTGGTCATACGGGACGGCGAGCTGGTTTCTGGTGTCGTCGACAAGGCGGTGATAGGGGCCGAGGAGCCGGACTCCCTGCTGCACAGAATCGCCAAAGACTATGGTAATGAGGAGGCTCGCAACTTCCTCAACTCGATACTCAAGGTCCTCAAGACCTTCCTCACCCGAAGGGGCTTCACATATGGGTTCAACGAGCTCGAGCTCCCCACCGAGGCCAAGAAGGGGATCACAGATGCGCTTGACGAGGCCTACGCCAGCGTCACCGACCTCCAGAAGAAGTACAAGACAGGCGCGCTTCAGCTCACCAGGGGCCTCTCGGCAGAGGACACACTCGAGGCGTATATAGTCAACGAGCTTGCGAAGGCCAGGGACAAGGCGGGGAGGATAGCTGACAGGGCCTTCCCGGCAGAGAACTCCGGCATGATAATGGCAAGGACAGGTGCCAGAGGGTCGAGCCTCAACGTCGGTCAGATGACCGCGGCGCTGGGGCAGCAGTCGGTTCGCGGCAAGAGAATCAGCCACGGCCTGAAGGGGAGGGCGCTGAGCCACTTCGCTTGGAACGACCCGTCCCCCACCGCGAAAGGGTTCGTCAAGAGCAACTACAGAGACGGTCTCTCCCCGACCGAGTTTTTCTTCCACGCCATGGGAGGACGCGAGGGGCTCGTGGACACCGCTGTCAGGACGCAGCAGAGCGGTTACATGCAGAGGAGGCTGGTCAACGCCCTCGAGCACCTCAAGGTCGAGTACGACCTCACCGTTAGGGACCCACACGGCCATATCATACAGTTCCTATATGGAGAGGACGGCGTCGACCCTGCCAAGAGCGACCATGGCCGCCCAATCAACCTGGACAGGCTGATCGAGACCGAGGAGCTGTCGCACAAGTCGAAGACCAAGACCAGCGAAGAGGAGCTGGAGAGGCTGTTGAAGAAGTACCAGCCCCTGCTCAATGAAAGGCTGGTGAAGGAGCTGAAGGAAAAGCTCGGGAACTCTCATCTCACGGACGAAGGTCTCAGAGAGTCGATGGAAAGGGTGGCTGAGGCCCTGGACTACTCGAGGGTTGAGCCTGGCGAAGCGTCAGGCATAGTCGCTGCCCAGTCGATAGGAGAGCCTGGCACCCAGATGACCCTGAGGACGTTCCACTTCGCAGGGGTCCGTGAGAGAGACGTCACCTTGGGGCTGCCGAGGCTCATGGAGCTGGTCGACGCCCGCAAGATCCCGGCGAAACCGTCCATGGACATCTACCTTACCAAGGACTACGCCGCCCAGAACGAGAAGGCTGTCAAGGTGGCGAAGGAGATATTGTTCACGAAGGTCGGCAACGTCGTCGCCTTCAGCGAGGTCGACCCGACCGAGGGGATCAAGCTCCACCTCAGCCCTGAGATGATGAACGACAGGGACACGAGCCCGGAGGAGATAGCCAAGGTGATAGAGACAGGGAAGCGGAAGGTCCAACAGGACAAGAGGAACCCGAACATCATCCACGTCAGCATGCCCGAGGCAGACCTCTCTGCCCTGTTCACCCTGAGGAACAAGATCCTCAACATGAAGCTGAAGGGGATCCCTGGGATCACCCGCGTCACCGTGGTAAAGGAAGGGGAGGAGTGGTTCATACAGACCTCGGGGTCTAACCTGGGCAAGGTCGTGCAGGTACAGGGGGTCGACCCGAGCAAAGTCTACACCAACAACGTCCACGAGGTCGCTCAGGTCCTCGGGATCGAGGCGGCCCGCGCCACCCTCGTGAGGGAGCTGATGAGCACCCTCGACGAGCAGGGGCTAGAGGTGGACATCCGCCACATCTTCCTCGTTGCCGACCTGATGACGTCGAAGGGGTACATCCAGCAGATAGGGAGGCACGGCATCGCCGGGACCAAGAGCAGCGTCTTGGCGAGGGCGGCCTTCGAGATCACAGTCCCGACCCTCGCCGAGGCAGCGGTCAAGGGCGAGGTCGAAGACCTCAAGGGGGTCACGGAGAACGTCATCGTCGGGCTCCCGATACCGTTGGGAACCGGCATGATCGACCTCTACATGAGCTGATTGAGAATGGTCGACACCGCCCAACTCTCCAAGGTGCTGAAGGACTCCATGAAGGCAGGAAAGACAGCCGTCGGCGCCAGGGAGAGCATCGCCGCAGTGAAGGGGAGCAAGGGCATCCTCATAACGAGGTCCATCCCCCACGACCTGGGCGAGAAGCTCAGGGAAGAGGCGAAGAAGCACGGGGTCCCGGTGGTCGAACTGACCCAGACGTCAGCAGAGTTGGCGCGGTTGGTGGGGAAGCCCTACAACGTCTCCGCCATGGCGCTCAGGAACGTGAGCGACACCGACGTCAAACAGCTGATGCGGTGATACTGTAGGTGCCAGAGATCAAGCTCTCCTCAGACGAGCTCTCGCTCATGTCAATGTTCCAAGGGATGACAGGGGCGACGGCCAGGGACTGCGTGATAGACGAACGCAGGGGCCGGGTCATCTTCGTAGTGGCCCAGGGACAGATGGGCCTCGCCATCGGCAAGGAGGGCGCCTCTGTGAAGAAGATCGAGCGGGCCGTGAGGCGACCTGTAGAGGTAGTCGAGTGGGCCGACGACGTGGAGGGGCTGGTGAAGAACGCGCTAGGCTCGAAGTCGATCCAGGAAGTGCGCGTCAGCGAGAGGCTGGACGGCACGAAGGCGGTCGTAGTGGTAGTCGACCCGCGGAAGAAGGGGGCGGTCCTCGGGCTGGGGGGGAAGAACGCGGAGAAGGTCAGGCTTCTGGCCAGGCGCTACTTCGACGTGAGCAACCTGCAGATAACGTCTGAGCTTCTTTGAAAGCTCTATATACGATGGGAAAAGGCGGCGACTGAAGCATGTCCGGTTCGCCACGTGGAGAGTTCGCAGCGAGGCAGATCTCGCTCAAGCGCCAGAGACTCCGCTGGTCCAACAAGTGGTACAAGAGGCGGAAGCTCGGCCTCGACTACAAAGCAGACCCCCTCGAAGGCGCCCCCCAGGCTAGAGGGATTGTCCTCGAGAAGGTGGGGGTGGAGTCGAAGCAGCCTAACTCTGCCATCAGGAAGTGTATCCGATGCCAGATCGTCAAGAACGGGAAGCAGGTCACCGCCTTCCTACCCGGTGACGGCGCCCTGAACTTCGTGGACGAGCACGACGAGGTAGTCCTGCAGGGCATTGGCGGGTCGATGAAGCGGGCCATGGGGGACATACCTGGTGTCCGTTGGACTGTCTTCAAGGTGAACGGTGTCTCACTCAACGAGCTAGTCTACGGACGAAAGGAGAAGCCGAGGAGATAGGCATGAGCAGGCAGGCGCTCGAGTACCCCAACCTCCTGCTCTGGGAGAGGTGGGACCTGACCGGGGTCAAGGTGGAGGACCCGGGGCTTCAGACGGTGATCAACGTGAGGCCGATACTGATCCCGCACTCGGGGGGGAGGCACGAGCACAAGAAGTTCGGGAAGACGAGGGTCAACATAGTCGAAAGGCTGGTGAACGAGATCATGCACTTCGGGAAGAAATATGCGAAGAACACCGGAAGGATGGGTGGCAAGAAGCAGAAAGCGATGAACGTGGTCAAGGCCTCTTTCGCCATCATCGAACTAAGGACAGGCCAGAACCCAGTGCAACAGCTCGTGAAGGCTATAGAGAACTCCTCTCCCAACGAAGACACCACAAGGCTGAGCTACGGCGGCGTGGTCTACCACCAGTCGGTTGACATCTCTCCTGTTAGAAGGGTGGACCTCGCGCTGAGGTTCATCTCTGAGGGGGTCAGGGAGTCGGCGTTCAACTCGGTGAAGACCGTCGAGGAGGTCCTGGCGGACGAGATTATCCAGGCAGCGTCCGGCGACTCCAACAGCTACGCGGTCAAGAAGAAGAACGAGCAAGAGCGCGTGGCAATGGCTTCGAGGTAACCGACCTCCCGCGACCATTCGGTGCTCGTGCGACTAAACCTCGTACAACTGGATGCCGTCCTTCTGCCACGTGGGGGGTCACGTAACCGCCTGACGGCGCGCTGCAAACCCGCTTGCATATCGGAGGGGCCTTCCTTTGTGCGCCAGTTGTCAGGTTCCATGATGCTAAGCCCAAATCTCTCTGGCATCAAGGGCCAATGGGACCAGAGTGGCCACGGTGACAGGAGAGGGGAAGAGGGGCCGCGGTCCCGTCGGGAACAGACGCTTCTCGAAGCCTAAGAGGACGAGACCAGGCGTCTGCGGCTAGGGGGAGCCTTTCTTCCAGATGGGGCCGTCCTTCTCGTCGTCCTTCCTCAGGGCTTGTCCCCGAAGCTCGTTCTCCATCTCCGGAGGGTCGGCGACCATGGCGAAAGGGTTGGAAAGGAACGACCTGGTAAGTTGCATCACCTGCGGGGCCCTGAAGTTTTGGAGCCTATGGCTCATCCGGAAGTCGTATCTTGGGTCCCTGGCGACAGCCCCCAGAACCTCAAGCCTCGACTTCCCTATGGCGTCGCGCAGGAGGTACCCTGCCTTCAGCTGCGTGACCATGTCATCTTCTGCATAGATTATCAGGGCAGGCTTCCTCAGCTTCCGCAGCCTGGGGAGCTGTTCCGTGTCGTATGCGCTGGCGATGAGCACGAGCGAGCTCACCGAGTCCGGCCACTCCAAGGCATATTCGATGGCTACTTGGCCCCCCCACCCGCTTCCGAGCATCGCAGCCCTGCTCACCCCGAGCCTGTCCGCCAGGTCTTTGAGCATCCGAGCCTGACCCGCGTGGTCCGGGGTCTCCTGAGGCTTCGACGACTTCCCGTGACCCAGCAGGTCGGGCGCTATGAGCCGATAGGTGTCGGCGAGTGCGAGCAAAGGTTCCCACACCCTCCAGGTCTCCCTTGGCTCGCTGCCATGGAGCAAGAACAGGGGTTCGCCGTTCCCTGCCGAGGCATAGTTCACCGTGTACTCCCCGACCGCGACCGCCTTCTCTGCTGGCTCCAACTTCAGCACGCCCAGCGCTGGTCTCCTTTCTAACCTTTGCACCGCTCAGTCTTTGACGAAAGACGCCTGGAAGGCTGTCCTGTTCGCCCGCTGGGCCTCAGCGGGGGTGATTATGCCGTGCCTGACCAGGAAGTCCACCTCGCCGCGGATGTTGGTCTTCAGCATCTCCGGCCCGTCCGTGTTGATCGTGTACCTGACCCGATGGGCTTTCAGGGCCGCGAATACTCTCTTCATCTCTTCTACCCCCTTCAGGACCCCTGTGTTCAGGTTCGAGGTGGGACAGACCTCTAGGATCGCGCCCCTCTCCACCAGCATCTCCATTGTCCTATCGTCTTCCGTCGCCCTCACTCCGTGGCCGATCCTGTCCGGTTCAAGGCGCTCGAGGACTTCGCGGACGGATCCAGGCCCCTCGTCCTCCCCCGCGTGCACCGTGAGTCCGAGGCCCTCACTCCTCGCTCTCCTGTACGTCGCGGCGTAGTCCGCGTACCTGAACCCTCGGGCGGCGGGCCCTGCGATGTCGATCCCCACCACCCCCCTGTTGGAGAAGAGCACGGCCTTGTCGACCAGTATCTCGTTCAGCCTCCTGTCGAACGTCCTGTCCAAGCATACGATGAGCCCGGTCCTGACAGGATACTCGAGGGACGCCCTGTCCAGCCCCCTCACCGCAGCCATCATGATCTGGTCCAGGTCCTGTTCCCCTCCCCTGTTCCTCTTCATGGGGTTGAAGCGGAGCTCGAGGAGGGTGATGTTGTTCTTCCTGTACGCCCCGGCGATGGTCTGATACACCGACCTTTCGATGGCGAGAGGGCTCGACTGGATGAGCTCAGTCCAATGGAACAGCGCGAGGTATTCTTCGAAGGTCTTCCCCCTGGCCCCGTCCACGGTGACCATGTCGACGAACTTCCAGTAGTCCTTGGTGGGGAGCCTGATCCCTTGCGCGTGAGCGATCTCCCACATCACGGCCGGATCCACCGACCCTCCGAGGTGGACGTGCAGCTCCGCAAGCTCTGTCTTTGGGCCTGGCCGGGTCATGGTTTTCACTGAGGTTCGATGGTGGCGGGGGGTTTGGACGAGAGGTTGTAGGCGACGGCGACGGCTCCCGGCACCTCGTTGGTTATCCTGCTCGAAATTTTTTCCATCGTAGCCGGGTCGAGCCTGCTCCAGTCCGCTGTCATCCCGTCGACCGACTCGACCACCTTCACCACGACCTGGAGTCCGTATCTCCTCTCATCCCCAAGGACGCCGGTGACCCTATCGTCCCCAACGTAGGCGAAAGCCTGCCAGGCCTGCGAGTACATCCCTGCCTCCTCTAGCACCTCTTCGACGATCCTGCTCGCCCCTCTGCATACGGCTAGCTTCTCCGGGGTGACCTCCCCAAGCACCCTGACCGCCAGCCCTGGTCCGGGGAACGGATGCCTCTTCAGGGTTGATTCGGGGAGGCCTAGCAGCCCCCCCAGTTCCCTGACCTCGTCCTTGTACAGCTCCCGGAGCGGCTCTACCACATGCATCGACAGACCTGAGGGGAGCCCGCCGACGTTGTGGTGCGTCTTGATGACCGCGGCGGGGCCCGAAGACCTGCCGCTCTCTATGACGTCGGGGTAAAGCGTCCCCTGGGCCAGGTGCTCGAATGGTCCCTCCGCCCCGGCGAACTCCTCGAAGACATCTGCGAACACCTTCCCTGTCACTCTCCTCTTCTCTTCGGGATCCGCTACCCCCTTGAGGGCCCCCATGAACCTCTCTGAAGCGTCAACGAAGGCAACGCTGAGACCGAGGTCCCTGCCGAGCGTCGCCTCTACCTTCTCCTTCTCCCCTGCCCTTAGGAGTCCGGTGTCGATGAATACGCATCTGAGCCTATCCCCGACCGCCTTCGACAGGAGCACGGCCGCGACTGAAGAGTCGACCCCACCAGAGACTGCGCACAGGACTCTCCCGTCGAGCCGCGACAGCTCCTCGACCGCGCGCCTGAGGAAACCCTGCATGCTCCATCTCCGCTCGGCCCCGCAGACCTTCAGGACGAAGTTCGCCAAGATGGCCTCTCCGTTCTCTGTATGAGAGACCTCAGGGTGGAACTGGACGCCGTACTGCCGGTGCCCCGAGAGCTTGACAGCGGCGTAAGGTGAACCGTCTGAGGACGCTAGGACTTCCATCGCCTGCGGAATCTTGGTGGCCGAGTCTGAGTGGCTCATCCAGGCCTCCAGCGACCCGCCCTCCACGCCCTCGAACAGCCCGCGGTTGTCGGCTATCCTGACCCTGGTCCTGCCGTACTCCCTCCGCTCACCCCTTGTCACCTCCCCACCGTGGGCCTTCACCATGAGCTGGTAGCCGTAGCAGATGCCCAGGACGGGGAGCTCTCCGCCGAAGATCCCCGGGTCTCCCGCAGGCGCGCCCGGCGCGTAGACGCTGGAGGGCCCTCCAGAGAGGATGACCCCTGCCACCCTCCTCGCTTCCAGTTCCTCCAGGGGGGTGTTGTGCGGGAGCAGGGCGGCGTACACCCCCAGCCCTCTCACCCTACGGCAGATCAGGTGAGCGTACTGCCCCCCGAAGTCGAGGACCGCTATCCCTCCTGCGAGGTCTGGCTCCATCAAATCTCCTCGACGGAGTGCGCCCCCAGCTCCGTGGCTCCGACAGCGCTCACCGAACCAAAAGATGCCTTCCTCCACATATCCTGCACGCTCTTGGCACCGGCATACCCGAAGGCCGCCCTGAGCCCGTTCTCCATCCTCCCCAAGACCCCAGAGGTTTTTCCGACGTACGGGACGTAGGCCTCCACCCCCTCGTCTAGGCCCTTCGCAGGGACGCTGTACCTGTCGACGGCGAACCTCACCCTCCTAGCCGCCGCGCTCGCCATCCCCCTGTGGACCTTGTACGCCCTCCCCTTCCTTGTGACACGCGGGCTCGGGGACTCCGCGGTCCCGGCGAGCGCGGAGCCGAGCATCGCCACCGACGCCCCTGCGGCGAAGCTCAAGGCAGCGTCCCCCGGGCCACGGATCCCTCCATCCGCTACAATCGGTATGTCAAGCCCCTTCTCTTCCATAGCGGTGGCGACCTGAGCGACAGCGAACAGGGTCGGAGCTCCTACCCGCGTGACTTCGGAGGTGATGCATATGGAACCAGAGCCGATTCCAGCCCTGAACCCGTCCACCCTGGGGAGCTCGTCGACGATGTCTGAGGCGGCTCTGCTAGTCCCTATGTTCCCTGCGATGAAGTCTGCAGACAGGTCGGGGATAACCCTCCTTGCGGCTTCCATGACCTTGGAAGTGTGGAAATGGGCTACGTCGGCTACCAGGAAGTCGACCACCCTGTCCAGGGCCTTGCACCTCTCTGCGTCGAGAGGGGACACCGAAGCCCCGACCAGGGGCCTCCCCTTCTCGTCGGTGCTCGCCGCCTCTGCCTTGGCTGCCTTCACCTTCCTCGCCTCCTCCACCTGCCTCTCCACTGGCATGTTCCTGTGTATCGCCCCGGCCCCTCCGAACTTGGCCATCTCGAGGGCGAGCTTCCACTCCGTGACGGTGTCCATGGGAGACGAGACGAGGGGAACCCTCAGCTTGATGTTCCTGGTAAGCCTCGTCGAGAGGTCGATGTCCGCCGGCTCGACCTCGCTCCTTCCAGGGAGGAGTATGAAGTCCCTGAAGGTGAAAACGCCCTGCGCGGTATCGAGTTTCTTGAGAAAACTTGTGGGCAAGGTGGACGCCTTGCCGACCTCTGAACTTGCGTCGGGTATATCAACGCTCCCCTGGGTCTCCCCTCATCGACTCGACGCCCTCGGCCAGACTCGACGGCGGTCGGGTAGTGGCTCGTGGGACTGCAAACGTCGCCAAAGGCCTCTCTGGCGGGCAGGACCAGTTTCGCGGAGCCCTCCTCTCGGTGTTGGCCCTGAACTCCGAGGGGGTTTATTTATGCCGGGGCGGCGTCTAGCGTGATGTCTAGGTTCGTCCTCATCCCTGGCGCCTGGCTAGGCGGCTGGGCGTGGAAGCGCGTGGTGCCGCTCCTTGAGAAGGAAGGCCACGAGGCATACCCGGTGACGCTCACCGGGATGGGGGAGAGGGTCCACCTGATGTCCAAAGACGTCGGGATGGAGACCGCCATACGCGATGTCCTCAACGTGATAAGGTACAACGAGCTTGATGACTTCGTGCTCGTAGGGCACAGCTTCGCCGGCAAGGTGGCCGCGGCCGTCGCTGACAAGGCCAATGACCGGGTGTCTAAGGTGATCTACCTTGACGCGCTCAGGCCTGAGCGGACCAGAGACCCCCAGGCTGGCTTCGACCCGTCGAAGGAGTTTCCGTCCCTCACCCCAGATTCGCTGGGCGTCCGACTCTCAGAAGAGACCATCGACAAGATAGGCAAGGACGTCGTCGGGGAAGCCCGGCGGTGGATGATGTCCATGGCCACCCCCTGGCCGATAAAACTCGCCAAAGACCCGATCATCCTTTCCAAAGGATACGACTCCGTCAAGGAGGCGTACATCTTCTGCACCTTTTCGGGGGACCCGGTGGAGGAGATTGTCGCAGGGAAGTGGGGGAAGCTTGATGGGCCATACAAGCTAATCGAGGCGGGGCACTGGCCTATGATAACGAAACCTGAGGAGACTGCCCGCGACCTCGTCGCCCTCTCATAGTGGGCCAATTCAACGGTGGCTCTGCGCGTTTGAACATATGAACAATCCTGGCTCAGCGGTGGCGTGGCTCCTCGAGGAGAACCAGCCGTCGGTCCGCTACCTCGCCCTCAAAGAACTCCTCGGAAGGCCGGAGGGTGACCCTGAGGTCGCGGCTGCCCGGGGTGCGATTCCTAGACTCGGTTGGGCCAAGGAGATACTCCAAAAGCAGAAGCCGGGGGGCCACTGGGAGGGGGAGCGGAGCCTCTATCATCCGAAGTACACGTCCACGAACTGGATGCTCTTGTGCTCTCCGACTTAGGGATCACGAAGGCCGACCCGATGATTGAGAGGGCGTGCCGTCTGTGGATAGACCGGTTCGCCGCCAAGGACGGCGGCTTCGTTGGTTCCAGCAAGGGGGGAGCGAGGCAAGGACACCTATGCACCACCGGGAACGCCGCGAGGGCGCTTGTGAAGTTCGGTTACGAAGACCACCCCAAGGTGAAGGGCGCCTTCGAGTGGTTCGTGAATAACCAGTCTCCGCTCGGTGGATGGTCTTGCTTTAACTACGGGGAAGGGGGGCGTGGGCGCGACCTGGATTCCTGGGAGCCCCTCAGCGCTTTCGCCGTCTACCCGCGGCAGAAGTGGACGAGGGGGATGAAAGATGCCGTCGAGAAAGGCGCAGAGTTCTTTCTGCAGCGGGAGCTGCACATCCAGGGCGCCGATTACGAGCCGTGGCATCGGTTCCACTACCCGGTGCACTACTACTACGACATGCTAGTGGGACTGGACTTCCTGACCGCCCTCGGCTACACCGATGACAGGAGGATGGACTACGCGCTCTCTCTGTTGAGGAAGAAGCGCAGGTCAGACGGGAAGTGGATACTTGACGCTGTCAACCCGGAATCTGAGAGCCCGCAGGGGCTCTGGAACGTGAGCCACCCGAAGCAGGCGACCGCCCCTTCTCCTTGGAGGATGTCGGGAAGCCCAGCAAGATGATCACCCTCAGAGCTATGGCCGTGCTGAAGCGGATTGGAGATTGGGCACCGGCATGACGGCGCCGCCCCGGGCAGGGCCTGCGCCATTTGCATGTGGATGGTTGCCTCCGTAGACGGGGTCAGTGGAAGACACGCCACAGCGGAACCCCCGCCCGGGGGCCCTTCGCACAGTCATGGACGCCTCCTCCGCAACCGTTAACTAGCCTGACGCCCCATTGAAATACATACTTGCCTCCACAACCGATGGCGTTGTTCGGCGATTTGCTGGCCGTCTGCGTCAACGACGAGTACAGACAGGAAAAGAGGGTCCTCGCTGAGGGGGTGCTCCTAGTTCTCCTTGGAGGGGCGAGCAGTTTCCTGACCGCCTACGCCCTTGCGGCGCTTGGAATCCTGCTGTAAACTATTCAACCAAGCCGTAAAGGAATACTGTCCCCGCCCGATTTACCGAACAGGGGCCTAGGCATGACGTCGAAACAGCATGGGCAGAAAACTCATCCTGCTGGCTTTCTGGCTCGTAGGTTACGCGCTGGGCTTCTTCGCCTGGCTCGTCAGGGCCCCTGTAATCTCGTTCATCGAGACCTTCGGGCTGAGCTCTGACATGGCTGGGGCTCTGATCACGGGCTTCGCCGGTTCGCTGGTGATGCTCGTCGGCGTGGTCACCTGGAGCTACCTATCATCGAGCTAAGAGATAGGGCACAGGGCGCAGAGCGGGGAGCTCGACCCAGCTCGCGCTCCCGGATTTCATCCGCCATGCACCGGGCTTTCTAATCATATGCCAGGCCGTGCTCCCTGGACCTGCTCTTCCCCTCTGGAGATTTTACTGTAGCGCATCGCCAGCCTCACCGCCCGCCCCAGGAGAAGGCCCACTCCGAAGGTCAGCAGCAGGTCGGTCGCTATGGTAGAGTAGAGGGCGGCCCCTGTCAGGGAGGCTGACGAGAGGCTGAAGGCCGCGGGTCCAAGGAAAGCTACGTCCAGGGCAAGCCTGGCCACCAAAGCCACCAGGTAGACCAGATAGATGACGACCCCCCCACGGAAGTAGAGCGTCTCCCCTTCCTTCCAAAAGGCGATCCTCCTGTCAGAGTAGAAATACGAGCCGGCTGCGGCTACGGCGGCCAAGGCCGCTTCCGGGAGCGCGACGAGGTAAGGCACACCCTCGGCGTAGGAGAGCGCAGAGAAAGCCACGCCTATGAGTATGTACACTGCGGTGTAGATGTATGTCCTAGAGATGCTGAAAGCCGTTCCCTTGTGGCTCGCCAGGACTCTCCTAGATACCCTCACCAGGACAAGGGCCACCACAATCAATATGACCAGATAGGAGGATGTAGCAGGCATGACGAAAGGCGACCTTTCCGACGCCTCCGATGTAAGCCTTCAGCGGCCCTTGGCTCCAGCTGCCTCCAGCGATCTCAGCATCTGAGAGCTTTGTCCATGGCGAAGAGGCCCACGGCACCGGGGCCTCTGCCTAAGCTGTGCGTGTAGTCCTCTTGGTTGACGGCCCGACCAAGTTGGGGGACGGTTTGGCGATCGGCCAGAGGACGCTCAATCTCGAAGCGGAACTTCTACTTCGGCATGGGCGGGGCTTCGTCCTGACGGCGATAGCAGCGTCGGATACATCGAGACTGCTGTAGGCGACATCTCGCAGGAGTTTCTCGACGCAGCGTAGGCCCTCAACGTTCTGGGGGCCTCCTTAGCCCGCGCTGTCTGAAACCCCGGCGGCTAAACGGCCAACAGAGGGACAGATGCGAAGACCTTCGCGTCGTTGACGAGGTTGGCGAGCTTAGAGTATTCGTTGGGCTCGTGGGGCACTTCGTCGATGGTGCTCCACACTGCAGTCGGTATCCCATCCCTCCTGAAGAGATTCCCTACCGTCTGCCCGCCTATCCCAGTGAACCTCGGCTTTACCCCGGTCACGGCCGATACCGCCTTCTTCAAAAGGACGGCGACGTCGCTGTCCCTGCTGGTGGCCGGTCCCGCTGGCTCAATCTGCACCTCCTCGAACTTGATCTTCGTCCTGTGCTTCCTCCCTACCCTCTTGGCAGCGGCTTTCACGTCGCGCACGACCGAGCCGAGGTCGTATTCAGGGAGAACCCTGCAGTCGAAGTAGAACACGTCTTCCCCTGGGATCGTGTTGATGTTCCCTACGTTGGGCTCGATTTTCGTTGGCTCGAAGGAAGAGACAGGATAGTCGTACAGCCTGTCCCTGTTAACGTACTTCCCGTTGAGCAGCCTGTCCAGCTCCAGCGCGAGTTCCATCCCAACCCTGTGAGCGTTGAGCCCCTTCTTCGGGAGGCTCGCGTGGACCTGCTTTCCCTCGGTTGTCAGCTTCATCCAGAGCAGTCCCTTCTCAGCTATCTCTATGTCCGTACCCCTGGGCGTCCCGGCGTCGGGGACGACCACCAGGTCGGTCTTCCTGAACAGGCCTCTTTCGAGGAGCGCCTTGACGCCATAGTCGCTGCCGAACTCCTCGTCGGCCACGAACCAGACGCCCACGTTGAATGGCAGTTCGGCTCCCGTCTCCTTGAGGGCGAGCAGCGCGAAGAGGGACGCGACCAGGGACTGTCCGTTGTCTTCGGCACCTCTTGCGTACACTTTGCCGTCTTTGATTACCGGCTCGAACGGATCCGTCTTCCAGAGGTCCCTGGTCCCCTCAGGTACGGTGTCCAAGTGCGAGATGTACCACAGATTGCGGCCGGTGTCTTCACCTCCTATCTTCGCCGAGATGTTCGGCCTGACACCTCCGGGGGCTCCATCGTCCTCCACTTCGACGCGGTCCACTGTGAAGCCGTTCTCCCTCAGGAACCTCTCTAGGAACCTTGCCCTATCCCCTTCACCGGGGCCACCCATCCGAGGGTTGACCGCCTTTATCCTCAGCATGTCCACGAAGAGGTTCTGCATATCTCTGACTTGGCCGTCAATGGCTGACGCGACCTTGCTCAGGCTGTCCATCTCTATGCCTCCTCCTGGACCTGATTCGCGGTAGATATGTCGTTTCCCAGGGAGCGGCGAGACGTCCCCCTGGCTCGCTGGCAGGGAGTTGCCTTGACCGTGTCCCGCAATGTCCCTGACGGACCGACTAAAATCGTCACCGAAACATTGGCCGCCCACCCCTCTCCCAACGCGCTTCGAAGGGCTGATGCTCGAGTCAGGGCCGGCTGCGGCACCTGGTCGACGCTGCCACCCACACCCACATGATTACGCGTGTTGTCGTCAAGCAGGTCATTGCGCCACATGAGTCAAAAGTCTGGGACTCGATTACCCTGTCGGAGCCGTCTGGCGCTAACTCGCTGTATTCGGTCAACGCCATCGTATCACGTCGTCGGCTGATACTGATTCTATCTTAGGGGGTTGCTCCCTCGGTTCGGAGTTGACGAGAAGGGACTGACCCGAGCCCCGCTCCTGCCATCTTATGCGGTGCGACGGCGGAGGCACCGGGTTGTTCAAGAAAAGGCAGGGTGGCGTCACCAGGCGCGGAAGGACCTATGCTGAACCCCGTCAGGGAGCACCTGACCATGGCCTGGTCACACCCTTCCGCTGGACGGGCTTGATAAGGGCACCAGGGGCGCGTCACTCGCGCCTGAACTCCGACCAGCGTCAGAACCTGCTAGATGCTCTTGTGAAGGAGGACCTCGCCGGGGACCACCATCATCACGCGGTACATGTTCACCGCGCGCAGCATCCCGAACCGTTTCGCCACTTCGGCGAAGCTGGTCCGGGCGAACCCATGAGATAGGAAGAGCCTCGCCGAGGGGACGTTATCCTCTTCAACGCTGGCGTAGACGTCCTCCACCCCAGCTGCTTTGAACCTCTCCAGGGCGTCCTTGAGAAGAAGAGACGCCAGCCCCTTCCTTCTGTGCGCCGTCGCCACGGCGACGTAATAGACGTACCCGGCCTTCTCCTCCACGGCCTTCACCATTATCAGCCCGACCGGGCCCTCCGGAGACCTCGCGACCCTGACTACCCCTATCTCCTTCAGCGTCCTCTTAGCGTGCCTAAGGTAGAGCCCTTCGAAGCTCTCGTCCAGTATGAACTCGAGGTCTTCCCTCGACCCGCCGGGTACTTCGACTACCTCGATCCCTTCCCCCCTGCTCATAGTCTGAAGACACCTTGGGCATTCCGCCACAGTATCCTCTCCTTGTCTGACTCGTCTACGTCCATCATCCTCACAATCTCGAGCGCTTCTGCATGCCGTGTCACCGGATAGTCTGTCCCGAAGAGTATTTTCTCCCCTCCGCCAGCATAGTACACCGCCTCACTGAGTTTCGTGGCGAGCAGCCCCGTGAGCTTCTTGCCGTAGGGGCCTCCACCGGTCGTGAGTCCTGAGATGTCTGCGTAGACATTCGGGTGCTTGTAGATTAGTTCCGCGGTATCCTGCATCCATGGGTTCCCGAAGTGACAGATGACGATGGTAAGGCTCTCCCTCCTGTTGGCGAGGGAGTCGAGGACGAGCGGGTGTGACTTTGCCAGGTCTCCGTCGCGGGTCGCGGTGTCTCCTGTGTGGAAGAGGACGGGGGTGCCCTCGGCTTCCGCGTAATCGTACAAGTCAGCGAATACCCGACTGTCCGCGGAGGCATCGACGTACCCTAGCCTCACCTTGAACCCTTTCACCGCCTTTCTTTGCTCCTCGGCGAGCCTCAGGGCTGCCTTGACCTCCTCCACAGTCGGCTCCACTGTCACCACCGGCGAAAGCATCCCTCTGCTCCGGCGGCAGAGTGAGAACACCTCCTCGTTGGTGACGATTCCTCCTGGGGCCGTCGGCGGGCTGAGCAGCAGCCCATGGGCGACCCCGTACTTTTGCATCTCGTGAAGGAGCTCCTCCAATGTGTACTCCAGACCGTTCAGGTCGCCGTAGCGTCGGAGGAGGTCGTCCTTCCGCTCAGATAGGTGCACGTGCGCGTCTATCGCTTTCTTCACGATGCTAACTTCCTCATACCGCGAATAAGCCTGTCGCTCCGTCGCAAGTGCTCAGCAGAAGTCAGATCCCGAAGACTATTCGCGGGGTCGAGGTCGTCTTCGGCCCCCACCTGTGAAGCCTGGCGCGGCGACAGGGTATCTGTATCGATGCCCTGACTGTCCGCGGGACGGACATCCCGAACTCGGCTGGACCTAGTCCGCAGGCTCGTAATGGAGCCCGACCACTCCATCACTGAACGTCTTGGCTCCGACGAGCTTGAGCTTGTGCCTGGACTCTCTGTCTATGAAGGCAGGTTTCCCCGCTCCGAGTATGATCGGGCGGACGCGGAGGCGGTACTCATCGACCAGTCTGGCCCTTACTAGGGCAGACACCAGAGTCCCGCTGCCTACGACCACCATGTCCTTCCCTGTCTCCTCTTTGAGTCTGGCGACTGATGCGACCGGGTCTTCTCGCACGGCTTGCGCAGGCTGCCAGGGCAGACCCTGTATGGTGCGGGAGAAGACCAACTTCTTTGTCCCGTTCAATTGTCCTATTATCTCAGAGTCGAACCCGTCTGGGGAGGGAGTTGCCCTAGGCCAGAAGGCACTGAACTCCTCGTAGGTCACGCGTCCATACAGCATGGTATCAACCCTTCGAAGGATCTCCTTAGACCACTCAATCTCCCCAAGGTCGAAGTCGAACCAGTCTATTTCGTTCTTGGGTGTCGTATAATAACCGTCGAGTGAGATGATTGTGTCGAGGATGACCCTGCGCACGCTCATGGTAGATGTCAGGACGCTATATGACGTAACCGGTTAGTCGGAGAGCGACAGGCAGGGGTAAGCGAGCATCGTGCTTTTGTCTCTCTTCGACGTCCCACTTGTCGTTACGCTTATATACACTTGAACAGGGTCTTTTCATTGTAAGGACTGATTTAGCATGGCGAATAAGCCACACCTCAACCTGATTGTGACAGGGCACGTGGACAACGGCAAGTCCACTACCATGGGGCACTTCCTGTTCGACCTCGGCGCCGTCGACCAGAGGATGATCGACGAGTATGCGAAGGAGTCAGAGAAGACCGGTGCCGGTGACTCTTTCAAATACGCTTGGGTGCTGGACGAGCTGAAAGACGAGAGGGAGCGGGGGGTTACCATCGACCTCGCCTTCCAGCGCTTTGAGACCCCGAAGTACTTCTACACTCTCATCGACGCGCCCGGCCACAAGGACTTCATCAAGAACATGATTACCGGCGCTTCCGAAGCGGACGCCGCCGTCCTAGTCGTCTCCGCGAAGAAAGGGGAGGCGGACGCCGCGCTCGCATCCGGGGGCCAGGCCAGGGAACACGCGTTCCTTCTCAGGACTCTAGGCGTTTCGCAGCTCGTGGTCTGTGTCAACAAGATGGACGACCAGACGGTGAAGTACTCCGAACAGCGCTACAACGAGGCGAAGCAGGACATCGAGAACCTGCTCAAGACGGTCGGATACAACATATCTAAGATACGCTTCATTCCTGTATCAGGTTGGACCGGCGAGAACCTGGTCAAGCCGTCAGACAACATGCCTTGGTACAAGGGGCCCACCCTCCTCGCTGCACTTGACGAGTTCGTCGAGCCGCCGAAGCCGGTGGACAAGCCGCTCCGCCTCCCGGTGCAGGACGTCTACACGATTACCGGCGTAGGGACAGTGCCAGTGGGTCGCGTCGAGACCGGGAAGATCAGGGTCGGCGATTCGGTTTCAATAATGCCGGAGGGCCTCACAGCCGAAGTGAAGTCCATCGAGACGCACCACACCCAGATGCAGGAGGCGGTCGCCGGGGACAACATCGGGTTCAACCTGAGGGGGGTCGCGAAAGGGGACTTCAAGCGTGGTTCGGTCCTCGGTCCCGCAAACGCCCCTCCGACCATTGCCAAGGAGTTCCAGGCCCAGATCATCGTGGTGTTCCACCCGACTGCCATTGCCGCAGGGTACACTCCTGTCATGCACCTCGCAACGAGCCAGACAGCGGCAACCATAAGCGAGTTGGTCGCCAAGATCGACCCGAGGACGGGTCAGCCGACGGAGGAGAAGCCCAAGACGCTCAAGACTGGGGACTCGGCGATTGTGAAGATCACCCCCCTGAGGCCCATCGTGGCAGAGACCTTCAAGGAGTTCCCCGAACTCGGAAGGTTCGCGCTACGTGATTCCGGCTCGACTGTAGCAGCTGGCATAATCCAGCAAGTGACCCAGAAGGGGTCGGTCGAGAAGGTAGCGGCTAAGGCGTAGGCTCAGCTTTCTGAGTCCCTCTTCCACACTCAGCCTGATCTAGGGGAGACTTGCTACCAGGGCACCCCGATTCAGAGCCGGTTACACCGAAGCAGACGACCTCCACGGGGATGCCAGTTCCCCGACTATCTTCATGGTCGGGATATAACTGCCATGCGCTTATGGCTGCTCCTGGCTCTAGGTCTGCGGTGTCGAGCGTCCCCGGAGCCCCGTTCCTCAGGTAGACCACGGCCCCACGCCTGGCCGTCGCGTGCCGCCGACTTCAAAGTTAAACGGGGATGTACAGCCAGGAGCCGCGTTTGAGCTTCGACCAGCTACTCGAACAGGCAGGCAGCTTCAAGCGCCTCTTTGCAGCCTCGAAGAAGGCAGGGGTGGACGTGGAGAAAGCTGTGCAGAATGCCATGGCCATGGACAGCGAGCTCTTCCGGACCATAGAGTGCGAAGTGGTCAGCGTGGGGCGCGGCAGGGCGGAGCTCAGGTTCCCGTTTAGCAAAGATGTCGCAAGGAGGGGAGGGATGGTCCATGGCGGCATCTCGATGTACTCCTTGGACAACGCTTGTGGCATCGCAGTGATGACGGTCAACCCCGGGGTGGACCAGGTGACCGTCGAACTGAAGGTCAACTTCCTTGAGCCGCTGTCCAAGGGCCCGTTCACTGTCATCGGTAAGGTCTTGAGGGCGGGCGGAAAGATTGCCACCGCCGAGGGGGAAGTCAGGGACGCGCGCGGGACACTGTGCGCGAAGTCCCTGGGCACCTGGTACATGATCAAGAGGGGCCCAGGTCGAGCCTAGTGCTCAGCACGCGGAGACGCTTCCATGCCCACCCTAGGGAGGAGTTTCTCCCTGCTGGTTAGCTTCGACGGTGCTATGCAGGGAGCCGCGGCGACGTGCACCTAGAACGCCGCAAGGCCATGGCCGAAGGCAAGCCTGGGGTGGGATCGCCGGTTCAGGGGGCAAAAAAGTGGGTTCTGTACCCGGATTCTTGTCAAACCGCGTTGGCAGAATGGTTGAATTCATATGGCCTACGGCATGATATCATACTGAAGACCCATTCCGGACTTATGAACGCCTATTGCGTCAAAGAGAAGAAGAACAGGGAAATCGACTCGCCGAAGGAAGTCACCTTCAAGAACGGGCGCCATGCCATAAGGGGCAAGTGCTCGTCCTGCGGGACCACCCTATTCCGAATCACAGGGAAGTAGAGCCATCCCCCTGCAAGGCAGGCTCCTCTCCGGGGGCCCCTGCCATCAACGTGGGCGGGTTGGGAGGGCGCCATCGTCCCTCAGCGCCTCCCCACAGATGGTGGGCGCCCCTGGAAACTGTTTTTTGGCACCTGTCTGAAGTCACCCCCTCGGCGTCCCTGCTGGCCGCCGAAGTCCTCACGTAAATCTTCGCAACCCGAGATGGGAGGATCGAACCGGGCGCCGCCGACGACACCTTCGTCGGCTGGGCGAAGGACACGGCAGCCCACTCCGGCCTGGCTTTCGCAGCTATCGTCAAGCTACCTGCGGTGCTCAGGTTCGGCCCGGCCTGCGCAGCGGCTCCGCCGCAGAAGCCGCAGAAGGTCAAGACCGACTCGGCACGGGTGATAGTATCCCGCGACCAGAGCCCGGCGCAGCTCCATTTGTCAGTCACCGTAGTGACCCAAGCAGGGATGACCTCGACGATACTCCCATGGTGGGACCAACTCCCGACGCCGTCACGTGCTTCAAACGGCAGTGACTACTGTACGATGACAGACGTGTCAAGTCTCGAAACTGGCCGTCAGGGCGGAAGCCGATGAGGGTCCTGGCTCAGTGCCCCTGATACCGCGCGTGAAGTCCTACCCTGCTCCCCACAACCGTTATATTCCCGCCAATGTGGCCGTCGGCTGCTTCATGGCCAACGACAGGGCAATCGGCGGCGGGATTTTTGCGGGGAGTGTTGTCGGCATAATCGTCTACGGCCTTCTTATCTTCTACTTCCCGCTCATAGTATTGGAGATCACCGCCTTCGTAGCCGTCCTTGTGCTGCTCGCAATCCTCGCATGGATTGGGTATACGATGGCGACGACGCCGCCCCCCGAGCCGATAACCGACATCCCCGAGCCTGGGCCTTCCTCGACCCCTTCCGGGACCGCGACCGCAGCCACAGGCAAGGAAGAACAGAAACCTGCCTAATCTCCGCCGCTTCGCGGAGACTCTGGGTCACTCCTCACCCAAGACGCGTCCTGACTCCCATCCACTTTAATCAGGCCGCCTGTAGCGGGCATCACGGGGGGTCATGCAGTTGAGCGCTTGCGCGAGTCCTGGCCCGGCATCCGCAGTGGCGATGGTGCAGGTTTCCCTGTGACACACATAGCGCCTCGACGGGCGGGGCTGGTGGTCTTCGGAGCAAGGGTGGTGAGCATCTTCACGGGCCTCCTCTTCATCGTGATGGTGACCCACGCGCTCACCACGTCGGGCTTCGGTCTCTTGGAGGTGGTGGCAGACCTGCTGGTCTTCTCCGCCTACCCGCTGACCTTGACAAACTTCTGGTCAGCGAGAGAGACGGCGAGAGGAGAGATCGTTGGAAAGACCGCGGCCCTAGGCGCGTTAATCCTCAACGTCGCAGGGCTGGCCATATTCGCTGTCCTCGCCTTCGCGAGGCAGAGCGCCCTTACCACGACCCTGGGGCTCTTCTTAGTGGCCGTTTCCCTTGTCCCGACCTACTACTTCTACCTCACATCCAACTCCCTCCTCTCGGTCTACAACCCCCAGGCGGTCGGCTACGTCTTGCTGGTCGGGGAGATATCCAAGCTCGCCATAGCGGCACCCCTCCTCCTGATATACAAGGCGGGTCTCCCGGGCGCGTTTGCGGCCCTCGCAGGGTCGAACATCGTCCTCGGCGTCGTCGGATTGTACTTCGTTAGAGGCACCCTCGGCGGCGCTGTTTCCATCGCCAAGCTGAAGGCGTGGCTCAGGGACTCTTGGCTCCCTGCCCTCAATCAAGGGCCCAATCTCATCGACGTCGCCGACACGTTTGTGGCTTTCCTGATAGCTGGGCCCATCCTGGTGGGGTACTACCAGGCCGCGTTCGCAATCGCCCTCGTCATAGGGTACAGCAACTACCTCTCATTCGCGCTCTACCCTCTCCTGCTGCGGGGGGCGAGCGACAAAATGGTCGGGCTCCTCTTCGATTTCATGATGCTCTTCGGTATCCCGATGGCGGTGGGCGCCGCTGTCCTCTCTCCTCAGCTCCTCTTCCTCCTCTCCAGAAGATACACCGTCGCGGCCCTCCCGCTTGCCGTACTCGCGTTCTCCGTCCTAGCCGGGGCAGCTGACACCCTCCTCGACAGGGTCCTTACGGGGAAGGAATCAGCCGACCTCGCCGTGGAGGGGAGGTTCCAGAAGCTCCTCCGGAGCAACATCTTCTTCGATGCCGTAGCTAACCTGGGTTACTCGGGGAGCTACGTGGCATCGGTGGCCGTGATAGTCGACTGGGGGGTAAGGACTTCTACGCCCCTGCTCACCATAGCCACCTACTGGGCGGTGTCCCAGTTGATCCTGACAGTTATCTTCCTGCTAGTGAAGGTCTGGAGGTTGGGCTTGGGGATATTCAGCGGGACGCTCAGGCCGATTGCGTACTACACTCTCTGCGCCGCAGGGATGGGTGCGGGGGTCTACTTCCTAGCCCCGCTCCTGGTGAACACCGACATGGCCACTCCGTATTATGGCCTCAGGCTGCTGGTCCTGATCGCCGCCGGCGGGGCGATTTACTTCGGGCTCTTGACGGCCCTGGACAAAAGGTCCAGGGAAAGGTTCGCCAGCTTGCGCGGCGTGCTCACCCCCTAGGGCTTTCCCGCCGCCGAGCCCGGGGAGCGGCTAGACGTACCCCAGCTTTGACAGCCGCTCCATGAGGCCGGCTTCGTCCTCTGCGGCGAGTGCCTCATCTGGGGGGGCTGGCGGCATGCCAAGGGACTCCGCCAGCCAAACCAGCCTTGCCATTTCTTCCTTCGACACCCCCTTCGACTCTTCCTGTACGTGAGTGCTCATGTTGTACAAGACGCTCCCTTCCTTCGAGAAGACCCGCCGCTTCACCTCGTACAGCCGCTCGAGCTCCCTAGCCTTCCCGTCCCCGGTGAGGTACATGCTGAGGTCGTAGTGGGGCCCGAACCCCTCAGCAAAGGCCTCCAGGCTCCCGATTTTCATGACCGGGGCGCCCATCGCCCAAGAGATCAACGAGTGAATCTCCGCGAGGCTGACGACATCCCCAGCCTGCGAAGGCATGTCCGTCCCAGATGGAAAGCGTACGTAGAGCGGCACCCTGAGAAGCTCTTCGTCCATGTGATACCCATGCCCGTACCTTCCGCCCTCCCCTAGCAGTTGACCGTGGTCCGACGTGACGATTATCATGGGGTCGTCCCTCTTCAGGAGCTCTTCCACGGCTTCGAGGGCCCTCCCAATGGCTATCCCGGCCCCCTCAGGGTAGCCTCGGTTCCAGCCCATGTCTTCCACCGGGAGCTTGAGCATCGAAAGCCTTGTGAAGTCCTTCCGCTCCCCCCAGCGGTATGGTTCATGGGCTTCCATCAGGTTGAGGTACACGAAGTAGGGGGCCCGCAAGTCAGCAGTCCTCAGGTCACTCAGCGCCTGTCTCGACCCCTTGTCTCTGACAGGGCGGTTGAGCTTCCGGTTGACGAACAGCCTCGCCTTCCTTGTCGCTTCCTGCAGGAGGGGAACGACCCGCCCATCTTTTAGCGCCACCCAGGCCTTCGAGCCGACGGACCCGTCATGGGGGACCGCGCCCCGCAGATGGGACGCCTCAATCTTCGAGCTGTACTCGCGCTCCCAGTCGAACTCGAACCCGAACGTCGGGGTCACGAATGGGTTGCAAGTGAAGCAATACCGTTTGTACCCCTTGTCTTTCATAGTCTGAAGGACGTTCGCGTTAGCCCTCTGCAGCCCGGCGCGCGACCTCTGCATGATGGTCCCCATGTGGACGCCGGGCGAGACATGGACGAAGTGCCGTGAGGGGAGCTCGCCGGTGAACATCGACACATGAGAAGGCAGGGTCCAAGAGGAGGTTGAAACCACATTGGAGAACCTGACGAAACCCATCTCTTCCAGTTTCTCGAGTCCGTGAGCGAAGTCCTCCCGCAGCGTGTCGATGACAATCAGGGCGACGCTGTGTTTCTCCTGCACACGGGCGCGGAGGTAAGATTGGGTATAAAGAACTCGGTCGGGGCGGAAGCCACTCTGCTTGGATGAGCAGTGCTGCAAGGGCGGAGGTCTTGAGGCGGCTCGCGTCCGTGGCTACAGGGTGAAGCGGGGGACGGTCTGTCACCGACCGTTCATGCGACCAGCTGGTTCAGGTTCCTTGCGAAGTTGCTCAGGCTCAACTCACGGACCCTTGCGCCTCCTTCCCTCTGCAGGGTGCTCCACCGCTTCGAGTCGCTGGTCAGCAGGGCGATCGAGTCGATGGCTTCAGTGGACGTCGTATAACCGAGGCCGCTCCTCCCCTCTTGCGCCAGGTCGCTCCATGCGCCCCCGGACTTGTGAACCACCACCGGGACCCCCCTCGCCATTGCCTCCGCAACGACTATCCCCCAGTGCTCGTTGATGGTTGCGTGCAGGAAAACCTTTGCGCTGTCGAGGGTCGAGTTGATCATCGTCCGAGGCGCGTCAGAAATCAGGAAAACGTCTGCGGTGGCCTTGATGTCTTCGGACGCTTTCATCCCCAAGCCGGCAGCACGGGACATGAGCCTGCTCTTGTATCTCTTCGAAAGGGGGGTGCCTGCGCCTCCGAAGAGGTAAAGCTTCGACCGCCCTTTCATTCTGGGGCCGATGTTCTCGATTGCCCACTGGTACCTCTTCTCCTCGCTGAACCTCCCTATCATCACGACGCTGTCGTCCCTCTGTTCGAAAGCCGGAGGTGTCCCGGTGGGAAGGGCATTCGGTGGAATGGGGGGGTTCAGGACTGTAGGCCACTCCCCGTAGGTGTCCTTCAGGAACCGCCCCGTCCATCTGGAGTTGGTGAGGACCAGGTCTGCGGAGTCGAACGGGTTCCCCCTCAAAACGAGCTTCATCATCTTCAGGTAGCTCCTCCAGTAGACGTTCAGCGGGAAGCGGCCGTATCTCTCAGTGACATAAGGGTCCTTGGCGCCTACAATGCCGACCGACAACTCGATCGGAAAGTGAACATATTCGACCAGCTGGAACCCGTTCCTCCGCTTGCTTTGCAGCAGCGGCCTGTAGTTCGACTCGTCCAGGAAGACCAGATCTGTCTTCGCGTCGAGAGCCTTCTCTATCGGATACCAGACGAGCAGCCTGGTGTATAGGCCGAACATGCTCAGCGACACAGGGAGTGTGACTTCAGGGAGCCCTCTGATGTCTATCCCGAACCAGTCAACATACTTGGCCCGCTCGAACCTGGAGGTCCCGGCAAGAGTCACTCTGCGGCGCTGGGACAGAGAGTTGGCTGCCGCCGCGACCACTAGTTGCCCGCCTCCGGGCCTAGCCCAGTAGTGATGCCCAACGACCGAGTGCCCAGTGCTTTCGCCTTGCAAGGGGGAACGCTCCCTCCTCAACGTCCGGTGGGCGGGTGCAGATGCCTGGCGCAACGCTCCAGTATCTGCGTGTGGATCCGCGTATTCGCGGAGGCGACGAAGCTGAACCTGTGCGCGAGGTCATAGGCTGGCGAGAGCTCCCCGCCGTCTCGCGCGGTGACCTCCGCCCCTGCTTCGAGGGCGATGAGCCAAGCGGCTGCGAAGTCGGTTATCCTCATCCTCTCCCTCAGATCGACGAAGGCGTCTGTCTTCCCCTCGGCTAGGAAGCAAAGCTCGAGGGCGTTCGCTCCAAAGTGCACCTGCCTCTTTATCCCGTCAAGGAGGGGCTGGAGCTCTGGGTACAGCCCCTTAGGCGCGCTGCTCAGGTCAACCCCAACCACAGACTCGGTTATCTTCGCCGTCTCGGCCGTCCGGATGGGCTTCCCGTTCTTCTTCGCCCCCTCCCCTCTCCTGGCGGCATAGACGTCCCCTGTGACAAGGTCTCTGACCACGCCCACTTCGACAACACCAGAGCCCTCGGCCGTCCCTCTCTCTACGATGGCTACCGACGTGCAGTAGAACGGAATCCCGCGCACGAAGTTCGAGGACCCGTCTAAAGGGTCGACCACCGCAAGTGTCTCTCCCCCTCGGTCCCCCGCCTCCCCGGCCTCCTCGCTCAGTACACGCACCCCGCGTACCCGACCTATCTTCTTCAGCAGCAGGTCCTCTGCGAGCTTGTCTGCGTAGATCGTCCTATCACCCGCGGCGCCGAGCCCGACCTCGCGCCCCCGCCGTCCCCGGGCAGAGAGGGGTGCCACCCGCTTGCGTACCTCTTCTGTAGCGCCAAGAAGTAGCTCCTCCCACTCTGCCGGCTTCACGCCGTGACCACTCTGCGCTTTTCAAGGACGGCGACGACGACTCCGAGGGTGGCGTCGACATCAGATTCGGTCTCCACAGTCTCCACTTTCTCTTCTCCGAGCTCTTCGTGTATCTCATCCAACGCCGTATAGTACCTGGTCCGGAAGAACTCGGTGAGGTTCCTCTCACGGTCGTCCTTCCCCCGCTGCCTGTCTCTTATCGTCTCGGCCCCCGCCTGGAGGCGGATGTACAAGTCTGGCCTCAACCTCGGCTCCGACAGGATACCTCTCACAAGTGAGAGCATCTGAGGGTAGGCTGTGCTCTTCCCCAGCTCCATCCTGATCTTGGCGTAGGCTAGGTCTGAAATCAAGTATCCTTCAGATACGATGTCTCTTTCGTCCCTCCTGCAAGCTATGACGGAGCTGTATGTCATCGTCGCCCCAAGGAGGCTGTAGTCGGCTGCAGTGTCTGCCCTGTCGGCTAAAGGGACGTCCCGGTTAACCGCATGGGCAGACTCCTGGAGCCTGAGCCATCCCATCCCCTCCATCCTCAAAGCGAGTGAAGTCTTGCCAGTTCCCGAGAACCCTTCGAGGGCTACGAACGTCATTGGCCCCTCCGGCTCTTCGCGTTACTGATTTAACCTATCAGTGCGGTGTCTACGGCAGGGCCGCCAACGCAGAGTAGCTGAAAAGCAGCATGTAGACTACGTAAGCGGCGAAGCCGACCCCGATGTAGGCAACAGTAGGAACCCCGTAGCTCACTTCGACCATAGCGCCCGTACCCGCCGACGCCTCAACTTCGTCCCTGGCCACGTTGACGTCCCGGCTGACTTCGGTCCTTGAGCCGCCCGAGAGTATCGCTTTGGGAATCCACCGCTGCTCCCTCAAGAACTGCTCCATGGGGATGGCCTTCCTCCCCCTGGCGTTCCCTCTGGCGACCTCGTAGGCTATGTGCGCGGTTGCGACCGCCGCGGCGCCGAGGAGGGGTGCCAACGGTGAGAGCGCGTAGGGGTCCGCCGCGACGACCGCTATTGCGATGCCGTCAGCCTGGCCGATGCTGCCGAGAACAGTGAAGACGAGCGCCATGCCTCCTATGAGCGCTAGTTTCACGAGGTAGAATTCCAGTCCGGTCCCCCCTCCGGAGTAGAAGGAATAGAATGTCAGGACGACGGCCGCCCCCGCCGGGATCCAGACGAGGTCGCTCACCGCCCTGTCCTTGGCGTCCTGGTAGGCCGCGGCTGCGAGAGATGCGGCTATGAGTAGCTCCGCATACAACAGGCATCCCATGCCCGGGAGCTGATATAAGCAGCAGAGCCGCCTATCCCTCCTCCATCTTCAGCTTCTGGCCGCTGTAGACCTGTCTTACCTTTCCAATGTCGTCGATGTCGCCTATCCCCTTGTCTGTCCTTATCCTCTTGATCCTTGGGAACCTGAGCGCGTATCCCGAGTCGTGCCTGTCGCTTCGCTGGATGCTGTCGAACGCGACTTCCACTACTATCTCCGGCCTGACCTGGCGCCGGTAGCCGTAGTCCCTCACGGTGATCTCTCTCAGCCTACTCGTCATCTCACCGATCTCCTTGTCTGACAAGCCGCTGTACGCCTTGCCGACGGTCTTCAGTCCGTCTCCATCTCTCACGGCGAATGTGTAGTCTGATATGACCCCTGCCCTCTTCCCGTGACCATATTCTGCCGCGACGATGACTACGTCCAGGGTGTCTAACTCCTCTTTCAGCTTCGCCCAGCCGGAGCCACGCTTCCCCATGGCGTACGTGCTCTCAGGGTCCTTCACCACGAGCCCTTCGTAGCCTAGGTCCCTGCTCCGCCTGAAAGCACTCTGCACCGTCCCTTCGCTGTTGACGTCTGTCGTCTCAGCCAGCCGCACCGAGGTCCCCTCGACCACATCTCTGAGCAGCCCGCGCCTCTCTGAGAGGGGGTAGTCAACTGTCTCCTTGTCTCCGCGTAGGAGGATGTCGAATGCGAAGTAAGTCACGGGCGCCTCCCTCACGGCTTCTTCGAGGTCCTCCAACCTCCTCAGCCTCCTCTGCAGCAGCTGGAAGGGGAGTGGGCGGCCGCCGGCGAATGGGACAGCTTCTCCGTCGATTATGAAGTCCGGTCCCGGGCCCTTGAACGAGGCCACTATCTCAGGGAAGCTGGCTGTGATGTCCTCGAGCCTCCGGGAGTAGACCCTGACTTCGCCCCCCGCCCTGTGGACCTGTGCCCTGACCCCGTCGTACTTGTACTCCGCGTAGGCCGTCTTCCCAAAGTGCTCTGCTATCTCCCTGGCGCTGGCGAACGGCTCGGCGAGCATGAAGTTCGCCGGCCTGAATGGCTGGATTCTGGCCACGGCTGCCCTCCCCGAAGCGGCCTCTCGCGCAAATGCCCCTACGTCCCCCAGCACCATGTGCGCCCTGGCTGCCTCTCCCTTCGTCAGTCCGTAGGCCGCTGCTATGGACTCCTCGAGGAGGCCGGTGACAAGCCCCGTCCTCATCTCCCCCGTCAGCGCCTTCACGAGGTACTTCCCCTCGAGGGGGGTCGCAGCTAGCAGGAACGACTTCACAATCCTCCTTTTGGTCGACGCCGCACCCTTCCCCTTCGCTGAGCGCAGCCTTGCGAACCCCTCTTCGATGTCCCTGAGGGACAGTTCCTCAGCGAAGAGCGGTTGTTCTTTCTTCTGTGCAAGGAGCTCCTCGGCCACCTCACCGAGATCCCCGTGCTTCAGGTAAGACGACGACACGTCGTCCTCGGTGGCACCTGTGACTTCCCGCAGCGCTTCGATGAGGGTCGCGTACCCCACCTGCGCCTCATCCCTGCTCCCACGCTCAGATGCCCTGCCAGACGCGACCCTGGCCGCCAAGGCTGCGTCGTCCGGACTGAGGTTCCGCAGGTAGGCGGCTACCACCGCTACCTTCTCATTTTTGCTGGCCGTCCTCCGGACCTGCTCGAGGGCCTCTGCCAGCCCAATGAACGTCGCGCTATTCATCTTTCCAGCGGGATTGCCATGACCAGGGCTGCCTCCCCGTCTTTGTAGTACCCTTCAAGGCGCCCTGACGTCTTGTAACCCAGCCTCTGGTAGAGGTTGACCGCCTGCACGTTGGAGACACGGACTTCGAGGTAGCACTCCGTCCCCCCCCTCGCCGCCATGGCCTCGTGGGCGGTCTTCAGAAGGAGGGACCCGATACCCTTCCCACGGTGCTGCTCTTTCACGGCGACCGATACGATGTGCCCCTTCCTGGCCAAGCCCAGCTTCTTCAGATGGGAGAAGCCATACTCGACGCGTCCCATGACATAGCCCACCACTGCGCCGTCCACCTCGGCCACCAGGAAAGAGTCTGGGAACTCTGCGAGTATGTCATAGTAGAAGTAGTCCGAATAGTGCTCGGGGAGCGTCTCCCCGTTGATCCCTATCACCGCAGGTATGTCGTCCCTATCGCAGCGCCTTATCTCGTATCCTCCGACCCTTGCGACCACCGCCTTCTGCAAACCCGAGAGAACTCGCGGACGCGGCCCGATTAAAGTTATCTGGGCAGACTAGGTCGTAGCGCGAATCGTAGGTCGTAGCACGAATCGAGCGATTTGGACCCACGGTGCAAGATTGCTGAGTCTTCTCGCGTGACACTCCCGGGTTTACTCCCGGAGACTAGCGCGTTGATGGTCGAGTCTGGAGCTACGCTGCAACCGATGGGCAGACCAATTGCTTATTATCGGAACGGTAGGGGAGGCGCCGGCTTGTCCGCCCCTCCAGAATCAGCGGAGCAGCTGGTCAGAAGCCTCTTCGAAGTCAAGCAGCACTTCGTGCTCCCTGACGGCGAGCTAGAGTTCCAGGTCGCGTACGAGCCCTCCGCGGGGTCCAAGTTCGCCGAGTTGAAGCCAAAGGTGGCTTCTCTCGGCTACAGGCCCGAGCTGAGCGGGTCAGCCGAGGAGTGCGTCCTCATCCTCAGGAAAGCGGACCACGACCAGAAGCCCAGCTCGCGCATCCCAGCACTGTTGCTCTTCTTCACCCTCGCCGCCCTCGTCTTTTCCGCCCTTCTGCAGCAGGAGGTCTACGCTGAGCTCGTCCCGGACCTTTCGCCGTACGTATCCTTCTCCGCCTACGGAGCAACGATGGCGGCCATCCTCGGGGCCCACGAGCTTGGCCAACGTCTGGTGGCTAGGAACAGGGACGGGGGGCGCGCCAGCAGCTACATCATCCCTGGCATCCCCATACTCCCTCCATTCATCCCATCCTGGGGGTTCGTGTCCTCTCAAAGAGACCCCGCCCTCAACCGTGACAGGCTCTTCGACACGGTCGTCGCAGGGCCGCTTGCTATGCTCGGCCTGACCGTCCTGTTATTCGCGATCGGGACTTTGACGGCTGTGCAGTCGGCCGTCCCTTTCGCCCAGACAGACCTGGCGAGCACCACGGTCACCATCAATCCCAGCCTAATCCAGCTGGGAATCGACTCTCTGCTCGCCCCCTTCGTCCACACCGTCGCCCCTGGCTACGTAGCAGTCTCTCCCATCGCCGACGGGGCGACGGTCGGGTTCATCTTCGTGTTCCTCTTCTCCCTCCCTCTGGCGTTCTACGACGGCGGTCTCCTCGCAAACATCGCACTCTCCCCCAGGGGGGCTAGGGCGGCGGCATACCTGGGTATCCTGGCGCTTTTGGCCGTAGACACTCCTAACTACTGGGCGGTCGCGCTACTGGCCCTCGTCCTCGTGGGGCGCCCGTACCGCACCCGCGTCCTGGACGACGTGTCCCCGCTCTCACGGTCGCGGCGCTGGTTGTTCGCGTGCACTATCGTCGTGGCCTTCCTGTGCCTCCCTATCCCACACGCACTGGGGCCGTTCCTGTTACCCTAGCTCGACCTGGCATTCGCCGGCTCTGGTGAATACGTTGACCTTCCCCGACCTGCCGACCTTGTTCAGCAGCCTCCCAACCGCCTCCCCCGACCCCCTGGCGGTCGCCAGGCCTAGCTTCGACCGAGCGTAAGTCTCGGGGAGGCCAGAGAGGAGCAGGACGTCGTACTCTTCTTTCAGCTTGCTCAGATACTGGACCTCTTCGATCCCCTCGGTGTACCTGTCCCTCCTCCGTTCCCCGTCGGCTAGCCTCCCTGTGACAAGCATCTCGAGGGCGGTAGACCCCATCCCTTCCGAACACTCGGCTACCAAGAGGACTGACCCGGACTTCCTCACCCCTTCGATCACGTTCCAGACGCCCCTGAGCGCCGAGGAAAAAGTGTCGTCGTAGCCCTGGCCCCCTGCCCCAACCACCAGGCCCCTCCCCTGCTGCATCGGCGCCTTTGCGAATGAGTTCTTCACCGCGTCGAAGGGGGGGTCTTCGAGGATAGCCCATGGCTTCCCCCCGCGTGGGATGACTGTCATGAACTTGGACTCGGGGATGCCTCCGGCCACTCCCTCGATTACTTCGTACGCAGCTGTCTTCTTCAGGGGGGTGGGTTCCATCTCTCTCCTCGAACGAGCCGCCGCCGCCCTCGACCTGGCAACCCACCCGAGGCAGGCTTCCACTCTAGCGTCTGTCACGCCAAAGAGCGGGTCCGGCCGCGCCGTCCCGACGAACAGCTTCGCCCCCGCCGACACCAGCTCTGGGGAGTAGACCGGCTCGTCGCCATCCCCCGCCGGGATAGGGGGCGGGAGGGTTGTAATCTTCCCCTTCAACTCAGGGAGCGCTCCTTCGACCCGCTTTGGGGCCGGGGAGTAGAAACTGATGCCCTGGGCCTCCCCTAGGAGAGGGATCAGGACCTTCAGGGCCTGGATGGTGGCTGGGACGGAGTCGCAGACGAAGATGCTCGCCGAGGCTTTCGCGAGCTCGGCAAACCTCTCCATGTCGACGGGGGCGCCGTCGAGGGAGGGGTCCGACACTGCCCCGAGGTTCTCGGCCTGTATCGTGACTAGGGTCTCCACCCCGCCAAAGGGGATCCAGAGCTCGGGCATTCCCAGTAGCTTCCCACAGGGTTAGTTTTTAAGCAAAAGCGCGGGCCTGACCCACATGGCCTGGAGGAAGCGCAGCGGCCGCCTCGGCGAGCTCGCAGAGGGCTTGATGAAAGCGGGCGCACTACAGTTCGGTACTTTCTCACTCCCTGGCGGCGAGGACAGCTCCTACTACGTCGACCTGAGGGGGCTCGCGAGCTACCCGGGGACCTACAGGCTCGCAGTAGACGCACTATCGGAGCTGACTTCGAAGAAGGCACCCCGCGCCGACGCCATCTGCGGGGTCCCCCTGGCAGGCCTCGTCTTCGCATCTCCTGTGGCCGTCGAGCTGGGGAAGCCGCTGGTGTACACCAGGATGGAGAAGCACGAGAACGAGAGGCTGGTGGAGGGGGAGGTGAGGCCCGGCTCGAACGTCATCGTGATGGACGACATCTCGACCTCAGGGAGGACGATTCTAACCGCTGCAGACGCTGTCGAGGACGAGGGCGGGAAGGTCATCGCGGCTGTGGTCCTCGTGGACAGGCTAGAGGGCGCAAGGGAAAGGCTGAGCAAGAGGGGGATCACCCTGCACGCGGTGACAGACATGGTCGAGCTGGCCGACACCCTCCACTCCATGGCGCTCATCACAGCGGAGAACATGAAGGCGATAACCCGCTCCGTCGGCAGGCGGGCGCGCTAGGCCATCCATGCTCACCGTAGGCGGACTCCCTGAGGACAGATGGCAGGACTTCATGGAACTGCGCCTCGAGTCGCTGAAGCGTGAGCCGACGGCCTTCGGGAGCTCCTACGAAGAAGAGCAAGACCTCCCTGAAGCGGAGTGGAGGCGGCGCATGGGGGCCATGCTCTTCGCCCTCGACGACGGGGTCCCGGTTGGGATGATCAGTTACTCGGTCAGCGACAGGCTGAAGACGAAGCACGTCGCCCACATCTACAGCGTCTATGTGCGGCCTTCCGCCAGGCGGAGGGGGGCAGGGACCCTCCTGCTGAAGGCGGCCCTTGACAAGATCCGAGACCACGGAGGCGTAGTCAAGGTACAGCTCAGCGTCAACCCAGCCATGAGGGCTGCGGTCTCGCTGTATGAGCGGGGCGGCTTCGTCTCCAGGATGAGGTTGGAGAAGGAATTGCTCGTGGACGGCAAGTACCACGACCTGCTCTACATGGAGAAGATGCTGTAGCGGCACAAAACCGGGGAGAGGAGAACCTCTCAGTACACCATGAGGTTCTTCTCTTCGAGCGTCACATGCAGGTTGTTGACCGCGCGGTAGACTTCGCTCTCCTTCTTGGCGCCGGTGCAGACGAGCTTCCCTGAGGCGAAGAGCAGGATGACTGTCTTGGGGTCCGCCATCCTGTGGATCAGCCCCGGGAACTGCTCTGGCTCGTACATGGACTTCGGAAGCACCCTGGCTGCCTCCTCGAGATGCACCTTCCCCCCGAGGCTCGCCGACGCCACTATGTTCTGTATCTCCACCACCGCTTCATTCTTGATGGGTATCTTCCCCTTCTTCAGCTGTCTCACGACCTCCTCGACCGCCTTCCTGGCCTGCTCCTCGGACTTGGCGCCGGTGCAGACCATCTTCCCCGAGCTGAAGATGAGCGTGGCCGTCTTGGGGTTCCTCAGCCTGAACACGAGGCCTGGGAACTGGTCTGGGTGGTATTCCACGGTGACGAAGTTCTTGGTGATCAGGTTCAGGTCGACAGTCTGGTTAATAGACGCCGATGCGACTACGTTCTCTATGCTGACTATGGCCTTTGTCTGTGGCAACGCCAGCTGGGCGACTCCTGTCGGTATTTAAAGGGTATAAATACTCACAGAAGCG
>JAJYYP010000055.1 GCA_021800855.1 archaeon | reverse complement strand
CTATAACCGCTTATGAGCCCTAGGCGAAGAAACATCGCTGGCCACCGAATCGGCGAGACGACTCGAACCCGGTCGGGTTCAGGCCCAACGGAGAGTCTGAGTTCCTCGCGACAATCGTTCGTCAAGCGAGAGCAACCGAGCCGACATGAACAGGGAATCGAACCCGAACGGGTTCGAGTCTGCGGGCCAGACGGGAACCGGTGCATTTTCGCAGCCAGAAGCGGTATCGAAATGAACGAGTCCGATTCTCACGGGCCTGACTCGAGGCATGATAGTCTAGAATGTGGTCGCCGGGACTTCTGACCGGTTCCCGGTCGGAGATTCACTCGGTTTTCCTATTGCCGCCTACACGTTCAATCTTCAGGTCCTTTACTTGTTCGAACTCGACGTCGCTGCCTGTTACGAGCGTGCCCTTGTGCAGGAGTGCTGTCGAGGCTGCGAAGGCATCGGCAAGCGAGAGGGCGTTTCCGGCTTTAATGGCAGCAGCTTTCTTCCACAGTGGAGAATTATGAATTACAGGCACCATCCTCACTCCGAAGCTCAGCAGATTCCTCTCCTTCTCCTCAGCTACGCTTCCGTTCCTTCTCCGCAGAATGTAGTATAGTTCAGTGAGGTTGATGATGTTCAGGTAGCCCCTCACCTTCAGTTCTGAGACACGTTCCAGATAGGCTTCGACCTCCCCAGATCCTGCTTCTCCCAGATACAGGACTAACAGGGCTTGAGTGTCGAATACAATACTGCGCAAACGCTACTTCGCTCGTCTTCGCGAGACCTTCTCTTCGTACATGGACTCCTCTCCCCTGACCTCGTCCATAATTTCTCCAGACCGCCTCCCCTTGAAAAGGGTCCGCAGAGAGCCCCTTTCCATCGAGGGGCTAGGAAGAGGCTTGAGCAGGACTCCTTCTTCGGTATCTTCAACAAGTGCCTTTCTGCCGATGCTATGCCTCTCGCGCATCTTCTTGGGTATCGTGGCCTGCCCCTTCTTCGTCACTGTAACGACAGCTTCGGCCATGGTGGCTTTCATGGCTTGGTAATACTTAAGCCTGTGGTATTACTACGTGGTCCAACGGAATGGAGTTGAGTGAAAGCGATCCTCCATGGCCGGGTTTGCACGAGTTGGCCCTCAACCAGATAACCTGATTCTTGCCGTTATTAGCAAACAGAACCCTAATCAAGCTCTGCGGGCCCGACGGGAATCGTATCCCGGGGCATTCGATTCCTGGATTTGCCTTCGGATCCGGATACCAACGTGCCAACAATGTGGCGTTTCTCCCCTAAAAGCGCCACTGTAGGTCCGTGAAGTGATATGGTTCCCAGCTAGAGCGCCTCCAAGAATTCTTCTTTGGTCAACGCCGCTTCGGCGAGGATGTCCATCAGAAGCCCTTTGCCGACGGGGTCGTGCCTAGGAACAACGATGCGGACACCTTCCTGGTTGCGGAGGAGGATGTGGCTCGAAGACTGCCTGACCGGGACGAACCCGAACCTTCTAAGCACCTTCAGGACCTCTCTCCAGGACAGGCTCGGGAGCTTCTGCGGCCCCGACAACTAAACGGTTACCTGAATCAGCCTGGCCTTCTGCTCTTTCGCCTGGGCGTGCACGTCCTCAAGGTAGAGCTTTATCGCGTCTTGGACGTTCTTGATCGCCTCGGCTTCTGTCTTACCCTCGCTCAAGCACCCCGGGAGCTCGATACACTTGGCCACGAACCCCTCCCCCCGCTGACGCCTGAGAGACACGTGATAGCTCCTTGCTTCCATCGATGAGGAGAAAGAGGGTCGCGGTATTTATCCTGCTCTGTCTGAAATGGAATGTCCACTGGCGGTCAATGCTGAAAGTGTCGGAATCTATGAGGGTCCAAGGGTGAGGGAGCTCTTTGAACTTTCCGTCCTCGCCGTTTGAAACCATGCTCATGGTGTCAAAAGGATGCGCTGGTAGAAGCGCTGATCCTCGTTGAGCTGGCTGCGCCGTTCTCCATATCATCCAAGGCGTTCAGTAAGACCTCCCCTGACCTCGCGTGGCTGAAGATTCGCCCTCGGTCTTAGGGAACTACGGGCAAAGAAGAGGGGCGCATATTTAACGGCCAGTGAAATGAACAGCCATGAGTCCACCGCGAAGAAACGCTGCAAATTTCGCAAGGCGGCAAGAGGACTCGAACCCGAGCGAGTGCGGGCCCGACGGGAATCGAACCCGTTTAGGGGCGTCGGCTGACCCTCGGGTTAAAAGCCCGATGCTCTACCTGAGTTCTCTCCAGTTGTGGAACTAAGCTACGGGCCCGCGCCACCCTTCACCTCGCGCCCCGTATTTTACTGTGAGCAGCCTAAGGCAGCAAGCTCCGGACTACTTTCATGGTCTTTCTCTCGGCTGCCACGTCCTTGTAGGGAGTCTCCATTATGACCGGCCTCTCCGTTATCCCAGGGTAATGCAGGAATTCCTTGATCCCCTGACGCCCTATCTTTCCCTCCCCTATGTTCTCGTGGCGGTCGAGCCTGCTCCCGAGCGCCCCCTTCGAGTCGTTGAGGTGGACCGCCTTCAGCCTGTCCATCCCCACAATCTCGTCGAAGAGGCCCATCGAGTGCTCCACCGCATCCTTGGTTGCGAGGTCGAAGCCTGACGCATACATGTGGCAGGTATCGAGGCAAACTCCTACCCTCCCGTCTACCCTGACTTTGGCGAGTATCATCTCGAGCTCTTCGAACCTCGCCCCCACGCTGTTCTTCTGCCCCGCCATGTTCTCTAGGAGAATCGTCGTGTCCCCTTTGCTCCCGGCTATGGCTTCGTTGCACGCCTCAGCGACGTTGGCGACCCCCACCGCAGTCCCCTTCCCCAGATGACTCCCGAGGTGGATGACCAGATAGTCTATCCCGAGGGCGTCGCAGCGCTTGACCTCCTCGTTGATGGAGTACCGGCTGATCTTCATGGTAGACCTCTCCGGGGATGCCAAATTGGGGAGATACGGCATGTGGTCTACCACCCTCTCGAACCCTGACTCCCTCCTCTTCTCGCGGAACGCCGTGATCGACTCGTCTGGGATGGGTTTGAACTTCCACTGGTTCGGGTTCCTAGTGAAAATCTGGAAGGTGGTGGCACCAATCTCCTTTGCGCGGTCGAAGGCGAGGTCGATGGAGCCTGCTATGGAGACGTGCAGCCCGAGCATGGGCTCTGAAGTCAATATGCTTCAAAAGAGGAAGAGTGTGGGTTTATGAACCCACGCTCACGCTTTGTTCTCTCGGTCTAGCGCTTCTTGGGCTTGGCGAGCGTCTTCTTGACACCGGTGGCACTCCTCACGGGGGCTGTCCTGCGCCTGTAGGTGCGGGTCGGCTTCTTCGCGAGCGAAGGCGCCGCGAACGAAGTCGAAGACGGCGCGGAGTAGGTTATCGGCGCTGGCGCTGGCTGGACAGTCTCATAGCGCGCTGGAGCTGAAGAAGGCGCTGGAGACGGCGCAGGCTCTGCCGCGGCCGGCGTCTCCGCAGCCGGGACTTCCTTAGCCTGCTCCGTCGCCATGGTGAAAGTGCTCGTTGGTGTGGCTGTTGACGGCGCTGCCCTGGTCTTCCGGTGTCCGAGATAGCCCTTAGACCCCGCGTAGACAACGGCTACCCCGCCCACGCAGGTACCAAGCAAGATGGCTGCTATTTCTGGGACCATGCTGATGATACGCCCTATCGCGGCACTTCACCGCCTGAGTCAAACTGTATCAACAACTCCGTTATGTTGATTCGACCAAATCAACGCGTCAGGGAGCTTCTAGAATATGCCCAGCAGCGCGTCCAGCGACAACGCCCCGGACCCCAGAAGGAGTATCCCTAGCGAGAGCAACAGATAGACGAAGTCGATCTCGTACCCTGGCTTCCCCCCCGCCCCCATGAACCCCGCCTTCATCTTGCTCGTCTTCATGACTATGATCGCTGCGAACTGTATGACGAAGAAGGCAGCGACCAGAGGGACAAGGAGTCCCACGACGAGCAGTATCCCTCCGAAGAACTCCAGAAGAGTGACGAGCCTCGCCGCGGCGGCAGGGACCCCCATGGTGGCCACCCACGCCCCTGACTGCTTCCCCCACCCCCCTTTCACCTTCGGCACTCCATGGGCTATCAGGGCGGCACCCACAGTTACCCTGAGCAGGAGTGACACATAACCCGGGTTGATTAGAGCTGACATCGTGACACGGTAAGCTGCGGAGACCTGGTTAAAGAACTTAACTGAAACCGCCTCCCGGCAAGTTAGGGTACTATGCCGAACGGCAAGGGTGGTGATCGGAACAATTGTAGCGGCCACGGTCGAGAGTCCTCGCGTGAGCGGCCTTGGGATCGACAGGGTGGAGGCGCCATTAGTCGTCGTCTAGCTGCAGGGAGGCGGACTCCTATTGGAGACACAACCCAACCCAGTCAAGATTGTTGTAGACAGCGCGGCCCTGCCTTCAGGTACTGCGGGAGGGCGTCATATCATGCCGTCTGGTTCACATGACACGCCCCAAGGGGACACCCATAACGACGCCCACTAACGCGTCGCCGCCGCCTGCGGCGTCAAGAGTACCGCCGGGTTCGCCTACAAGTTCGGCGTCAGGCAGGCGCCTGTAGCCGACGCGATGTACGACCAGCCTGCCGAGGACCGCATCTGCGCGGTGGAGTCCGTCCACATGGGACAGGCAGGGCGAGGGAGACCCAGAGTGGGATTGATTACCTCCTCCGAACGTGATTGCCGGGGTTTCGCTTATATCTCAGCGCGTGCCACTTGAAGCGCGATGCTTCAGATCCAGTGGGACAAAATCATCACGGAAATCTACAAGTTCGACCGCAGGATAAGGTCTGCTCAGATCCTAGACCAGAGTGGGAGGCAGATCGCAGGGGGGATGAGGAAGGGGATCCCATCCCTGGAGCCGCAGAGCGAGGACATCAGGCTGATCGCAGGCATCACCATCCAGATCAACACTGACAGGACATGGGACCGCTACTTCGGAAAGAATCAGTACACCTTCAACAAGAGGGAGAGGCTGAACATCATGACGTTCTATCTCGGGGACAAGCTCGTCCTAGTCTCAGCGGAGCCTGATTTCACTCTGCAGCAGGCACAGGATTTACGGAACCAGATAACGACGAACCACGCCGAGCTGGCGAGATAAAAGCTGTGAGAGGGTCTACGCCTAGCTGAGGCCCAGCTCAGGGAACTTAGCCTTTACGAGGCCAAGCTCGCCCTGAAGGGTCCTGATGCGCTCGGCATACTTCTTCATGTCTTCGGTGTTCTTCTGAACTTTCGCGACCTTGTACCCGCGCCAGGCCTTCTTCAAGGCACCCCAACTCTGACCTTTAGTATACTGAGACATGCGTAAGGACCTGCGGCCCAGACCATATAAGCCTTAACGCGACTTGCAGCGTGTCCCGCTACCCCCTGCTGCGGTTAATCCCGTGGGAGCAGGCTCTGGCACCCCCTTACTTCACTTCGAACGGAATCCTGTTCCCGTTGTGGTCGTAGACGCCGAGGTTGTCTACAGTGGCGAAGGGGTACCCCATTATCACCATGAGCTTGCCGCTGGCATGTAGCAGGTCTTGGTGGGACGGGTTGTAGTTCCCGGATGGGTGAGAGTGCGCGACCCCCAGGTAAGAGAAGTCGACAGGGAGCATCCACCAGCTGAAAGAAGAGAACGAGGCCCCATGGCTGGCGAGGGGAGGGATTACGACCCCCGTCACCTCCACCACCCCCTTCTTCGACTTCCCTCTGAGGAGGAGTATCCCTTCGTTGGGGTAGGCCATGGCAGAGTAGCTGAAGAGGCTGTCTATGACCTGCTTGTGGAAGACGACCTTCTCTACAACCATCCATTCCACCTACTTCAGGAGCCCTATGAAGTTGGCCACGACCTTGTCCCCGTCAGGATTGGCAGGGGTGAACCGCTCCGGGTGGAACTGCACCCCGTAGAGGGTGCGGGCCCTGTGCTTCATGGCGGCGACGTTACTGGTGTCGCTCCTGGCCAAGAGGACGAACCCCTCCGGGACCTTCCTGACCACCTCGTACCTGGACTCGAAGAGCTTGAGCGACCGGGAGAGGCCCCCGAAGAGCGGGTCGTCCCGTAAGACCGTGGTGTTGACCATCTCGAGGACGTGCTTCTTGTCCCTGACGACCTCCGCGCCGTAGGCGTGAGCCATGAGCTGGTGTCCGAAGCAGATCCCTAGTATGGGCGTGCGCGACTCCAAGATGGCCTGGGCCTCGACCTTGAACTGGGCCCTGGTCCTGGTGTCAGTCATCATCTCAGGGGAGCCGCTGAGGACCACCCCGTCGAACGAGTCGAACTTGGCGGCGGAGGACTCGTGCCAATCGACGGTGGTCACAGTCGCCCCGTTCGTCTCGAAGCACTTCTCTAGAGCGCCGGCGCGCCCTTCCGTCGGGTAGTTGTTCACTACCAGGACTTTGGTCAACCCGGGCCGGGGCCCTGTCTTACGATAATAACTTTCGTTGAAAGAGGAAGAAC
>JAJYYP010000010.1:3285-26931 GCA_021800855.1 archaeon | reverse complement strand
ACCGTTGCTCCCGCTCGCCATGATGCCGCTATGATGAAGCCGCCGGCTGGGCAGACCGCCCGAAGGTCAGGTAGGCCGTGTGGCCGACCATTATGTTCGAGGGCCTGGTCATCCCTACCCTCGCCTCGAGGTGGCGCAGGAGTATCTCCATCGTTTCGATGGCGACGAAACCTTCCTCCTTCATCTTGGCCACCAGCTTCTCCGCCTGGTTGGTCGTCGGGGTCACTGCGGCCATGGAGGCAGAGGGCTTGAGGGCCAGCTTCATGCTGTGCACCACCTCCCATGGGTCCCCCACGTCGAGTATGCCTGCGTCGAAGTCCCCCTCCTCGAACCCCAGGCGCGAGTCCCCCGCCCTGAAAGTGACGTAGGGAGAGAGCCCCAGCTTCTCGATGTTCTTCTTTGCCACCCCCTGGAACTCGGGGTTCAGGTCGTAGGTGTAGACCATCCCGCCGGGCTGGACTAGGTAGGCCATCAGGGCCGTGGTGGCGCCGCTCCCTGTCCCCGTCTCTATCACCTTCGACCCCGAGTGCACCCCCAACTTGACGACCATGAGGCCCAGATCCTTGGGGTAGATCACCTGTGTCTTTCTGGAGAGCTTCATCACCATGTCCTCTATGGTGGGCTTCAGGATGGTCAGCTCGTCCCCCAGGGTCGTCGTTACCCTTGTCCCGTACTCCCTCCCGATGAGTGAGGAGACGTCGAGTATCCCCAGGTGGGTGTGGAGCTTCGGGGTGTCCCTGGGCCTGACCAGCCAGCGCCTCCTTCTGTCCCTGTACACCAGCAGATACGAATCCTCTCCAATCAGGTCCACGGCCGGCCCCCGAGTGTCAGTTCTATATGCTTGCGTCTACGCAGACTCTTCGGTCCACGTCGGGGATGAGCCCTTGAAGCTGATTCTCCCCGCAGGGAGGTGGCCAGGGATGACCAGGGCCCGCTCAGCCGCAGCCCGCTCGGAGAACCTCCGCCTGCTTGCTGCCAGCGCCCCCGCGTCCGCCCAAACGGCGGCGAGCTCGGGGTGCTCCACCTCCTCGGCCAGGTGGTAGAGGTCCCCTACGAGGTAGCACGACTCGGGGCCGGACCGGATGCCCACGACCAGGTGCCCCGGTGTCTCGCCAGGGAAGGGCTCGACGGTCAGGCCGCTTCCGAGGTCGAGTTGCCCGTCGAGGGGCTCAAGTCTCCCAGCCGCCTCCACGACGCGCAGGGTCTGCGCGACGTCCGCGTCCCCCCTGTCCCTGGCCTCCGCCATCTCAGGCGTCTCCCAGTCCTTGGCGGGGATGATGTACCTTGCCGAGGGGAAGGCGAGGGCGCCCCCCTTCGTGACGCCAGCGTAGTGGTCGAAGTGGAGGTGCGTCACCACCACGTGCGTCACTGACTCTGGCGCCACCCCTGCAGCCGCGAGCTGCGCCTCCAGCGTGGGAGGGCTGACGTGAACCGCCCTCGCCTTGAAGTGGTCAGGGGAGAGGAGCCTACCGTAGTCGCTGGGGTCGACCACGACAGTCAGCGGGCCTGAAGCGACGAGGAACGATTTCGTAGGGAAGTCCTGGGGGGCGGTCATGTCCCGTCCGCCGAAGTAGCGGGCGTCGGCGGAGCCTGGGGCGAATACCTCGTCCAGCCTGAGGCTGAGGTCGCCTACGTTGAACGACGTCACCCGGGCGCTTCCGATGCGGAACGAAACAGCGGCCGGGGTCATGCCAGCCCCCTAGGCGCGCCACCAGTCGTAGCGGAGGAACTCTATGGACTTCTTCTCCACGTCGGGTATCGCTATGATGAACTGCTTGCGCACCGTTGTGGCCAGCCTCCCAGACCTGACCATCGAAGTGGCGGTCATCTTCGAGCCCGGGGGCATCACCTGGACTATGTACGGGGCGTGGTCAATTCCGGGGCCGTGCTCGTATACGGCGAAGTCGGAGCCGAACTTTATCCCCGGGGTCACGACATACCCCCTCTCCCTGAGCTTCCGGTAGACCAGGAACTTCTCGGCGAACTCAGGGTAGGACGCCTCGCAGACCTTATGGAGCCTGCTCGGGGTGAGCGCCTCCCCTCCCCTGTCCTCGACTTCGATCACCTTACGAGTCGCGAGGTAGTAGGCCTCCATGAGGTCCAGGATCAGCGGGGCATCGAACTCGAAGTCCTTCGGCTTCGGTATCCCGAGGGGCTTTCCGTAGTACCCATCCTTGAAGAGCCGCCTAGAGTCCTCAACGTCCCATACGACTATCCTGTTCTCGAAGAGCCTGCCCTTGGCTCGAGCTCTCGGCACGGCCTACATCCCCAGCGCGAGGATCGTGCTGGCGTTGGCGGCCACCAGCATCACATCTGCGCAGTTCTCAATCGATTCGAGCAGGTCCTTGAGCGTGATCAGTTCCTTGACGTTGGTCGCAGTCCTCATCACCATGGCGATCCCCTCGCGGTACCTGCCGTCTATCGAGTTCTCTATCTGCTGCACCTGGGCCGCCATCTGTATGGCCTGGTCAGTGTTCAGGGACAGGGCCCTGATGCTCTCGTTGAGCTTAGAGACCCCGTCGATCAGAAGGCCGAGGAGCTCCACTATGCTGTCCCTGTACTTCTTGTTCTTCGCCGACGCCTTCTGCAGCTGGGACATCTTGAAGGCGACCCCGTTGATGTGGCCGAAGATGTCTTCGACGGCGAACGCCCCGCGCATGATGTCCTCCCTGTTGACCAGAAGCGTCCCTACCTGGGATAGCTCGCGGATCAGCGCGGTCCTCAGCGTCATCACGTCCTCCTCCGCCCTCTTCACCTTCTCCATGGAGGCGTCCACCTGCCCCTTCTCCCCCGCGGTCAGCGCGTTGAACTCTTCGAGGAGCACCCGGGTCGCATCCAAGACGCGCCTCATTTCGTCCTGCAGCACAACTACCGTCCGCCGCCTTGCTTGAATCTCGCCTTCTTGTCCCGACACTTGACCCGCTCGCCTCAACCCCTCGGAGACACTGGATTTAAAACTGGAGCAGCATTTTGGACCGTTGCCTAGAACTTTTTCGCTTTGGTGAAGGATCGAGTGCAATTAATTCGTGATGTGAGCCTAGACGGCCAGCGCGCTCTTGGACGGAGCCCGCGATAGGACGGGGGTCGGGTGGTCCCGTTTACCTTTCTAGCGCGTCGGACTGGGACTGCTTGACCTGGTCTCGAAGGTTTGTCAGGAGCCCGGTGAACTCCATGGGGAATATGTATTTGGTCGACGGCGACGCCCCCAGGGCCTTCAGCGTGTCCAGGTACTGGAGGACCATCGTCTTCGAGTCTATCCCCTTGGCGGCGCCGAATATCTGGCTCAGCGCTCCTGCGTAACCTTCCGCCCTGAGTATCTGGGCCTGCTTATCTCCTTCAGCCCGGAGGATGTTGGACTTCTTCTCCCCCTCCGCCACCAGGATCGACGCCTCCCTCTTGCCGTCGGCCTCGGTTACGGTGGCCCTCCTGGTCCTCTCGGCCGACATCTGTCGCACCATCGCCTCCTGCACGTCCTTCGGAGGGGTGATCTCGCGTATCTCCACGTTTGTCACCTTGATCCCCCACCTCTCAGTGACCTCATCGAGCTTGGTCCTGAGAATCTGGTTGATCTCCTCCCTCTTCGCGAGGAGCTCGTCCAGCGGGATGTCGCCGACGACCGCCCTGAGTGTGGTGGTCGCTATGCCTATGGAAGCCCCCTCGAAGTTCTGGACCTGGACTATGCTCTGGGTCGCCTCGGTAACCTTGTTGTAGATGAGGAAATCAATGTCTACGGGGGCGTTGTCCCTTGTGATGCAAGTCTGGTGCGGCACTTCGAGGTACCTCTCCCTGAGGTCGACCTTGTTCACGCGGTTGATGAACGGGAACACAAGGACGACCCCGGGGCCCCTGGCCCCGATGAGCCTCCCGAGCCTGAAGACGACGAGACGCTCGTACTCCCTGATGATCTTGACAGTCGACCCGATGAACCCGATCACGATTATGGCGACGATGATGTAGACCACATAGTTGATTATCGCCCCGGTGCTTATGGCGAGCGAAGCCGGCTCAAGGATGCTCAACTCACCGCTCGCTCCACCGTCAGCGTGTTCCCATGTACCCCTTTAACTCTTACCTGGTCCCCCTGCGCCAGGTCCTGGTCCGAGGTGACGGTCCACTCTTCGGACGCAACGTTGGCGATCCCCTTCCCCCCTGACTTGAGGCCGGACTCCATAGTCCCTTCCCGCCCTATCAGCGACGACGGGTCGTTGACTTTCGGCCGCTTCCTCAGCGCGTCGCGGATCGACCTGAGGTAGAGGCTCCCGATGACCACGGCAGCCCCCAGGGCGACGAGCAGCCCATATGTGGTTTCAGGGATCGAGGAGAAGTTGGCTGCTGGGAGGTCCCCTGCGGGGGCAGGCGGGAACTGATAGATCAGGACGAAACCGAGTATGAAGATGGCCACGCCTATTATGGCGCTGACCCCGTGCTGGATCTTCACCTCCAAGAAGATGAAGGCAGCCCCCACTATCATCAGTATCACGGCCAGGGGGGACGCGCCGAAGACACCTAGGCCGAACAGCGCCGCGGCTACGACGGCGACCCCCACCGCGGAAAGGACTAGGGTCGGGTGGTAGATGTCCACCAGGACTGCGAAGACCCCGAGGAGGAAGAGGAGCCCGGAGACGTCGGGGTTGCTCAGGACAGAGATCAAAGTCGACCTGACCCCAGGAGTGTTGACCTGCGCGGACGCGGGGACGCCCAGGTCTGCGAGGGCCCCGGCCACGGTGGTTGAGTTGACCACCCCGTTCACGACGTGCTCCCTCAGGGCCGCGTCATATGGATAGGAGAACCCCTTCGTGACCATCAGGGCGGTGGCTGTCGCGTTCCTGCCATGAGCCAGCGTGAGCGTCGTCATGTATGAGGAGAAGGCGTTTATCTCTTTGGTCATGGTGGTGTTCTCCTCGCCGGTAGGGATGCCGGACACAATCGGGGTGGCCGACCCGATGGTGGTCCCCGGTTCCATGTAAATCTGATTCGACGACTCCGCTATGTATGAACCTGCGGAGAAGACGTACGCCCCCTCGGGGGCCACAAGGGTGATGAAGTTCCCACCCCATTGCTGGTACCCCTCGATGGTGGTGACCATGGACTCCATGCTCGCGCTGTCGCCGCCGTTCGTCTGGAGGACGAAAACGACGTTCGCTGCGCATGCGGACTCGGCGTTGCTCACAGTAGATGCGAGGAAGCTAGCCGCCCCGGGGTCGATGCTCGCGTCGAGCGAAGCGACGTAGTAGCCGCTCTTCGTCGTGCACGACTGTGCGTGGGCCGGAGCTGTCTGGATGGCGGAAGCCGCCAAGATTGCGACCACGAGCAGCACCCTCGCGAGCTTCAACGTGGAATCTTGCACGCCTCGCCTCTCACATAAATACTCTGGCTCCCCCGTCGAACGGATAGTCGCCGTGAAACCGCGGGTCACGATAGTGAGCCACCCTATGGTGACGGAGCAGCTTACGCTCGCCCGCGACAAGCGGACCAACCAGGTCGCATTCAGGAAGGCGATTTACAGGCTGGGTCGGCTGATGGCGTACGAGTTCCTTCGGACACTGGACACCGAGGCTTCTACGGTGGAGACCCCCCTCGGGAGGACGAGCGGGGGGAAGGTGAAGGGGGACGACAAGATAGTGATAGTCCTCGTGCTCAGAGCGGCCATCCCGTTCGTAGAGGGGATGTACAAGAACTTCCCGATGGCGAGGGCCGGGGTCATCAGCGCGTGGAGGGGAGGGCCCCCCGACTTCCCCATCGAAGTGACGTACGCCAAGATCCCTCGGATAATGAAGGACGACGTGGTTGTGATAGCAGACCCGATGCTCGCGACAGGGCACACGCTGCTGGAGGTGGCGAAGAGGGTGATGGAGCATGGGAGGCCGAAGAGGCTCGCCTTCTTCTCGGTGATATCCACGATGACAGGCATCAGCTACGTCGCGAAGGCGTTCCCGCGCGCGGAGTTCTATACCTGCGCGATCGACCCGGGCCTGGACGAGCGAGGGTACATAGTCCCAGGGCTCGGGGACGCCGGGGACAGGTCTTTCGGGACTCCGCGGTGAGCGCGCCGCCGGGCGCTGCGCACCCAGGGGCCGAAGGCTCCGAACGCCTCCGGTGCCGGGTGCCCTCAGTTTTCCCGCGAGCCTCCCCGTGCGCTGATCCTCCACGTCGGCGGACTGCTGGCCGAGGACGTCTACGTCAGCTCGGGGGGGAAGAGGTACCTGTACTACCTGCACGCCTTCCCGCGCGGGGGTGGGCTGACGATGACCACGGAGATAGTCAGATACGACGAGGGGGGCACGGACGCCTACGTCCGGGGATCGTCTTGCTGGGGAAGGACGCGTACCTCCTCCCCTACTCCGGGTTCACTTTCCCGTCCAAAGACCATCCGGCCCTGCGCGATGTCGCCCCCGACGACCACATCTACTACCAGGGTCCCTCGCTGAGAGGGGGTCGACCACGTGGTCCATGGGCGGGACTCCCTCGCTCAAGGCTCGCACCGAGGAGCTATTCCCCGTTGCCTTGCGGCGGCTTGAGACGCTCCGGAGGCCGAGGCTGCGGTCCCGCCCACGGAGAAGCAAGGTCAGTCGACGCGTTTGACCTGCCTCTGATACATCCCCACTATCTCGTCCACCGTGGTCGAGTCCTCGGGGCGCTTGTCGTCCCTGATCTTCCCGGTGAACTTGGGGAAGCGGAGAGAGATGCCTGACTCGGGCCTTATCCGCCCCGTCGCTGCGGTGTGGATGGGTGACAAGGTCAGCTCGGCGGCGATCACCTCTATCACCAGGTGGGGCCTGAACCAGACGTCTGGGACCATCTTCGACTCGACCCCAGGGGGCCTGACGTGGCTTTCGTACGGCTTCAACAGGCGGGGGAACTTCGCAAGGTCTTCGTCCGAGAAACCGGTCCCCACCTTGGCGACGCTGGTGAACACGCCTCTCGCGCTGTCATACGTCCCCAGGAGGAAGGTCCCGAATGACCCCGCCCTCCTCCCCCTGCCATGGAAGGCGCCTATAACGACCAGGTCCAAGGTGTCGGTCAGCTCGCTCCTGTACTCGCGCTTGAGCTTGATCCAGGCGAACTCCCTCGCGCCCGCCCTGTACGGGGAGTTGGGATCCTTTACGACGAGCCCCTCGCAACCGTCGGTGATGGCGTCCTCCATGAACTTCTCCAGATCCCGTGGGTCGGAGGTAGACAGGGAAGGGACAGGCCTGGTCCTGCTGGTCTCCTCCACCACCTGCCTGAGCTTCCTCCTTCTGAAGGAGTACGGCTTCCCTGTCAGGTCTGAGGCGCCGGCCAGCAGGATGTCGAAGAAGTTGAGCGCCACGGGGTAGTCGGCCATAGCCTGCTGTATGCCGTGTTTCCTCCTCCGGTGCATCAGCTCCTGGAAGGGGAGGTACTCCCCTGTGTCTTCGTCGATGGCCACCACCTCCGCCTCGAGTATCGCCTTCTTTGCGCCCACGTGCTCCCTCACGAGGTCGACCGCGTCGGGGTAGTGGGAGGTCACGACCTCGAGCCTCCTCGAGAAGAGCTTCACGCCGTCCCCGTCGCGGTGTATCTGCAGCCTCTCCCCGTCGAGCTTGTACTCGGCCGCCACTACTTTCCCCTCCATCTTCTCTATGATCGCCTGGGCGGAGCTCAGCCGCTCCGCGAGCATGGGCCTGATGGGGACCCCCACCTCGACCTTCACTTCTTCGACCCCGGCGAGCCCCCTGGACGCCACGCTTGCGACGACGAAGCCCAGGTCGGGGTGGACGTTGTACGCCCTCTCTATGATAGGCCTGGCGTCCTTCCCCCCAAGGAACGCTGTAGCAGCCGCGTCGAGGACGGTGTAGTCGGCCACGCCGAGCCTAAGCTCCCCCGTGATGGTCCTCATGATGTACTTCGCCTCCAGTGGAGAGGCGTCGTTGAGGAGGGAGGCCAGCTCCCGGAGCTTCGCTTCCACCGACCCCGAGCCGCCCTGGCGCGCGACCTTGAGCAGGGTCTCGTAGACGCGCTTGAGGGTGAGCGCTTCGCTGAAGAGCGTCCCCTGCCCTTTGTTCGTCAGGAGCTCTTCGGCGGCCGCCCCTATGTCTCCGTGCTTGACGTAGGCCGTGTAGACCCTTGCCGGCTCAGACCCCGAAGCGCTCGCCAGCGCCCTGAGGGCGAGCTTCTCGGCCAGGCCGAGCTCCACCCCCTCGTAGTCGGGGCGGAGCTTCCCCTGCGTCAAGTATACCAGCGGGGGTAGCTCTTCCAAGGGAGTCGACTTCAGGAGCTGGGCCAGCAGATTGGTGATCTCGTTCCTCCCAGTAATCCGCTCGAGGGCGGCGTAGCTTCGAGCCACCGCGGAGTAGAGCATCGGCCGTCCACCCGAGACGATTGACTAATCTCCGTATCGGTCGGAGCGGAAGTCATGTGACCCGACCCCCGTCACCGGGCGCGGCGGTCCCCGGCGGCCTGTTATGCCCTGTCGAACGCCGTCGGGGGGTCTCGGGGAGGCTTGGCCGTCAGCCTGCGTCGCCGAAGACAGGCCTTTCGCCACGAAAGGCTTAACTGTGATTGAAAGAGGTCGTCGTTCGAGACCCTTGGGCGGAGTCAAGAAGAAGTCAATGGCATCGATGGAGAAGTCGCAGGGGTCCGAGGAGACCCCTCAGGGGGACGCCGCGCAGACGAAGGGGAAGAAGACGAAGGAAAAATCTGCGCCGCAGCAGAAGAAGCAGTTTTCGTTCCTTCCCCCGAAGATGAGCGACGCGGACCTGTTGAAGAGCCTGATACCGCTGAAGGCGATCACCCTGTACTCCGCAGCCAGAGCGCTGGGCGTGAACGCTTCCGTGGCAAACGTGGTGCTCAGGGACCTCGAAGCAAAAGGGTCTCTCAAGAGGGCCGGCGGGTTCAGTGGCCACGGGGTCTGGGCTAAAGTTTGACTACACCGGCGCGCTCAGGTTAACGACGTCCCCAGACTTCAAAGCGTCGAAGAGCTCCACGCCAGACTCCACCTGCCCTATAGGATTCAGAGGCCTGTCGCTCTTCGCCTCCCCTAGGAAGACGCAGATTAGCCCCCCCGACGGGAGGAAAGCGACATCCCCCCTGGCGAACTTCATCCGAGGCTTCTCGACACCGATCCTGAGCTGGGTGAACAGGGAGACCATCGCAGGCTGGAGCGTGACCCTGCTGGATAGCGGGAGGCTCCTCGCGACGGCGTTGACTGTTAGCGGCGCGAGGTGACGGTACATGGCTATCCGCCCCCCGCCCTTCCCACCAACCGAAACCGCGCATACCAGCCTGGAAACTGAACCTGCCGGCGGCGCCTCGACGGCCATGCGGACAGCCTTCTTCGGGGGGTAGATTTGTCTTCGGTCCCCCGCCGGAGGCAGGCAGGAAAGACTTATGTTCCGACCAAAAAGGGCGAGAACAACTCCTGGTACCATAGATGCCCCCTGCAAAGACTGTGAAAAAGACGAGACATGCCGCCTTGGCCGACTTCGAAATCAAGATAGGCCCGCCGAAGCTCACCAGATTCGAGAGGGCGAGAATCATCGGAGCCAGGTCGCTCCAGTTGGCAATGGGCGCACCCGCGTTCGTCTCCCTGGAAGGCGGGTACAGGGGACCGATAGAGACGGCGATGCTCGAGCTAGAAGCGGACGCCCTTCCGATATCCATCAGGAGGTCCCTCCCCAACGGGAACACCCAGGACATACCTATCAAGGCGCTGACGTAATCAGAGCGCCGATGTCGAGCAGGGTCGCAGTTTACGTCACAGACTCCCTCCCATCGAAGGCGAGGGCTGCCCTTGAGGGATTCGAGGTGATAGAAGGCCCTGCCGATGACGCCACCCTCGCGCGGTGCCAGGCACTGATCTGCTGGCCGCATCGCATCCCCTCCGGGCTCCTCGGGAAAATGAAAGGCCTGGAGATGATACAGGCCATGTCGGCCGGGGTCGATGCCTTGGACTTCTCAGCCTTGCCGACCGGGGTGAAGCTCTTTTCCAACGCAGGCGCGTTCACCGAGGCTGTGGCCGAGCACGCATGGGGACTCCTCCTCGGCGCTGCGAAGGGGATTCATGTCAGGAACCAGAGGACGACGCCGTACAAGCTCCGCAATAAGACACTGGTCGTGGTAGGAGCAGGGTCGATTGGGTCGGGGGTGGCAAGGCTGGCGAAGTCCCTCGGGATGAGGACGGTCGGCGTGTCGAGGTCGTTCAGGGACCTCGGAGTATTCGACGAGAGAGCCCCGGTCGCGTCCCTTGGAGAGAAGATGAAGGGAGCCGACGCCATCGTGATGGCGCTCCCGCTAACAAAGAAGACCAGAGGCATCCTCACTTACGATCTACTCATGGCCGCCAAGGAGTCGGTGATAGTCGTCAACGTCGGTAGAGGGGAGTGCGTCAACGAAGACGGTCTGGTCAGGTGGCTGAAGGAACGTCCAGGAAGCAGGTTCGCCACTGACGTGTTCTGGGTCAAGGGTGGGAGGGAGACGTTCGACACCCCCGCCTGGGACCTACCCAACTTTGCGGGGACCCTCCACGTGTCTGGGTCGCCGCTGGGAGAGGACCTCTCGGCCATGAAAGCGGCCGCGGCGGCCAACGTGCGGACGTATTTCGAGACTGGGACCGCACAGAACCTTGTCGACACCAGCGAGTACTGACCCCCGGGCACCTATGTGGTTATATACGCGGCGAAGGGGCCGTGGCGAGCAAGGTCAGTCAAATGCCAAAGAAGAGAACCGACACAAACTCGTCAGAGGGACACAAGGAACCAGAACGGGCCACCGCGTCGTCGGCCCCAAGCGCGCCAGCCCAAAGGTCTGCGCCAACCAACCACATCTTTGTTGGTCAGAAGCCTGTGATGAACTACGCCATGAGCGCGCTCATCCAGCTCGCTTCTGCCGGCGAAGTGGTGGTGAAGGCCAGGGGGATGGCTATCAGCAGGGCGGTAGACGTAGCCGAGATCGTCACCAAACGGCTGGGGAACGGCCAGTTCAAGGTCAAGGACATCGGCATCAGCACCGAAGTCGTTGGCGAGGGTCCAGAGACAAGGAACATCTCCTCGATCGAAATAGTCGTCGGCAAGTAAGAACAGAGACAGCAACAGCACATCAGCAGGTCAGGAGAGCCTAGCGCACGCTGTGCCCTTCTCCCGCGGCTTTTCCAAGGCAGAGGAGGAGCTTGGAGCTCCTGCTCATCTTCTTTATCTCTGCTTCGCGCTTGAGCGCACCCGACAGGCTGTCTGCAGCCTCTGAGTAGACGAGGGCGACGGGGACCCTGGACCTGGTGTACTTCGACCCTTTCCCCGCGTTGTGGAGAGCTATGCGCCTCCGCAGGTCGGCGGTGCAGCCGGCGTAGAGTGACCCGTCGGAGCACCTCAGCAGGTACACCCAGTAGCGCCGCACGGCAGACTCGCACGGCGGGGAGATTTGAACGCTGTCGCCTGCGTCAGCTCGCAGCGGCGGGCGGGAATGGAGGACTGAAGGCCGCGGCCAGCCTCCGTGGGACGCGTCGGGATCTCGAGTCCCGACGTCTCGGGTCGGCGCCGGCCAGGGCACGCGACGACAGCTCTCGACGCGAGCGGCGCAAAAATCATTTTGCGAACGGAGATAATCTTATAAGATAAAATTCTCGGCCGTGTTGTTCAACAAAAAGTTGGTCGACACTCGCACGCAGCCTGTGACACGCACGGGTGATGCGGCGCCGAGGTTCTCCGATTCGGACTTGTACAGCCTAGCAGAAAAGCACGGGACGCCGTACTTCCTTGTGGACGAAGCGACTCTGAGGAAGAAGGTGTCCGAGATGGAACAGGGATTCAGCGAATACATAGGAGTCTTCCGGGTCGCGTACTCGGTGAAGGCGAATTTCAATCCGTCTGTGATCAAGGTATTCGCGAACGAGGGGATACTTTTCGACCTCACCGCCCCCAGTGAGCTGACATTCGTCCTGAAGTCAGGGGGTTCCGCGGAGAACGTGATGTACACGAGCATCACTGAGACCGCGTCAGAGTACGAACAGGTGCTGAAGGCGGGGGTGCGGAAGGTAGTTGTAGCCAGCTACAACGGACTGGTGAACCTCGCAGATGCCGCCGCGAGGGCGAACATCAAAGTCAAGACGATGATCAGGGTGAACCCCGAGGTCCACGTCCACGCCGAGCTCAGGGGGTCTATGGGGCACGGGAAGTTCGGGCTCCAGTTCAACGGTGGGAGCCCCGACAGCGCGCTCTACGTCCTGAAGAAGATACTAGGGACGCCGCTGCTCGAATTCGAAGGGTTCCACTTCCACCTCGGGAGCCAGATAGAAGACCCTGTCTGCTATGCCGAAGCGATAGAGAAGCTCGAAGCGTTCATACTTGGCGCGCGGAAGCAGCTCGGAGACTTTCGGGTAGGCACCTTGGACATCGGGGGCGGGCTCCCTGTCCCCTACGGGAAGAAGGTCCCGACGCCAAAGGACCTCGGGACGAAGATAGTGGCGCAATTGAACAGCCTCGTGGAGAGCATAGGTGACAGGTTCACGCTAGTAGCCGAGAGCGGCAGGTTTCTTACCGCTGAGTCGACCGTCCTGGTGACACGCGTCGTCAACGTCAAAGGCTTCGGTGACACCAAGTACATCTATGTGGACGCCGGTTACAACGTCCTCTTGGACTCTGCCCTGCTGCGCCACGAGTATCCGGTCGAAGTCGTCCCTGGCGGGAGGCCGTCCCCACAGAAGGTAGCCCTGGTAGGGAGGCTCTGCGACCCGTTGGACGTCTTCCCCATATCGAGCAGGTCGAAGCTCGGCGGCGCAAGCGTCGGCAAGCTCGTCGTCTTCAGAGAAGTGGGGGCGTACTCGCTAGTCATGAACATGCCGTTCCACAGCCAACCCAGGCCCCCGGTCCTGATGCGGAACGGCCAGGGGTCGTACTTCGTGGCCAGGAAGGCGCATGACGTGGAGAAGCTTTACTCAGACGAAGGCGGGGACTGCCTCTTCAGCTAGCGCGTAAAGAAACAACGAAAGTCGAGGCAGGCTCGGCGCGGAGGGGATGGCGCCGGCACATCCGCCACCGATGGAGGACGCCCGGAGGAAACGATAAATCGGCGCAGGAGCGGCCGCGAGGAGAGTGACCCTGGAAGTGATTATCGGCCCCATGTTCTCGGGGAAGACTTCGGAGCTAATCAGGCTGGTCGAGCGGGAAGTCTACGCGAAGAAGAAAGGGGGGATATTCAAGGTCGACTTCGACAGGAGGTACAGCGAGAAGGAGGTCGTGACTCACAATGGGCTCCGCTACGACGCCTACTCGGTAGCGTCGACGGATGAAGGGGTCAGGAGGATAGGGGAGCTTGCGGAGTCGGGCGCGCTCGACGCCATAGGCGTGGATGAAGTGAACTTCTTCCCCCACTCCATCGTTGGGCTCCTCGACAGGCTCGCAAGTACGAAGAGGGTGATAGCCTGCGGCTTGAACCTCAACTTCAGGGCTGAGCCGTTCCCGACCACCATGGAGCTGGCTGCCAGGGCAGACGCAGTGAAGTATCTCAGCGCCATCTGCGTGGTATGCGGCAGGGAAGCTACAAGGACCCAGCGCCTGATCGCGGGGAAGCCTGCCCCCAGCGACTCGCCCCTGATCGCGGTCGGGGGGAAGGAGATGTATGAACCCAGATGCCGGAGCTGCTACTCGCCGCCGAGCTAGAGGGTCTGGATTCGTTAAAAGGCACGGGCGGAAGGAGTCGTGGGGGTGGAGCGTAGGGTGGCGCGCGAACCGAGGGACGAAGAAGGGCGGCCCTACCACATCAGGTTGGCGAAGTCGGACGTTGGGCGCGTGGCGCTCCTCCCGGGGGACCCTGGCAGAGTCCCGCTGATCGCGGAAAGGCTCGAGGGGGCGAGGGCCCTCGGTTCAAACAGGGAGTACGTCGCGTACAGCGGGATGGCAGGAGGGGAGAGGGTAATCGTCTTGAGCACTGGTATCGGGGCGCCGTCTGCGGCAATCGCCGTGGAGGAGCTGGCCCGCCTCGGTGTCGAGGTGATGATCAGGGTGGGGACCTGCGGGTCGATACAGCGGGGGATAGAAGTCGGGTCATTGGTGGTCGCAGACGCTGCGGTCCGCATGGATGGGACAACCCCACAGTACGTCGTCAGTGGATACCCGGCAGCTGCGACCCCGGTGGTGACACTGGCGCTCTCCGAGGCCGCCGCCGCCCTAAGGAAAAGGGCGGTCGTGGGGATCACCGCCTCGACGGACTCATTCTACACCGGCCAGGGACGGCCGTCTTTCGGTGGATACGTCCCGAGGGAGAGCGCGCAGGTGGTGCAGGAGCTCGCCGCAGCCAGGGTCCTTTGCTTCGAGATGGAGGCGTCGGCCATCTTCACCCTCGGGAGGCTGTTCGGCCTTAAGACGGGGGCAGTCCTCGCCGTCGTGGCCAACAGGGTCACCGACGCTTTCAGGGTCCACGCGGGGGTGGATGATGCAATAGACGTTGCTGTCGAAGCGGTCAGGAACCTGAAAGCCCATTCTGTCTGACAGGCGTTTCGGTGACGAGGTCCAGGACGTCCTTCCCTAGCCGGTGCCCCAGGGAGCCGAGCTTGGCGTTCGCTTCGGTGAACCTCTTGCCGTCCCCCTTCGGTCCGGTGACCAGCAGTGGGACGGGGTCGTCCGAGTGCATCTTGATGGTGCAGGGGGTCGCGTGGTCGCAGGATACCCCGAGCCTGACGTCGTCAGTCATCCCCTTGACCGCAGAGAAGAAGTCCCTGTCGATGGACTCGATGCTCCGCCTCTTCCCTTGGGCGTCTCCGTCGTGCCCGAACTCGTCCGGACCCTTGATGTGGACGTATACCACGGTCCCCTCCCTGACCTCGGACAGGAACTTGGACGCCTTCTCCTTGACGTCCCGCCTGTCTGCGATGGGGACCATCCCCATCCCCAGGAGCTTCGCTATCCCGACCTCTGCCGGGTACTCGACCAGGGCCGTCCCCTTCAGGCCGTGCCTCTCCTCGAAGGAGGGGAGGACAGGGAGGTGGTCTCCTGCGTCACGGAGGAGGACGCAGTTGGCCGGGAGCTTCCCGGCGGCCACCCGGTCTCTGTTGACCTCGCTCTTCTCCAATATCTTCTGCACCTTCGCGGTGAACTCGTTCACAAGTTCGGCGGCCAGGGCGGCGGCGGCCGTCCCTGCCTCAGGGACGCAGCGCATCACCTCGTCCGCCCCCGTGACCTCCTTCGCCGCCCCGAACCCGCCGATGCGGACGTACGCAGGGTCGGTGTTAGAAACCGCCGCGGACAGGGGCCGCCCCGCCCTTATCACCAGTACCCCCCTGTATGAAACGGTCGTCTTGAAGAATACGGTCGCCCCTTTCAGGGATATCTTGCCGACTTCCTCTGCGAGGCGTCCCCCTTCCTCCTGCGTGAGGTTCCTCCCAGCTCTGCGGTCGACGATTCTCTTCCCTCTGGCTGACGCGAAGTTCGCCCTGAAGGCCAGGTCGCCGTCTCGGACCTCCAGCCCCGCCCCGACAGCCTCGACGACCCCCCTCCCAGGGTAGCCTTTGCCGAAGGAGTAACCCAGCATGTTGAACACCGCGATGTCCGACTCCGGGGCGATCCCCTTCCCTACGGTGGTGACAGAGCCGAGCCTCGATCTCGCCGCGATGATGTCGAGGTTAGGCGTGTAGGCCGCCTCCAAGGGGGTGGTGTAGTTGAGCCGAGGGACAGGCCTGTCACCGCATCCGTCAAGCAACACATAACCGAACTTCAAGGCCTGCGCCGACCGCGGCCGGAGAGTGCATTTCATCTTTTCGCAGCAGGGCACCCAAACGCTAATACCGCCCCTCCAGCGCGGAGCGCCCATGGTGGAGATTCGCAAGGACTACTTCACCGAGAGGCTCTCGATCATCCTCCCGGACAGAGGGGTGCGCCTCGGCCAGGTCATCCCCCAGAAGGTGGAGAAGTGCAACTACTGCGCAGGGAACGAGGAGATGACGCCCCCAGCGGACCTTGTGCTGGTGAAGCGGGGAGACACTTTGCTGAAGCAGACGGACTCGGAGGGGGACGTGGTGAAGAACTGGTCTGTCAGGATATTTCCTGCGAAGGCCCCTCTGGTGACGCAGGGGGCTCCCCCCTCCTTTGGAGAGTCCCCCCACTACAGCGAGCCAGCCACAGGTTACCACTACGTCTTGGTAGCCACCCCGAGGCACGACCAGCCTTTCTCGAAGATAGACACGGAACAGTGGACCAACATACTCGCCTCCCTCCAGGACAAGGTCCGCTGGCTCTACTCGCAGAAAGGGGTCAGTTATGTCCTCGTCTACATCAACAGCGAGAAGGATGGGGCCCCCACCGCGGTCCATCCTAGCATACAGCTTGTCACGACCCCGCGGGTCCCACCCACTGTGGAGGTAGAAGCCGAGACAGTCCAGACGTCGCTCAACGACCTCGGCGTGTGCCCCATGTGCCAGGTGGTGGGGACTGAGACGGGAGGGCCAAGGCAGATCCTCGCCACAGACTTCTTCCTCGCATTCGCCCCCTGGGTCTCGACCCACCCCTTTGAATTCTGGGTGTATCCGAAGCGGCACATGACGAGCCTCTTGAAGCTCTCGCAGAAGGAGATGATGGACCTCGCCCTCATGCTCAGGTCCACCCTCGGAGGGCTGGCCAAGGCCCTCGATTCGCCTAGCTTCACCATGGTCTTCCACAGCTCGTCCGAGAAGAAGACGACGAAGCAGATACACTGGCACATCGAGGTCTACCCCAAGAGGGAGCGGTGGACCGGCCTCGAGCTCGGGGGAGGGATCTACGTCAACGATGTCTCCCCGGAGGTTGCGGCCCAGGTCCTGGGCGCGACGTCTAGGAAGGAGCTCGCCCAGCTCGTCGGAATAAAGTAGTGCAGCCTAGCTTGAACCGAGCCTGTGCCTGAGTGAGGTCAGGAGCTTAGTGGGGAGGGGGTCTACCCTCCTCGCCATCGCCATGTAATAGGAGACCATGTCCAGTCTGTAGGCCATTGATGCCAGCTCCGCCAGCGGGGTCCGTCCCTCCCCCTCGACGATGAGCGGGAAGGCTCCCTTCTTACGAAGGGCTGATGCAAACCAGCCTAGCCTCGCCGTAAGAACCGGATCGTCAGCCTTGGATTTCAGTATCAGAGGCACGAAATCAGGGTGAGGTACCTCCCACGTCTCGACGTCGTTGTGCATAGCCTCGGGTGCCTCTTCGAAGAAGGCGTTGGCCTTGGCGTTCTCGTTCACGGCGTTGCAGAACCTCACCCCCACGCCTCGGGTCACCCTTGTTCCGTACACCTTTGGGACATGCTTCCAGAGCTTGAGGGCGAGGGCCTTCTGGGAGTTCCGGGGGGGCGGGACCTCTGCCCTTGCCGTGGCCCAGACCCGCCTGAGCGCTTCGATTGCCCCGTCCGCTTCGGTGCCGGACGACGACATGAACGCGGCTTCGACCACGCCGACGCAGGCGAAGAGCATGTAAGGGAGCATGTAGCGCGGAGCCTTGGCCTCGGGGATCCGTATGTACGTCATCCCTGCGCGTTCCACCTCCCGCATAAGCTCCCCCCCGCTGGAGACCCCGACCACCTCCGCACCGTTTGCCAGTGCCTTCGCGGTCATCTGGATGGTCTCCAGAGTCCCCCCCGACGCGCTGCAAGCTACGGCGAGGGTGTCCCTCATGTCCATTTCCGGAAGGGATCCCTTGTAGACGACAGTCTCTGGCCCGCCCCTGGCGGCGAGCCACCCGGAAATCAGGTCCCCGGCCGAAGCGGACCCACCCATCCCGATAATCGCCAGCCTCCGGTGTTCTCTCCTCGGCGTGTAGGCTGCTGAGGAGTACCCCCTTGCAGCCAGCTCCGGCCACTCGGCGTACGAAGAGTACACGTCGGACCGGTCCACCTTGGATATGAGCGGCCGGCCGAGCTGGTCCTTCAAGGTCTCCGCGCCTCCCCCTGCATCGATGATTAACGTTTCTCAGTCCCGGAGGGGCGCGCCCTGCCGCCCTATCTTCCCCTTGCGTGCGCCAGCGCTCCTGCGCTCGGCGGCCGTGGCTGCGTAGGCTCTGCGGACCAGCCCCTCCTCGCCCCTCCCCAGGCTCAGTCCGCGCCTTTCCATCATCCGCCTCTGGGTCTCGAGGACAGCCTCGAGCTCCAGTTCGACCATCCCCCCTGTAGCTCCGTCGTAGTAGACGAAGCTAGGGACATCTGACTGGACGACCCCGGACACGAAGGACCCGATCCCCACCCACCGCCCTGCGTAGACCAGGGACCCTATCGACAACTTGGCCATGTCGCCAACGGCGGGGCCCAGCTTCACCATGCCGCTGTCTAACTTTTCCCCCCCGACGACCGGCCTTACCACGCCGTAGGTGTTCTTCAGGTTGCTGAAATTGCAACCGGCACCTAGGTTGACCCACGACCCGACGTAGGCGTCGCCGACGTATCCGTGGTGAGCCTTGTTGGTGTACGGCATCAGAATGGAGTTCTCGACCTCCCCTCCGACCTTGCACGAGTCGAAGATGGACGTCCCCCCTCCGATCAGCGCCGAGTGGACCTTCACCCTGCGCCCCAGATAGCAGGGCCCCATCAACCTGCTGAAGCTCTCCACCGAGGCGCCGCCTTCGATGACTATCGGCCCAAGCCTGGCGTCCAGGGTCACGTTAGCCTCGATCTCCGCCCCCTCCGCGACCATCAGGTTGGAAGCTGGACCCATCGTCGCGACCGCTCGGGGGAGCGGGAGTGCCTCTTCGAACCGCTTCGCCTGCTCCGCAATGGCGAGGCCGTTGCTGGCCACCATGTCCCAGTACCCTGCGAAGAGGGAAGCCTGGGGAGGGGCCACGCGCCTGACCTTCCTCGCGATGCTGGCCACGGCGCTCTCTGCGATTACCCCGGGCTTGAACCAGACGCTGTCAAGCATCGCAGCCACCAGTTCTCCCCGTGAGACAACGGCGAACGGGCCGCCCTCGTATGCACCGGAGAGGAATCCCGGGCTGGGCCTCGCCCTCGCGTTCACGAACATAGTCCGCCCGTAGGCTTTCTCGTTGTACTGGCCGCCTCCGCTGTCCTTCGAGACCGCTGCGAGCTCTGGCCTCCCCCAGAGGACGACGCCCTTGGCTTCGGGGACGGCTTCGGCTAGGGCCTCCGCGACGGTCTTGGTCCCCCAGCGCAGGAGCCCAGCGTGTCTAATCCGGGTCAAGGGGCCGAAGCCCCCGAGGTGATCGTCTTCGAACACGACTAGCTTCGTCCGGCGTCGCCCCCGTCCTCGAGGTCCCTGGTGTAGAGCTCGTTGGCTTCCCTGAAGGACCGCCTGTCACCTATGTCGGTGAACTTCCCGTCGACCTTCACCGCGTAGAGCCTCGCCCCCGCGGCCTTGGCGTCGTTGAAAGCGTCGTTCATCTCGTAGACCCTCCCCGGCGTTATGAAGCGGAGGAAGCTTCTTTCCATGACATAGCAGCCCACGTTGATGTACCCGGAGATGGTGGGCTTCTCCTTCCACTCGGTGAGGCGCCCCTGCTTGTCGGTCTCCATGAACCCGTACTTCAACTCGGTGCTGTACTTCATCAGGACCATGGTGGCCGTGGCCTTCTTCCTCCGGTGGAAGTCAAGCGCCTTCGCCAGGTCGAAGTCCAACAGCTGGTCTCCGTAGATGCAGACGAACCTCCCCTTTATCTTGCTCTCCGCCGCCTTCAGCTGGCCGGCAGTCCCCAGGGGCCGTGCAGAGGTGGCGTACACGATCTTCATCCCCCAGTCGGCGCCGGAGCCGAAGTACTCCTGGAGCATCTTCCCCAGGTACCCGGTGGAGACTACCACGTCGTCTATCCCCCACCCTTTGAGCCATTCTAGGAGATGTTCCATGATGGGTTTCGGACCCACGGGGAGCATCGGCTTCGGAAGGAGGAATGTGTACGGCCGGAGCCTCGTCCCCAGCCCCCCGGCCAGCACCACCGCCTGCAGCCTATCTTCCTTCAGCCAGAACCCCCCTTGGGGCGAGGCTGGCTATTTCGTCTTTATACGCTTCGTCTGTCCCTGAAAGGACGCACGGGTCGACCACCAGCCCCCTGACCCCGAGGGCCACGACCCTGTCTATGTCCGCCCTGGCGAGCTTCTTCTGCGTCCGGAGCAGGACCGGCTTGACAGAGAGGTCGACGATCACCCCCAGCGTGGCGTAGTCGAGGACGCTGAACGGGGCCCCCTGCATCTGGTGCGGGACCGTCGCAACGTCTATCGCCTCGATCCCGTCCATCCCCGAGAGCCGCTTGACCTGTTCGAGGATGTAGCCGGTCGACACCGCGCCGATCTTCTTCACCCTCGAGTCCGAGAGCAGGAACGTCGGCATCTGGTGGGCGTACATCTCGACGAAGCTGAACGCGCTGGACATTATCCGTTCCCAGTACTCCTCAGTGAGGAGCCTGGCGCCTCCGACGAATATTCCGCAGGGGACCGATACTGTAGAGATGACGTCGTTGATGTAGATGTCGTGCAGGTCGTAGCTCCCGTAGTGTGAAGGGTGCGAGCTGTCCTCCCCTTCGATGTTGAGCATCACCGCGTCAGCCCCTCCGTCCACTGCCCGGACCGCCATGGAGGTGCTGTTCTTAGGGAGGCTGGCTATGATCGTGTACGGCCTTCCCTGAGGCACGACCTCCAGCGGCCTGCGAAGCGGGCCTAGGGGCTCCATCCGTCTGCTCCTGAACGGCCGACGGGCCTTAGAAGAGGGTGCTCAAATGTGCGCAACCAAATGATGGGCCCCGCGTTGACAATGGTCCGGCCCCGCGGCGCTTCGAGGCTGGACTACGCTGACAGCCAGAAAGTCACGCCGAGGACGAGGAATATTATCGTAAGGTACGGGCTCGTTAGCTTGAACAGAGTCCAGGCGGTCTTCCGGCTCTGGTTCAGAGCCAGCCTACCACTGTAAAGCAGGACGACGCCGCCGAGTACTACGGCGGTGGCGGTGTAGAAGATGCTGACGCTAGGAGTGAAGAGGAAGATGGCGACAGAGAAGACGGTCAGCAGAGCGCTCGTCCCTGCGATGCAGATGGAAGCGACCTTGTCGCCGAACACGACGGGGAGCATGGGGACCTTAGCAGCCTCGTAGTCGTTCCTGTTGAAGATGGCGAGGCTCCAGATGTGGGTCGGGATCCAGACTATGACCAGGGCCGACATGTAGAGAGCCAGGGGAGTGACTGCTCCTGAGACGGCAGTGTATCCGACCAGCACAGGCATCCCCCCTGAAATCCCGCCGAGGATTATGTTCAGCCAGCTCCTCCGCTTGAGGAGGAGGGAGTAGACCACGATGTTGTCGACCAAGCCGAGCACCATGAACCCGGCGGAGATCGTGTTGATCAGGAGGAGGGGGACGAGGACCGACAGTGCGGCCATTATCAACCCGAATGCGAGTGCGCTGCGAGGCCTGATCTTCCCCGAGGGGAGCTCTCTCTTCATCGTCCTCTTCATCATCCCGTCGATGTCTCTGTCGTGGTAGTTGGTCAGGACCTCGGCGGACGCGCTTCCGAGGACTAGGGCGACCACGCCTGAGATGAACAGACCGGCGGTGAGCGAGGCGCCGGGCGTGGCCCTGTACGCGACGAGCATCGCAATCGCCCCCGTGAAGACGAGGAGGCCCCAGATTCGCGGCTTCGTCAGCCTCCAGTAGGCTTTGAGGTGATCCTTCAGCTCCACATTGAGAGCTGAAGCCGGAGGGGATAAAATGTTATTGGGTCCGTCAGGCCATGGGTGCAGACCTGAAGGGGGCCATGCCTTTCATGGTGCAAGGCACCGAAGTCTTCCGCCCACCGGAAGCCTGCAGACGGCCTATCCTACGTCCTCCTGCCCCTGACCTTGGGTTCTTTCTTCAGCTCCGCCGCGTCCCTCCCCTTCTCGAGCGTAATCTTACCCTCTGAGACGTACAACACGATCTCGTCCCCCTCCTTCCACTGGAACCCTTCAACTATCGGCCTCGGGAGGGTGACTCTCAGGCTATTCCCGGTCTTCCCGAGGAGGACGCGGAAGATTACTGGCACTGATTCGTCTGGTTATTACGACAATAAAAACGCCAGTTGGTATGTTTTTTGGTAGATTTGAGTCAACTAGTTGAGACACGGCAGCTGCTCCGTCGCACCGTGTGGCTGGCGGGCGCGCTTTCTAGGCCCGTTATGACGGCCGATACTGCCCAACGGTGCTTCATCTCAAGTAGAATCGAGATGGTGAGGATTTGTTTGTCAACTTCCGGCATCGCTCGAGTCAATTCGTTTCACTCACAGACGATATATCATCCATGTAATTACACAAGTGATAACGTGGCTTCCCAGGGACGGGCGACCGCTGTCTTATCAAGGCCGTTTCGATGGCAGGACCTGGGTTTCGAACTGTACGACATAGAGGGAGAGGGCTGTCGCGACGGCGAGTGACGGGGATCCGCTCGAAGACGTCCTCAGCGAGATAGCAAGAGAGGCGCGGAGGGAGGCGGACGGGGGTGCAGCCGGAGAAAGGGAAGACCCCGGAGAGCTCATCGAAGGGAGGGAAGAAGTCACGTTCGTCCTAGTGACACACGGAAGGGATAGGATGGACATTGACGTCAAGGCAGAGGACGACAGGCTCCGCGTGGAGTCCTACGACTTCAAGGTCGTCAGGCAGCTGGGGTGCGCCGTGGACCCGTCAACAGCGAAGACCACGTATGTGAACGGGGTGTTGAGCGTCCGCATCGCCAAGAGAGTGTGAATTAAACTCCCCGGGGGCGGGATTTATCTACATCCGCAGCGGTATCCTATCATGGCTGTTCACGACAACAGGCGCGCGCTATCGGAGGCGGATGGGTTCGACGACATATTCGAGATGGTAAAGGCGGCAACCGAGAGGGCTCTGGGGATGCACAGGGCAGGATTGACCCTGGTGCTTGGGGACATCCCCAACTCGGTGGGGGCCTATCACGAAATCGGGTCCAACGCCATCGTGATGAACAGGAACATCCTCAAGATAGTGGAAAGAGTCTCCAAGTCCAAGACGAAGCGCAACTCCTATGTGTTCATGATCCTCCTCCACGAATACCTTCACAGCCTCGGGTACTCCAGCGACGAACAGGTGAAGAGGCTAGGCGAGGAAATCAGCGGCGCGTGTCTGGGGAGAGGGCACATCGCGTCGATGATGGCCACGATGCCCCTCGACAAGTTCTTCCCCGACCTCGGCAGGCTCACAGCGTTCAGGGACAGGGGGGAATTCGAGACGGTGAGCCGCTTCGATTCGTCGAGCACCACTTACATAGCATGAATAGGTCCCACGGGAGGCGCGCCCTTTCACGGCGCGCTAGTCTTGGGACCCGGGACCGCGCCCTGCTTTCGATGCGCTCCACTCGTCCTTGGTTGCCACGGCCACCACAAGCGCAAATCCGGCGGCCGCTACCACTACCATCGAAGTGTCAGACTGCACCGCGGTCACCGTGAAGTTCGAGCTGTCAGAGACGACCTTTACTTGGTGGCCGCTATCGACGGTCACGCTGAACGTGTAGTTCCCGGAGGAGAGGGTGTCGGACGAGTACAAAGTGCACTCAACCCCCGAGTCGCAGTGCGTCGTCCCTCCGGAGATCTTGGCGCTCCCTTCAGTGAGCTGCCACCTCGCGCTCCCTCCGCACTCCGCGTTGATAGCCGCGGTGACCGTAGCGCCCGAGGCGTAACTCCCGGTCGGGAGGTGGAAGAGAATGACGCAGGCGGCCTGACTAGTCGACGTGCTTGTCGTGGAGGAAGTAGCCACAGTGGAAGAAGT
>JAJYYP010000010.1:0-3185 GCA_021800855.1 archaeon | reverse complement strand
TGGTGGTGCTCGTCGAACTGGTGGTGCTCGTCGAACTGGTGGTGCTCGTCGAACTGGTGGTGCTCGTCGAACTGGTGGTGCTCGTCGAACTGGTGGTGCTCGTAACCGAAGTTGTGGCACTAGTAGTGGCCTGCTCACTCGTTGTTGTCTGCGGCGGGGGGCCCGCCGTGGTCTGAGACTGACCCTGGCCCGAAGACTGGTTGGACCCCACCAACCCCTTCGGGGCCGTGGATGTGGACGATGCCGAGCTGCCGGAAACGACAGACCCGGTAGAGGTGAAGGCACGCCCGCCATGGTGCGCATTGGAGGAGCTTGAGGCGGCGGCCCCCGCGTACGGGATGACCACGCTGCTCACCACGACGACTACTGAGACGATGTTTATCCCTACCATCACCATCATCGGCATCGCCATCTTCATCTGCATCTGAGGCATCCCCCGGTCATAGCGTTACACCCCTCCGAGCTTCCCACGTCTCGGTGGCCAGGAGGGTCACAATCAGGACGTTCATTATCATTCCAGCGGCTGCGATCCCTGGAGCGAAGGTCGTATCGAGCCCGCTCTCGAGCATCCCCACGATGGAGACCACGATTCCTGCGTAGACTCCTTTAATCCAATGCTTCTCAGACCAGAGCAGGTAAGCCGAGACCACGTAGGTGAAACCTAGGATGATTACGACCGCCCCGACGATATTGAGCAGTCCCTGCGATGGCGCATCCCCCGTAGAGAGGTCTACCAAAAGGGTGCCCTGAAGATAGGCGGGGGCGAAGATTATGACGACTCCAACCCCATAAGAAAAGACCGCAGCTACAGCGCAGACCAGCGCTGCAACGACAGTGGGGCCCTTGAAGAGGAGGCTCTTATTGTCCGCGACCCTTCGTTCTACTTCATCCTGTTCTCCTCTCCCCATTCAATCACATTTCCTTGAGTAGTCCGAACATGGACCCTGCAGTCGATAGATATGCGTTGCCATCGGCCATCCCCGTGGACGGAGGGCACGGCCCTTTGTTGAATGGTTCCGAAACCCACCCTCCGGACGCGAGGCGCGCGGTTCTCGTGCCTCCGCGGTCGCACCAAGTCCCCACGACGAGACCCTGTGGGGTGAGTGTCAGGCTCAGGTCCCTCGGTGTCCTTCGTTTCTGCCTCTGTATGCCACTAAAATTTGTGGCCGAAGCATAGATTGGCACATAGGTTGCGACTCCTTCGGGTTCTTGAGGCTGGAGTCGGTTGCGCTGTAGTTGTGGGGCTTCAAACTTTTGCCCCCCTCACTAACATCTACCTAACATCCAGCACCACGGTCGGCTTCGTCGCCTTTGTGTTTTTGTAAATGCAAAGATGGAACGAATACTAGAACAAAACAGAGAGGTCGATCGAAATCAGGGGCCGCGAGAAGGCCATGCATCGCATCAGAATATGTCAGATACGCCTATCCTTGATGGCATCCAGATCCGCCACAATCTCACCAAGCCCCATAGAGCCTTCAGCGGGCTTTCTTGGTTCCGGCGGGAACCAATGTCGTGTGGGAAAACAAGTGGTTCATCATGATCTGGAATGCGGACTGGCTCGGAGTGACTAACCTTGACGATTAAGGTCCACAGGGTCAGGGGAGCCTACTTGACGGAATCCAGGTGCACGACCGTTTACTACCGCATTTGGGGGAGGAGCTCGTCCAATCCGCCACCTTCCCCAACGAATACAGGTAGAACGCGGGAGCTGATTCCCTGCAGTGAAGACGGCCTCGCGGTTCATTAAATATGCGACACTACACACGCGAGGTCCGTGGACAGAAGCCTAGAGGCTCCCTCGCTGGCGACCGGCGCGGCATTCATGGTCCATGTTGTCACCGACATCTTCAGGGGTCCCAATTACACCGAAATTTGGTTGCTCTCGCTCTACCTCATGGCCCTCGCCATCGGCATCGCATTCCGCACGGTCGCCTTCCCGTTGACGCTCATCCTTCTCTCGGACATGGGTGCCGAAGACCTTGCATTTTTCCTGCTCAAGCGGATGCCGATCCCCGCGCAGCTCCCAGGACTGTACAGCCACAGGCTGATTCTCCTCCAGCCTGCCACCCCGCTGTCGCTTTATGTGGGGACAGCGATAGCTATTCTCATCGGGACAGTGATGGTCTACGTTGAGCTCCGAGTGAAGGCGCACGCGTAAGTACCAACTCCGGGCAGGTTTTCTACTGAATCTTCGGCTCATCCTTCTCCCTGTCAACCGTCGGCTCTCGACTCCCCTCCCGAACAATTGTCAACCACGTGTTCTCGCCTTCGATTCTGATTCCCGCTCACTCTGAGGTGTCGCCCATCAAAGGCTTCGCGGCCGTACGAAGATTGAGAAGGAACAGGTCACCCTTCAGAATTGAGGAGACCACCCTCTTTACTCGGCGCATTGATTCCCTCGACCCCTGACCTCGCCGTCCATGCGTTCCATCGTGTTGTTGCACACCTAACCTAGGAGCCCTATGTCCCTGACATGGACTAAACGAAGATTGCGGTCAGTGTGGAACCCCTTGTCGAAGGCGCTTTGATTGCTCGCGCTCCGTCCGTGATGAGGATCGGGACTTCCATGCAGTCTCTCTTGACGTGGCGAACAGGGCGCGTACTATCAGCCCGAAGGGCGCGGTCGAGATGCGCAAATGCACTAGAGGCAAATTCACCTTCACGCCTGACGAGAGAACCTCTGACGGGAACGACGCCCGGCGTCCGAACGATAAATCTTGTCTATGAATTGGGGCGAGGAGTGTCCTACAGGCGACAACATTGTAATCTCTAGGTAGGGAGGGTGGACTTCGCTCCTGATTTCGAGGCGATCGGCAACATTCAGTCTACGAAGAACAAACCTGACGCGAAGGGACTGGATTTGACCAGAGCGCTAAAGAGTCTCTGCACAATGAAAATCTGGTTGGCGCAGATTGAGCGCCACAGAAGCAGCAATTGGGGAAGTTACCGTCCAAGGCCTGGCCGATGAGTTCGTCGAACCTGTCGAGCTCACTGGAGGCTAGCTTTGGCGGCAATCTGTACTTATCGAGCCAAAGGGATGAAATCGCCGGTGAAGACAGGTCGAAGTCGTCTCACAAAGGCGAGAGATTCACCAACTGTCTGTAATCTGAGGAGATGCCCCACAACCTACTTTGGACACCCCGAAGGGCCCCCCTCTCCGACGGTCGACTGGACAGAGCGTC
>JAJYYP010000054.1 GCA_021800855.1 archaeon | reverse complement strand
AGTTCCTGGTTGGCGTCTGTGTCCACCTTCACGAACTTGACCCTGCCGTCATACTCCTTGGAGAGCTCGTGGATCACAGGTTCCATCATTTTGCAGGGGCCGCACCAGTCGGCGTAGAAGTCGACGACCACCGGCCGGGTCGACTTGACTACCTCCTCCTGGAACCCGTTCGACTTCACAGGGATGACTGTATCTGTCATGCGTTTGAATGACCCCGTTTCCCTGTTCATAAATCTGCCTCAGGCCCCGTCGCGCGGGTCGTGGGCATCGAATCTGCCAGGTCGGCGCACCTGAGCACGTCCCCCACCGGGTTGTAGGAGACCAGGGTCGCCCCTCTGAGGACTTCCTGCACCAGGTCCTGCAGCTCCAGCCGCCGGACGTAGTCGTCCAAGAGAGCGGACTTGACGCGCGTCCGAGGGTGCCTGGTTATTATGGCGCAGCAGTCCTTGTATTCCTCGATGGAGAGGTCATACGTCGAGATGCGCCGGGCCAGACTGATGATCTCGTCCTTGTCATAGGCGAGGAGGGGCCTGAGTATCGGCAAGGTGGAGCCGTGGTCGAAGGACGCGAGGTTCCACAAGGTCTGGGAGGCAGCCTGGGAAAGGGAGTCGCCTGTGGAGATGGCGGCTGCGCCGAAGGGAGGGGCGAGCGCCTCGGCGGTCATCCGCATGAACCTGCGGAAGAGGGAGGGCTCGAGGTCCCCCGGCGCGTCTGCCGTCGCCAGCTGGTACTCCGCGAAGGGTACCAGGACCAGGGTGCTCTTGCCGCCATAGGCGGAGAGGGCCTTGACCTGCTTGGTGACCTTGCTTTCAAGGGCGTTCCGGGGGGTCGGTGCGAGATAGAAGTGCAAGTAGACGGGGACGCACCCCCTCTTCATCAGGAGCCAAGCCGCCACCGGGGAGTCGATGCCTCCGGAAAAGAGATGCATGACCCGGCCCGCGGTCCCCACCGGGAGGCCCCCCGGTCCCGGTGTCTTGTTGGAGTAGACGAACGCGTTGGACCTCGTCACGTCGACCCGGATCACCACCTCAGGGTCAGTCAGATCCACCTTCATCCCTGTCTCCTCCTGGACGGCCGCCCCGAGCCTCACCGCCAGCTCCCTCGAAGTCAGAGGGTAACCCTTGTCGGAGCGCCTCGTCTCGACCTTGAAGGTCCTCCCCTTAGACGCCCTGGCTGCGTCGAGGACCCCCCGCCGGATGCCATCGTAGTCCAGCCCGACCGGGGCGACCTCCGAGAACCACGCTACGCCGAAGGTCTTCCCCAGCCGCGCCGCCGCATCCTGAGCCGTGCCGGAGGCGCTCACCACGAACCTCCCATCCCTGAGCTCGACAACCGGGGCCAGCCCGCTCAGCGACCTAGCTATGTTCCTGCGGAGCGCGCGGACGAACTCCGGCCTGTTCTTCCCCTTCAGGGCGACCTCGGAGTAGTGGACGACATACTCTGGGGCCATGGGCAGTTCTGCCTCCTGCTGGGCGACGATTAAGCCGTTCGGCCCTCGGCAGTCAGCGCAGGACCGCTGCCACCATCGCGACCAAGAAAATGACCGCTAGGTACGGGCTAGAGAACTTGAACGCCAGCCACGCGTTGTCCTTGGTCGGGTTCCTGAAGAGCTTGATGTTGGTCCCCAGGAGCAGCAGGTCGAAGACAAGCGCCACGCCGAGGTAGACGAAGAACCCGGGGCCGAGGAAGTAGAACACGTATGCGAGGCTGACCGGTATGAGAAGGAGGGTGTTGAAGACGATGTACTTCGAGGCGGCCACCGGCCCGACCACCGACGGGAGCATCGGGACGTTGACGGCCGAGTAGTCCTCTTCTGTTATGACCGCTAGAGACCAGAAGTGGCTCGGGGTCCACACGAAGACGAGGGCGCCGAGCAGCCACCCCACTGCCGCGCTGCCGGAGGTGACCGCGTACCAACCCGCCAGGGCCGCGCAGCTCCCTGCGAACCCTCCCAGCACGATGTTCCAAGTCGTCCGCGGCTTTAGGAAGAGCGTGTAGACGGGGACGTAGACGAACGCGCCTAGGGCGATGAAGAACGTCGCGACAGGGTCCAGGGTGAACGCCGCCGCCACGACCCCGGCGGCGAGCAGCCCGAGGCCCAGCATCAGGGCGTGTGACGGCTGGACTATCTTCCCCGACGGGAGCGGCCTCCCCATCGTCCTCTTCATCTTCGCATCCATCCCCATCTCGAGATAGCTGTTCAATGCCAGGGCGCCGCTCGACGCCAGCGCCCCTCCCACGAGCACCCCCGCCAGGGTAATGAGCGGAGGCAGGCCCCTCGCGGCGACGACGGCCGAGCCCAGCGCCGCCATGAGCAGCAGCGGCGTGATCTTGGGCTTGGTGAGGGCGAAGTAGTCGGAGAAGCTCAACCAATCAACCCGAATGGGTTCGGGCGTATCTGCGCTGTATTTTGGTCTTGCTCGCGCGCGCCTTGACAGCCAAGCGCGCTAGGCCATTGAAACCCTTAAGAAATCTCCGCGCCCCGGGCGACCGTCCCGCGGTAGCTCAGCCTGGTAGTCCCAGAAGGGGCCAAAAGCTTCCGGCTGTAGAGGTCGGCCATCGGCTGACCCGTCCAGCCTACTCAGGCCACAGTGACCGGAGTGTCGCAGGCTCAAAAGGTGCCTTGGCACCTGACAATCCTGCCCGCGGGACACACCATTTGCGTTTGCACCAGGCGCACTTGGCGCAGGCCCGCAGACAGCACGGCCACGGGTCTCTCCCCCCACGGGGAGAACGTCCCCAGCCGGGTCGACCGTGCGGCCGGTCGCAGGGAGGTTCACCAGGTCCGCCCTCGCCGCCTTCTTAGATGCGTTGGAGGGGCCTGAGCGAAGTCCTGGCTCAGGGAACCGTTTTATCCCCCGCCGGGAGAGGCTGAAAAAGGCGTTGAGTTCAACCACCAGGAAGGGCAAGGCCAAGAAGAAGGGGACCAAGGCAGAGGTGGTCGAGGCGGCGGAGAAGGTAGAGAAGGCCGTCGAGGAAGAGGTCGAGAAGGAAGTCAAGAAGGTAGAGAGGGCTGTCGACAGATCGGCGGAGAGACCGAAGGCGAAGGCCGCAGGTCAGGTGGGGAGAGCCCCATTCGCCACTGTCCTGGCCAGGCACCGAGGAGGGACCATCTCCAGGCATGGGAGAGGATTTTCATTCGGGGAGCTATCGAGCGCCGGGCTCTCCGCGGCGACAGCGGCGAGGTGGGGGGCGAGAGTCGACTACAGGAGAGGGAGCGTCGTGGAAGGCAACGTGAGCGCCCTGAAGGTATGGGCGTCCAGCCAGGGGGCCGCCGCGAAGGCCGAGCGCAAGCCTGGCGGTCAGCGTGAGCAGGCTGGCCAGGCGACCAAGGATCCTGAGAGCTCCGCGAAGAAGGAAGCGAAGAGCGTGGGGAGGGTGGCCAAGCCTGCTAGAAAGACACGACGAAAGCCCGAGCCTTAGCTCAACACCTCTGACCGAGCCGCCATGTACAGATATTGCTGGGCGTACCCGGCATACCTGCCGAAGTACCTCCTGAGGGAGGCTGAAAGCTTCACGTACTCTCCGGCTCCAAGCCTCGCCTTGCCGTCGCGCTTCAGCCTCTCCCTGAGCCCCTTGGTCATCAACCGAGGGTAAGACCGAGCCACCGCCCTGGCTATCCACACGTCTATGGGGAAAGCCTCGTCCTTGCCGCAAGAATAGAGGAGGACGCAGTCGGCCACCTTTGGTCCCACCCCGAGGAGGACCTTTTCCCCGAAGAGCTCCTTGAGGAGGAGGCCCCGGGCCTCCTCGTAGGGGAGCAAGGCTACCGCGTCGAAGTCGACATCTCCTCTCGTGACCGAAGAGGCGACCTTCTTGAGGAATGGTGCCCTATACCCGAGGCCGCACCGGCGGAGGTCTTCGGCCCCCGTCCTCGCCAGGGCATAGGGGCTAGGGAACGAATGGTAGGTCTCACCCTCGAACTCGAAGGGTTCGCCATACCTCCTGGAGACCGCCTCCACCATCTTCGCTATGCGCGGTATGTTCGCGTTGGTCGCAAGGACGAACGACGCCAGGCACTCCCACCTGTCCTGCCTGATCAGCCTCAGTCCGTAAAAACGCTCGACGGCCCGGGTGATCGTCGCGTCCTTGGAGATTGACGCCAGCACGTGCTCAAGGTCTTCCTCCAGCCTGAAGTAGTCAGACACCTCTGGAGCCCTGAGGGCGTCCGAGCTTGACTCGCACTTCAGCAAGTCCCCCTCCTGCTTGGCCTTGAGGACACCGCCGCCTACGACCCCGTACCACCAGTCCCCCCTCTTCGCCCACCTGAACGTCTGCCCGCTGACGAGGGTGTGCTCCAGGTTGAACGGCGACCCGAGCGGGACGGTGAACTCCATTCCGTGCGGGAGGTTCTTCCGCGCCATGATGATATATCCTTGCGGACGGAATCGTGTTGAAATACGCCCCCTACGCCGGAGGCGCCCCGTGTCAGACCAGTATCTCCGCGCGACGCGCCTGTCTGGGGAGCTCTTCGAGCGAGCGAAAGGCGTCTTCGCAGGGGGGGTCAATCACAACGCCAGGTTCTACCAGCCATACCCCATCTTCGTGAGCAAGGCCAAGGCCCAGCATATCTGGGACGCCGACGGGAACAGGTACACAGACTACTGGATGGGGCACATGGCTCTGATTCTGGGCCACTCCCCCAAGCCGGTGGCGGACGCCCTGCGGGCACAGGTCGGTCAGGGCACCCACTACGGGATGGGGAGCAGAGCCTCCGTCGAGCTCGCTGAGGAGATACAGAAGTCGGTGCCGTGCGCAGAGAGGATGCGCTTCTGCAACACCGGCGCCGAGGCGACGATGTACCTCGTCAGGCTGGCCAGGGGGTACACAGGGAGGAGGACGGTTATCAAGATGGCCGGTGGGTGGCACGGCTACAACACGGAGCTGAACAAAGGGGTCCACACGCCCTTCGACAGGGCGGAGAGCGCAGGGATACTGGAAGGGGAGCAGGCGTTCGTGAAGAACGTGAGGTTCAACGACCTCGGCGCGGCCGAGCGGGCGGTCAAGGAGGCCGCCGGGGACACAGCCCTCATCTTCCTCGAGCCTGTGCTGGGAGCCGGCGGGTGCGTCCCGGCGGACAAGGACTATCTGAAGGGGCTGAGGGAGCTGGCCGACAGGGACGGCGCCCTGCTCGCCTTCGACGAGGTCATAACAGGGTTCCGCGTGTCGCTGGGCGGGGCGCAGGAGTACTACAAAGTGACCCCCGACCTCGCGTCCTTCGGGAAGGTCGCCGGAGGGGGGCTCCCTCTGGGCCTGGTGGCAGGGAAGGATGAGGTACTTTCGCTCGCAGACCCGACTAGGAGAGAGAACTTCGTCTCCATCGGCGGGGGGACGTTCTCGGAGAACCCCCTGACCATGGCGGCGGGGCTGGCGACGGTGAGGTACCTCAGGAGGCACGCGGGGGACGTCTATCCGAAGCTCGGCGAAGCAGGCGATATGGTCAGGAGGTCGGTGGACAGGGCCTTCGCGGCTGAGGGGGTCGAGACTCACACCACGGGGCTGGGGTCCCTCTTCCTCACCCACTTTGGAGCCGCCCCGAGGGACGCCGAGGAGGCAGCTGGAGGGGACAGGCAGACAAGACTAGACTACTGCCTCGCCCTCATGAGCAGGGGGGTCTTCATCCTCCCTGGCCACCCAGGGGGGATCTCGGCGCGCCACACGGAGGAGGACCTGCGGCGCCTGGCATCGGAAAGCAGGAGGTTCGCCGCCTCGTCGGGGCGCGGAGCCCAGGGGCTGAAGGCAGGGTCAGGTAGGGCCAAGGCAGGTCGTCGGGAAGGTTGACTAGAAGGGTCCAGCTCACCCGCTGTGTGTGAGGCCTTCCGCCTGTACAGGCACGTCGGACAGGAGAGAGATGAAAAGGGGGTGAGGAAGGCTACCTTACAACCTTCCCCAGTCTTGCGTCGGCTTCCGACCAGTTGACAACGTTCCACCATGCGTCGACATACTTCGCCTTGTCGTTGAGATATTGTGGGTAGAAAGCATGCTCCCAGAGGTCTGAGCACAGGATGACCTTGGATTGTGCGATGTGGTTCAGATTGTGCTTTTCTATCTGGGATATGATGAGCTGTTCGCTGACAGGTTCATAGATCAGCATCGCCCAGCCGCTCCCCTCTACCGTCTTGGAGGCGTCTGAAAACTGCGCCTTGAACTTGTCGAACCCGCCGAAGTCCTTGTTGATCTGGTCGGCGAGCTTCCCTCCGGGGGCGCCGCCCCCTTTGCCCGAAGGAGCCATGTTAGGCCAGAAGAGCGAGTGGAGTATGTGGCCGTCTGCGTTGAAGCCGAAGTCGCGGAGGACGCCCTTGATGTCGATCTGGAGCTCTCCCTTCCTGGACTTCTCCAGCTTCTCCATCGCGGCGTTGGCGCCGTTGACGTAGCCGAGGTGATGCTTGTCGTGGTGGAGCGTCATGATCTGCTTCGAGATGTGCGGTTCGAGGGCGTCGTATGCGTAAGGCAGTGGTGGAAGTGTGTATGTCTTCATCGAGGGAAGCCGAAGACCATCCCGTAAAAATGTTGCCTTCTGACCCCCATCAGGGAGGACGACCCCGCGGACCTGCTGCGGGGCGGCACCGGCGTGGCGCTAGACGGCGACGGCGCGCTTTGACTTGGCTCTCTCCCAGTCGTCGAGGAAGCGCTTCAGCCCGGCGTCTGTGAGGGGGTGCTGCATCATCTTCTCCATCACCTCCGGGGGCATCGTAGCTATGTCGGCGCCCACCTTCGCCGCCTCGAGGACGTGCTGAGGGTGCCTGATGCTCCCCACCAGGACCTCGGCCTTCATGCGGTAGTTGTCCCTGATCTTGACGAGGTCCTCCACCA
>JAJYYP010000053.1:1376-6868 GCA_021800855.1 archaeon | reverse complement strand
TCCGCTGCAGCTGCTCCTCCCCATAAGCGTTTCGTCATCTCATAATTCCATCACCGTAACCTTCGGTTACCAGGTAAATGGGGGGCAGCGGGTTACATACGATACGGTGACCATAACCGAACCTGGCAGCGTGATTAACGCCTCCATCCTGGTGAGCGGCTACAGGATGACCCCTTCAGGCAACTATTATGACGCGGAGCTGGTCTTCGGAGGCGAAGAAAACGGGGAGGCGGCAACGTTCACCAGCATGAACTCGGAGCTGATGATGTTCTACAGGATGCCCAACGGCACATATGTTTCTCCGTACGCTGCATATGAATTTGGCAGTGACACAGCAGAAAGCGCCTACAATCTACAGACCGTGCTGCAAAACGGCAACGCCTTTGTCACCATAGGCAGCCCGAATTTCAGCAGCTACATATACTGGGGGGCAGAACTCAATTATACGCCGCCCCCAAGGCCCCTTGGCTATTCCTTCACCTGGAATGAAATAGGCCTCCCGGAAGGGGCGGGGTGGGAGCTCATGGTGAACGGAGAGCTGTACTATACGACCAGCTCTTCGCTAACCATCTCCGGGCTTAACGGCTCGCTCTCCTGGAGCGCCGAAAACGTCAGCGCCTCAGGCTATATCTACTACCCGACCAACCCAGGAGGGACCATCAAGGGAGCTGGAAATGCCTCAATAGCGTATAAGCTATCGCTGGGCGGCGCCCCCGCACAGGCGCTCCCATTAGGGTTCTCCATCGATCAGCTGGTAGGATTGCTCCTGTTCATAATCGCGATAGTGGCTATAGTGGCAGCCCTTGCCGGCGGTCGCCGCAGAAAGGGAGCTGGCGCTCAAAATCCATCAGAAGGGCTAAATCCGCTGGCTCCCGAAGGGGGCGGGCAACCATAAATGGTACACCGTCTAGTCTGAATATATCAGATTCCCGTTCATGTATACGTTCGTATGGATCGGAACCGCCCGCCTGAGGGTATTATGGACGTAGCACAGCCCTTCGGCGGTCCTGCACAGCCCTTCGACGTCACCGGACGCACCCCTTATCCTTTCAACGCTTTCGGAGCCGGTCAGCATTATGTCAAAGGTCAGGCTTCTGAAAAGCCCCTCGACCCTCCTGTCGATCTGCCCGGTCACCGTGGCGTTCAGCGTGTCCACCTTCAACCCTTCGCTTATGATCAGCGCGGCCCACTGGGTCAGGGAGCACGAGCCTGCGCCCATCAGGAACGTCTCCAGGGGGGTCACCCCGTTCCCCTGTCCACCCCTCTCCGGAGATTCGTCTATGTCCAGCGACAGCCCCCTTCCTTCCGAGGCCGTTCCCCTGAAGTGAAGGTGCTCCAGATGTTCCAGCTTCACCTTGATGGTGCCTGGAAGCTCATCCCTCGCGCTTCGCCTCATCTTCATATGGTCGTTTATGCGGTCCAGAAGGACCCTGTCCCGGCTGATTTTCATCCTGATGAGTTCATATCTGGCCCTCATATACCTATCGTTCTGATACAGGCCTACCGGATTAAAATGAGCAAGGCTTAAAAGGTGGCCCCCCTTCCAATTTACGGCAAGGGGTGCGATGAGCTGAGAAGTCCAGCTGGACTAACCCTTGGAACCTGATCCGGGCAATGCCGGCGTAGGGAAAGCTGATGAAAAGGACATATAGCTTTGAAGAAGGCGGGAAATGTTTTAATGCCCAAATAGTGGGCGAGCCCACTTGGAGCCATGCCCCCCACCGGCCTCCGGCCTCGGCCAAGGGCCTAGTTGCCCTAATTGCACTGGGGGTGGAGCCGTTTTACAGGATGGAGGGGACCCGGATGTGATAGCGCCGTGAACAGGGACATCCAGGCCATAATCATATCCACCTCATCAAGCTTCTTCCTGTGGGGGATAATAACGGCCATAGGCCCGCTTGCGGCCTCCGGGAGCGTAGTCGGATCCGTTGCCGGCTGGGCAAAGGTCGTGCTGCTGATCACCGGCCCGACATCCATGCTGTTTGGAAGCCTCATAATGGGATACCTGGCCGACAGGGTTGGCAGGAGGAGGGTCTTTCTCTGGACCATGCCCGCCTACAGCGCCGGGCTCGTGCTGATAGTTGCCTCAGCCCTGCTGGGCAGCCTCTATGGGACGATAGCGGGCCTTGCGGTAGCCGAATTCGGCATCGGGGGGGAGGAGCCGCCATCTCTGTCGCTGCTTACGGAAAATACCCCACCCTCTGATCGGGAAAGATATCTTACGCTGGTGCCCAACTTCAATAATATGGGCAGCGCACTGATAGCGGGCCTTCTCCTCATCTCGCACATCAACTTCGCCTATATCATACTGGCCTCGGCAGCCTCGCTCATAGCGGTGATGGCCTATTCGAGGTTGCGCCTGCTGGAGTCCTACAGGTGGCTGCGCCAGGCCGGGGACGAACGAAGCGCTGATGATGTTAAGGCGAGGGTGGGCGTGACGTCGGAGGGAAGGGCCGTCGCCCACCCGGGTTACTTCATAGGCATTACGGCGCTGACCACCATGGGCGTTTCACAGTTCCTCACGTTCGGCCTGATGGCCTACATCATAGGCCCCTATGAATTTGCATCGCCCACCTTCGACGCCCAGATAATCTTCATGGCCACGGTCGGTGCCAGCATAGGGGGGTTCATGGCGGCCAGGCTAATAGTAAGGGGCCGCAGGAGCTATACGCTCTATTCATACCTGGGAGGCTTCCTCACTATGATAGCGATATTCTTCCTGGTGAGCTCACTGGGCAGGCTGCTGGTGTTCCTGCCGCTCCTGTTCTTCAACATGGTGATGAGCGAATTCTGCTGGGCTTCACGCACCACGCTCGAGCCCGAGCTGTTTCCCACGAGGATCAGGGGCCTGGGCATAGGGTTCATCAGGGTCTTCCCGTACGCGGCATACATACTTTCAATATACCTGACGAGCTCCTACGATATATATGATTTCCTGCTGCTTAATCTGGCCCTGTGGTCGCTGGGCCTCGGAGGGGCGCTGCTGTGGTACCTGGGCGGCTATGAAACCAGGGGAATAGACCCGGACTATCCATGACCTTTGCCATGCCCCTCCCCTCCAGCCGATATGTTCGCCGCGAGCCTGACCATGGAGAGGGTGGCAAGAAGCGCCTCCTCCGTCCTGACCGTCTTCACCTTCTGATCTTCGATCGTGCATAGCCATGTGAACCTTTCCCTGACCTCCTTGCCGATAATGCCCTGAAGCCCCCTGCGGGGAGAGCCGAAAGCCACCAGCAACCTTGCCCCATCCCGGGCCGCCTTAAGGAGGCCGTTCCATTCAGAGCTGACCGGCCTTCCATACCTGGACGTCGCGATCATCAGGTCATAGGGGCCGCCGCCACTCATCACTTTATCCAGGCCGTCCACGGTGCGCACTTCATACCCCCTGTAGATGGGGGAGGAGGTGACTTCCCTGGCGACGAAGGAGCCCCCCTTCCTGTTCACCCGGACCAGCGCCAGCCCGTTGCTGGTGGCGCCCTCCCCCCGGACCAGAGGCAGGGGCTCCCCCAGCCCCACATCGGCCATGGAGCCATTGATTATGTACGCCTCCCTTATCTCCCCATCCCCTGCTATTTCGGGCTTCACCTGGTGAAGGGGTATGTTCAGCGGCGGGAGGCGACCAACGTACGAGTACTCCTTACTGAGCCTGTAGGCACGCCTCCGCAGGTAGGGGGCTGTCCTTATGTAGTTCAGGAGGTCCTGCATCAGCGCCCCGTCCGAAGGGCTCCCGTCCATGCGGTCCCGAAATATGAATATCCGCCGCACGGCGAACATGGCGCAGGCCCTGGCCACGGCCCCCACCTTCTCCGTCTTGCTCAGCAGGTCAGGCCTTTCCGTCAACAGCGAGTCAGGCAACGCCACGTCTATGTCTATCATTTGGTTCCATCGCCCAGCATCAGGCCCGCCCTTATCTCGTCCGTCCGGATGCCGTACTTGTAACCGGTGAGTATGCCGATCAGGTTCCTGGCCTGCTGCTCCTTGAGCTTCATATATGCCAGCACGACGGGCCTTGAAAACTTCAGAAACTGATAGCCTGCCAGGATGTAGCTTCCAGCCACCAGCATGCGATCCAGGTCTATATCCCCCTGCATATCGAACTTGATGGGATACTTCTTTTCAAGGTGGCCGAGGACGCCCCTTACCGTGCCTTCACCTTCACACCTTTCAACGATATCGCTTTCAATGTACAGCCTCTTCCTTTCCTCGAGGTTCAGCCCCCCCTTCAGCCGGACAGCGGCGTCATAGGAATCGATTTCATAGTCAACAAGCTCCCTGGACTGCCTGTCAGCTGCCGCCTTGAGGGAGGCTATAAAGTACTTGTCAAGATAGAAGTCGAATATGGATTTGCTGCTGGCCGGCTCAACCCTGCCGAGGGCTTCGAGAAGGTACGGATGATATCCTGTGCCGGCGTGCAGGGCTACCGCCTCAGCTGCGGTGAAGCTGTCAATGGTCTTCTTTAGCAGCTCCTCACCGCCAACGGGGGCGCCCCTCAGGTAATAGAGGCGGCCGGCTATGTCCCCATACTTCTCTCCGGCCAGCTTTGAGCTGAAAGCCTGTTTGATGTTCCAGATCAGGAACCTGTTGTAATAGGCCATGGTAAGCTTTGAAAAGTGCCTCAGAGAGCTGCATTCCTCCACAAGGTCCTCGTTTATCCAGCTAATTGACTCATCTACGCCGCCCCGCTTATTAGGCAGCTGCAGCTTTGATATGAGGGAAGCCATATCCTTAGACGTCAGCAGCTCTGCATAATCCTCCGGTTTCAGCAGCTTGCCCCGCTTGGCATAGGCAACCGCCACATAGAACTTAGAGTTTACCATTTGTCAGCCATCAACCCTGAAAAGCTCCTCCTTTATCATCTTCCTGATCTCCTTCCCCTTTGCCTGGAACGTAGCCTTGATTTCCTCGATGGTATCGTCCACCTTTTTCTCATAGGCCTCCACCTCCTTTTTGACCTGGCGCTCGTTCTCCTCAATTTCTGCCTTCCCTGCGGCCTCCTGCTCCTGGATAAAGGACATGTGCGCGGCCTTGGCCTCCTCCCTGGCCAGCTCTTTCAGCTTTTCCGCCTCCTGTGCTGTCCGAGCCTTGAGGCCGTCCAGCTCGTCGTTCAGGTCCTTAAGCATCTTAAGGTATTTCTCTATCGTCTCCTCGGGCATGGATGAACCTGTGCCCGTCCGGGAATTAAGCGTTTCTGAAATGGCAGCCAGCCATTAAGTCGGGCCCGTGCTTCTGCCAGCCGCAACTTCCGGTGTAATATTTTAATATCCGGCCCGTTGGCCCTTCATTATGGACAGAGATGAGGAGGAGGAAAGGCTGCTGAGGAAGAAGCTCCTTGAGTTGAACAGGAGGAAGCTGCAGGAGCAGCGCCAGGCCCCGGCTCAACCGGCTCCTCAGCCAGCAAGCAGGTCCCCACGGCAGATCCTGTCTGAAAGGTTGGTCGACAGAGGGGATGAGGTGCTGCGTGCCGCCGAAGCGCAGTTCCCGCGCGAAACGGC
>JAJYYP010000053.1:0-1276 GCA_021800855.1 archaeon | reverse complement strand
TCGCCTTCTTTGCTATCCTATCGATAGTTGCCCCTTCGTAGCCATCCTTGGAGAAGACCTTGATGGCTGCTTCCAATATTGACTCTTCCTTATCCATGGGCTGAGAAAGGATGTCGTGGTATATTTACTTATCGGATGGTCAGTATTGACTGAACAGTCAGTCGATATATTTAAATACAGGCTTGACCAACGGGTCAATCATGACAGCAAACTGGAGAAAAGTTGGATTGGATTTCGGCGTGATAAGCGGGGCTGAATGGATAATCATAGTAGCTGCATTTCTTGGCAGGTTCCTGCTGCAGTTCTACCAGACATCTATAGGCTCCCTTGGACTGGCGTTTGGCATGAGCTCGTTTGAAGTTGGCATCGGGTTTGCGCTGTTTACGGTTATGTTCGCCGTTGCGGCATTCCTGATGAGGAGCTTCAAGCCGAGCCAGCTGAGGGTTGTGGAGATGATTTCACTGGCACTGCTTGGCATAACAATGCCCCTGTACACAGTTGCGTACGGGTTCCTTGAGGTTTACTCACTGATGATCGTGGACGGCTTCATAACTGGCCTGGTCATGGATTCGTTCATGACGATGGCTGGAATGGCCTCCATGGAGCAGTCAAAGAGGCAGGTTGAGCAGGCTGCGTTCTCGTTCTGGGTTGCGCTTGCGCTGATAATAGCTCCCTTCGTAACTGGGTACCTTCTTGACCTGGGCATCAAGGAAATATTCCTGATATTCTCCGTAATGGCGTTCATAGCCATACCGATTGTATATGTGCTGAGGGGCAAATATTCACTGAAATACATGGAGGCAAGGGGGCACGGTGGAAGCACAAGCATCTCATCCCTGTTCAAGAACAGGCAGTTTAACTGGGCTGTGATTGCGGCATTCGCATATACGATCCCGTTCTACATAATCTTCTCGTACGGCGTCATCTACGGCAGCGTCCTTGGCCTTTCAGCTTCCACAGTGTTCTACCTGTTCGCCGCAATGTTCGTTGGCGATGTCGTGACAAGGTTCATAATAAGGCTAAAGTCACCCATACAGAACAGGAGGCCATACATGGTATTTGCGGTGACCATAGCGCTCGTATCGGCAATATTTCTGGCCCTGAGCTCTGTGTCCATAGCGTTCTTCGTCATAGCCTTCCTGATAGCCGCAATACCTGATGGAATTGCGTGGACACTGGGGCTGCAGATAGCGAACACCACTTTCAAGCCTGAGGAGATTGGGACATCGACATCATTTTTCAGCTCATCCATGATGATCATGTCGGTCCTGATGCC
>JAJYYP010000052.1 GCA_021800855.1 archaeon | reverse complement strand
CAAATGTATAATTAATGTGGGAGGGCGCCTGGCTACGTGCCCTCCTACGAATCGGAATTCGATTCTGTGATCGGCAGGATCCGCTCGCATGAGAAGTGGTTCTCAGAAAGCCTTCCGATGATAGCCAGCGAGAATCTCGCGTCCGAGCCCGTGCGGAGGGTGCTCTCCTCAGACCTCGGCCACAGGTACGCTGAGGGGTGGCCGGGTGAAAGAGTCTATGCTGGGTGCAGGTACATAGACCAGATAGAGCTGCAGGCCATCGCGCTCGGTAAGAAGCTATTCAGAGCCGACCACTTCGATGTCAGGCCAGTCTCAGGAGTCAACGCAAACTTGGCGGTCTACTCCGCGATCAGTGGGCCAGGAGACATGATGATGGCGCTCTCTATCCCCAACGGGGGCCACATCTCCCATGGGAAGAGGGACTTCGGAGGCACGGCGGGGCTGGTTCACTCCTTGGACGTGTCGTACTTCGCCTTCGATAAGGAGTCTATGAATATCGACGTCGATGAGACGAAGAAGAGGATTGCAGCTCTCCCATCTCTCAAGCTGGCCATGTTCGGCTGCAGCCTATTCCTCTTCCCACACCCCGTCAAGGAGCTGGCACAGGCCATACGTGACAAAGGTGGAGTAGTGTGCTATGATGCAGCCCATGTCGCCGGTCTAATCGCAGGCGGACAATTCCAAGATCCTCTAAGGGAGGGTGCCCAGATCATGACCATGAGCACCCACAAGGTGCTCTTCGGGCCTCAGGGGGGGGCGATAGCGTCCTTGGCCGAGTTCGCGGAGTCTCTTAAGAAGGCAGTCTTCCCTGGTACCGCGAGCAACCACCACCTCCATAACGTAGCCGCCAAGGCGATGGTCTTCGCTGAATTTCTCCAGTTCGGGCACGACTATGCGAAGGACGTGGTAGACAACGCTCAGACGCTCGCCGGGAGGCTCGCGGACCTTGGCGAGCGCGTCCTGGGCGAGAAGAACGGCTACACGATGTCTCATCAGGTTGCCCTCGACGTGACCAAATACGCGGACGGAGGTGTAATCGAGAAGCTGCTAGAGGAGCAGAACATCATATGCAACAGAGAGCCGATACCTGGAGACCTCCAGGCGGGGAGACACTATACGAACCCTGGCGGGATAAGGCTAGGGGTGTCGGAGCTGACACGGCTGGGGATGGGCAAATCGGAGATGAAAGAAGTGGCCGAACTCGTGCACCTAGGCCTCGGGGGAGGGAAGAAGCAGGAGGTGGTGGCGAGGATCAGGGAGCTCAGGAGGGGTTTCCAGAAGGTAAGATACTCATTCAGAGAAACGCCTGCCTACTCATTCAGCTAGCGTAGGCGTTGAGAAATCCGTCAGCTCCAGCTGGTCGGGCTTCCTGGGCCCCTGAAAGAGCTGGTCCAGTTCTCTCTGAAGCATGTCAAGCCTGCTCCTCAGATACGGGTCGACATCGTACTCTCGGGCGAGGCGCTGCGCGATTTGGAGGTATTTCTCCACTGAAGCCCTGGTCAGTGTCCCCCTGATTTCGCCGCCGCAGGCGGGGCATTTGGATGAGAGCGGAGGCCGCCGGAGCGTCATGCCGCAGCCTTTGCACTTGAACGCCTGGGTCGCGTACTTCTTCGCATTTCCCATGATGTCCCTGATTAGATGCGTCTTGATGATGGATTCGACGACGTCGCGGGTAGACACAGCTTCTACAAGGGACGCGACCTCGATCTGCTTCGCGATTTTTTCATGGAGCGTCCTCAACGTGGAGTAGGAAGCCCTGGAACGCCTTATAGTGATGGAGCTTGTCGGATGAGTGAACCCGTAGCCATAGAACTGTGACTCGCTTTCCAGGCGTGAGCCGATGCGCTCGATCAGATGGGCCACGGACGCCGCAGGTGGGGTGCCGAGGGTCTTCTCGTAAAACTCGAGCGGATAAATCCGCGCCACGTCGAAGTTATGCGACTGCTCGTCCACCTCCGCAGGGAGAATCACCGGTTGTATCAACAGAGGTGTGTCCATGTAGCCGCCGATCTGGGCTGGGACATATTGCAGCGAGAAGTTCAGCAGCGCGTCGACCAGCAGGAGTATGGAGTCGCCGTCTCCGTCGCAGTCCCGCCTCTTAGCAGAGTGCCAGTATGGGTTTGCGAGGCAGACTTCCGTGGCTGAAAACCCCACTATCCGTCCGACTACCCCTACCGAGGTGTGGGGGGCGAGTCCGATCACCAATCTCCCCAGCAGGTCATCAGGCTTTACGACATTGTAAAACGGTTCCATACCATATAGGTTCTGAAGCTCGTCGTCGATGCACTGGGCCATCTTGACCAGGTCTCCGCTGATGTCTGCGGGAACTATGATATCCTGGGGCTTGAGCTCCAGCACCTGGTCATCTGACTTCAAGGGCGCGCCCGTGTGGTCGTGAGTGTAACCCAGGCGAACCAAGGCTTGAAGGTCCCCTTTTACGTCCCGTGGCCTGAAGTGGGTCAGAGGCTCGTTGGTGGCGTCGATCCTCAGGGTCCCGTCTTTGTAGACGAAGGTGTTGTGCCTGCTCCTGATAATCCCCTTTTCGATGGCTTCCGGGACTTTCGAGACGCTCGTCAGGCCCTTCACACCTTTCACCGGTTTGGATGCAGAATGTGGAATCTTGGTCCTTATCCCCTCCAGCCGCGACTTGAAGTCGAAGTCCATCTTCGAATATGAGAGGGTCTTCGCCTTACAGTTGGGACAGGCAATGTCCTGGGATGTGGCGCCGCACCGGGGGCACGCCATGAACGGTTCGGTCTCCTCGCCGCAGACTTCGCATTTTGGAGTGAGCCTCCTCTGGTTGCACCTGTGACAGTACAGGTTGACGACTTCAATCTCGACCCTCCCCGCTCTGGCGGCGGCGAAGACGTCCCGCATAGGCCCGCCCTCGTAGCCTACGGGGAACAGCACGTGGACAGGAGGTTTCATCCTCCTGACCATTGCCTTTTCCGGCCTCCCCACCCTGATGCCGATGGTGGTGGTGCTCTGCCTTCCAATCTGGATCCCCGAGAGCCGCCTGATGTAGTCAGGCGCGTCAGGAGAGACCACGGACACAGGCTCGTCTAGCCGCAGGAGCTCGCGGAGGATGACAGCCGGCTCTCCGGTGACGATTGCCACGTCCCCCTCGGTCCTATGTTCGATGAGGCAGGTGTTCAGCACCCAGCGGACGTGTGGGACGGCTATGTCGATGACCACATCCTTCCCCTCGGGTCGAGCGCTCTTCCGCAGTTCGGCTAGGTCGGAAGATTCTACCCTGTCGAAGCGCGGGGTATGTGAAGGATGCAGCGGGATGCCTAGCGCGCGTGAAATCGCTATGGCCTCGGCGGCGGTCGGGGCGATGGTAGGAGCGGAAGCCAGTTCCCTTGCCCTGTCTCCTCCTACCCCTGCCGCGGCTAGCATTTCCGCGGCTCCTGGGGCCTCCTTCATAGCTCGGCCTAAGTCCTGGGACCACCACTCTGGGACGTAGGGGGACGGCTGGAGCGCCTTGTTGCTCTCCAAAAAGTCGCCGTAGGTTATCAGGACGTCTCCGAGGTCGATTATCTTCGACATGAGCTCGCGCATCTCCTCCGCCTGCGACACGGTCGAGATCCTCAGAACGCTTCCGTCCTTCGTCAGGATAGTTGGCCCTTCTATGGAGTCGACGAAGGCGATGGTGGCCGCCTTCCCCGGCATATCCACCTTCACCTGGGTCCCGGCCACGATTGGAAAGTCGAGCAGCGTGGCGACTGCCGGGTGTATCCCGATGGTCGAGAGGCCCGTGTTCATTGACCGCCCATACCTGAGCCTAAAGCCGCCCTTGCTCCTAGGCATCGAGAGTACGGCCCTCCCCGAGATGACCTCTTCGAAGTGGGCGCCTGCCTTTTCGGTTTCGTTCGCCGTCTGTTGGGTCCCCCCTTTCAGCTGGGAGAGGAAGTCCCACCCCGATATGTTCAGGCTCGCGAGCTTCTTCGACAGTTTGTGGGCCCTGCCTATCACGCCGTCGTTGAGGACCCTCAGGGCTCCCCCCCTGAGTCTGTCTGTGTCCACCCGCTTGAGGTTCCTGTGGACCACTACTTCGATTGGATCCGTCTCGATCCCGTCAATCTCCACCGGGAGGTTGGAGATTGCCCGGCGGATGTCGTCGTCTGTCACCTTGTACTGGAAGTTCGCGACGTCGCGCTCGTAGATCCTCAGCTCCTCTGCGAAGCGGTCGATCTCTTCCTTGCGGGCCCTGTAATTGCTCAGACCCAGCTTCTTGGCGGTCACGTCCGCTATGACAAGAGAGAATGCAGCCTCAGTCCCCCCCGCCGAGCGCATCGGCCCTGCGTAGGAGACAGAGACGTAGTCGGTGTTGTCGTCGTTCTGTTTTATCGTGACCCCGGATATCCCTTCCAAGGGGGCCACGGTGACCCCATCTGTCATGACGGCGAGCCCTGCCCTGACCCCGTAGCTCAGAGCTTCGTGCCTCTCGAGCGCCCCAAACTTGCCCAGAGCGATCTCCTGGGAGATTGTCAGAGCCGCGCGCTCCTTAGAAGTGCTGTGGAGGAGCTCCCTGAGCCTGTCGACCAGCCCTTCGAACTGGTCCAGCCTGAGCATCTGGTTCACCCTGTCTGCCAGGTCGAAGACGGTCTTGCTCTCGACGGTGCTCGTAGGATCGTGGCCTTTCGCCCTCGCGGCGGAGGCCAGGCTGTGAGCAGTTTCGTATTGAGACAGTATGTCCCGGTAGTAGGGCTCAAGGCGGGCGGGGAATGGGGCCAGGGCCTTCACGCGCTGCCAGGCGAGGTCCGCCGAGAACGACATCCGTGGGTGCGAGGCCTGGGTCGGTCTTAAGCACTATGCACAGGCATGGCGTCACGTGTCTAGCATAGTGCGTGGCGCGGCCTGGGTACCTTCGAGCCCTTTCGTGTCGGTCTCTTTGACTAGTGCGGTCGGGGGCGGTATGCCTCGTGGTCGCGCTTTGACGCGTCTGGTTGAAGGCTCGTCCGAGACCTGATGTGGTAATCGACGACGCGACGGTTCTCCCTGTCGTAGGTGAAACAGGCGTCGAAGCTTACGCCGTTCAGCAGAAGAGGGAGCCAGTACCTGTCGTCGTCCCACATATTTGGGTACGGGATCTCCCGGACATCGAACCACCTGACCTCCCCCTCTTCGCTCGAGCGCGGCCTCCCAGAGAAACGCCTGGCTGAGAAGACGTGTACCAGGTAATCTAGGCTCCGGCCGCCGTTCATGTAGAACTCCAACTTGCCGTGGTAGAAAGGGTCGATTATCGACAGTGAGGTCTCTTCCATCACCTCCCTGACCACACCCCTTGTGGCTGTCTCTCCTGGCTCTACCTTCCCTCCTGGCCCGTTCCATTTGCCGGCGCTTATCCCTCTGGTCGCCTTCTTCAACAGGAGCCGGCGCCCATTGATTATGTGACAGACTGTCGCGTCGACCGTCATCGGCGAGACACGATCAAGGACCACTGTTGGTAAATGTTGTTGTAACACTTTCCGTGATTTGGCCAAGCTGCGCGGACGACCGCTGAGCAGTAGGACTATGTGGGTTCACAGAGTGCGCAGGCTCGCGATCCCTCCGAAGGGCGCCATCCCCGGATTTACCCGCTCGATGGAGGGGAGGTGGTCTGGCCAGCGAGTGCCCGGGCCAAGGGCGAAGAGAGTGGAGGACAGCAAGGTTGCTCCCGTCGTGGGCGGATGCTCCGCCGAACGGCGCTGTCATGCGAGAGCCCCGCTCCTCCGTGCCTCGTAGCGCTCCATCAGCCTCTCCGCGGCGCACGCCGGGTCGAAGGGCTCGAGGACGGAGGAGCATACCTCGGCCAGCAGCCTGATGTAGCGGCTAGAGTCGTAGTGGTTTTGGTCCTCCACCATGTCGAGTGGGGTCGCCCGCTTCGAGCCCCTGCTCCTGTAGTCCATGATGACGTAGCGTATCCCTTCCCCGGCGTGCAGGTCGACCCCTTCGCCCACCAGCTGCTTCGCTGCGGCGCGCTGCACGGTCGCCGTGGTGTACTCTCCAGGCGCCTTCGAGAGGTTGGTCGAAAAGGCCAGTTCGGAGGCTGGGACTTCATGCCGCTCGAGCGTCCCCGCACACCTGAGGAAGACCTCGACGCACTTCGGGACCTTATCCCTCGCCGCAGCTACGGTGTCGGCCTCGGCAAGGATTTTCAGGATGGCCATCTGACACCTCTTGAGAGCCGGTGGCGTGTCGCGGCGGCGCGCTTCGACCCCCCTCACTTTCAGGCGGCCGTCTTCGAAGGCCCCGAAGTATCGATTGAGGACAGGTAGCCCCGGCTCTGACTTTGATGGGAGGAAGGCCACCCACTTGTAAACCCCCTCGAATGACATGGCGAACCCCGTCTTCGCCTCCAGCTCAGCCTTGAGCGCGAGGTAGTCGCTCTCTCTCGCCCCCTCCTTCCAGAGCCAGAGAGAGTCCACGATGCCGTGCACGACCTCGAAGCCCCTGGCCTCGGCTGCTCTCGCGGCGTCGGTTATTATCTTCCGGTCCCAGGCGCAGACTGCGATGTGGGCATCGATACGGCCGAACTTCGCATTGTTGAACCCCAGGTATCCGAAACAGTTGTGGGTGAAGATGAGTCCGTCGCCTGTGAAGAACCCCGGCGTCTCGTCCTCGGCGATTTGGAAGCAGTAGACATAGTCGGGACAGAGATCGAGTCTCTCGATTTCTAGTATTCGGGTGAACCCCAGGTCGCTGCCAGAGAGCTTCTCCACGCGCGACTTCTGGCGCGGCTGGGCTCGGTTCAACACTCTAGAATCCATCCGGTCAAGCTTCAACATGGTTTGCGCCTGGCAGGTTCCATACTCCCCATACACATGAGGCTCCGAGGAGGTTCGATCAGCCTTGAGTGCGAACCTGGCCTCGGCCGCCAGCAGTCTGATGTATCTGGCGTGGTCACAGGTGCGAGAAGGTTCTTCCGACCAAGACCGAGCTGCGCCTGGATGGCCTTCCTTTGGATGCTCCAGGCTCCAGAAGCCTCTGGAGGTCTGAGGCTCCACAAAGTTGACTGTGTACATGGTGTTGTCGCCTTCG
>JAJYYP010000009.1 GCA_021800855.1 archaeon | reverse complement strand
CGACCTTCACCTTCCCCCAGGATACGGCCTCCCTGATGCGGGCCCCGCTGAGGGACCCGTCCGTCTCCTGGGCGGTGGAGACGTAGCAGGCCCAGTCGAGCCCCCCCCTGAACTGCGCCCACCAGATCGTGTGGTGCTTCGAGATGCCTCCCCCCAGGACGAGGGCCCCGGTCTCCTTCGCGTCTGAGAATATGTCAGAGAGGCGCCTCTCGTCCCCCAGCAGGTCTATGTGGAAGTCCCTGTGGCTCTCGGAGAAGAGCCAGGCCTGGCTTCCCACGGCCCCGTCTGTGATACCAGGGACGAAGACAGGCACACCCTTCTTCTGGGCCCAGTAGAGCAGGGAGCGCTCTGACGCAAGGTCTCTGCCTATCTCCGCTGCGAGCTCCTCGGTCGTGACCGAGCGCCGCACTTCGTAGATGCGGCCGAGGAGGGGCTGCATCCTCTTCTCGATGAGCGGGCCATAGTTCTCCAGCGGGACGAGGACGTTCCCAAGCCTGTGATACCCGGCCTTCTTAAGGCGGGCGTCGTCCATGCCGAAGCTCCCGATGTAGTAGTCCCCGACGGTCCTGGCTATGTCGTGGTCCAAGGTGCCGCACGTAGTGATTATCGCGTCCACCAGCCCTCCCCTGACCATGTCCACTAGGACGCCCCTGAGCCCGGTGGCGACGATGGCTGCTGGGAAGGAGAGGAACTTGGTGCACCCTTCCCTGGCGCACATGGCGCTGAAGGTCGAAGCGACGTCGAAGAGGTTCCGCCCCATGAAGCCGCCCCCTCGGCCCATCCCCTCCAGCAGCGAGGCAACGTCGGGGGATGTGGATACGTGGTAGTCCCGCACCTTCTCCAGCTTCGGCGTGCCTGTCATAGGCGGTTCCGCCAGCGCTTGCGATTTTAACCGTTCTGTGCCAGTTTCGCGGAACGGGCCCCTCTCCGCTCCTCTTGAATCTCCCGGCGCGCGCTCTGGCGCCCCCGCGCACTACTTTGAGGCAGCTTGTGGGAGAAGAGGTCCCCCCGTCAGGGGAGTCTATGCAGTCTCTCGAAACTGATTCGTGCCCCGACTGTTCCGTCCCTCTCCTGGACGCGTGGGATGAACTCGCGTGCCCGAACTGCGGGATGGTGAAGGAGAAGGCCGTTACCACCGCCATCCCAGGCTCGCAGCCTGGCCAGCGCTACGGGCCGCACCCCCTGGGGAGCTTCATGGGGACGATGTGGGGGACGAGGTACGAGCGGTCCACCAAGGGGATCACAGGCTCGAGCAGGAACTACGGCTACCTGAAGACTGTATCAGACTTCGCGGGGAGGGAGAATGGACAGGAGACAGAGTGCGCGAAGATGATCGATAGGGTGGCCGAGAAGCTCGCCCTGCCGAGGCTGGTCGGCCTACAGGCAGCGGCCATAGCGAAGAATGTCGTGAGGTCGGCCCATACCAAGAGGAGGATGACCGTCGCTGAGATCTCTGCATACTCGCTGGTGGCGGCGTGCAGGATAGGGGGGGTGACGTCCTCGAACGCGGGGGAGATACTCGCCGCCCACGCAGCGCTTGGGAGGAGGGTCAAAACGTCGTCCATCATCCAGCTCAGCCTCGACTCACCTGTGAGGACGTTCGCCAAGGGCCCCGAGGACTACGTGACCAGGGTCCTCGCGAAGCTTTCCATGAACCCGAACCTCGACTCCAAGCTGGCGAGGGCGGGGGTCGCGAAGGCGGCCTACTTCAACACGGTCCGGTCCCTTGCCCTCGACCTGCTGTCCCGCTGCGACAGGGTCTCGATGGCAGGGAGGAGGCCGTGCGCCCTCGCTGCTTCGGCGGTGTACTCCGCTGAGGCGGCCCTTGCGATGGCCGAGGGGAGGGGGCGGCGGGTGACCCAGCGTGAGATGGCAGGGTGCGGGGGGACCTCTGAGTACACGGTCAGGGAGCAGTGCGCCATGTTCTTCACCCCTGCGCTGGCTGAGCTGGCGAAGGGACTGTGACGAATCCTTCCTGGTAGAACGTCACCCCGAAGATCGACGAGACCCCTCGGACATTGGACTGGGTGATTCGTACGTCGTAGCTCACTGAGCAGGTCGGCGTTGCCGTGACAGAATATGAGATCGAGAGGGCGAACCCTTCCTCCGACGCGGAGCGGACCAGGGTCCGGATTGCTTCATCCGCTTCCGCTCCCAGGGACGCCACGGTGCAGTTGCCAGCAGGGCGGGACAGCGCCTGCGCGAAGGCCGACGCGGCGGCCTCGCATCGTGAGACAGCTTCGTGGACCCTGACCCCGATGTGGACGTAGTGCGATTCGCCCTTCACGAAAGTGACCCCGGGGCCGTCGCTCCCGGAAGCGTCGTAGTGGAGGACTATGTCGAGCTCCCCTGGGACCCAGCCGTCGAGCGGAGAGAGCGCCGAGAGGTTGTCCCCCTGCTCCCCTGTCCCCCCGACGCTGGCCCGGACCGAAACACTGAGGCCCCCGCTCGTCTGAGAGTCAGACAGGCTACCCACGCCCTGGGCTATCTCCGGCGCTGCCGTAGAGCATTGGAAGGCCGAAGAGGCGAGCAGGAGCCCGGCACCGTAGAGGATATTGGCCCCTTCGGCGGCCTCTAGGACCAGGAAGCTCTGACTCATGGCTTCGGAGGCGTACGCCTCGGAATAGAGGATGCCCCTGTCCTGCGAGGCGACATACACTGCGAGGTCGCAGGCCAGCAGCGCCGAGAAGACGACCGCCGCCACCATGGTCGCGCCTACGGCCCGGCGTCTGACCATGCCCCGACGTCCACCCGGAGATTGACCACCCTGAACGCGATGGACGCCTGGACGGCGCCCGCCGGAGGGGCGTCCCCACAGGTCGCTCCCCCGACGTCTGCGAAGAGATGGACCGTGGAGTTGGACAGGCCCGCAAGATAGGAGCAGAGGGCAGGCGGCGGCGCGCTCAAGAACCAGCTCATCCCCTTCGCTTGGACCACGCTCGTGACACGCGCGCCGAGCTCTGCCCTGGCAGCCAGCTCGCCGGACCTCAGGTCGCCGCTCCTCGGCGTCCAGAAGAGGATGCCTGCTACCGCGGACGCGCCCACGAGTACGGCCACCGCGACGTCGACACACTTCAAACCGGGAGGAGCTCCGGAAGGAGAATCGCCAGCGCCAGGAGCGCCATGGTTATCAACACGGCGTACATGATAGCTACGTCTATGTACGTCTCCACCTCAGACGACCCTGCTCACCTCCACCATCCCTCCGACTAGCTCGGCAGAGTAGGGGACGGTCGGCAGCAGGAACATGGTGGGGACCGGGTGGCTCGTCTCGAAGGCGATGAAACCCGCGCCGTCATAGATGCGCATAGTGTCACCTGCGAGGAGGATTTCGTCAGCGGAAGGCGAGGAGCCGTAGGAGAACCTGACCGTCACCCCAGGGCTCAGCGAGTCCAGGACCGCCCTTACGCCGTCGGCGTAGCGCCAGTCCGCCCCCGCGCGAGAAGCCCTGGCGGCGGCTGTAATCGCCGGAGAGACGACCAGTAGGAGGGCTGCCGCGGCTGCAAGATACACACCCCATGAGCCTTCGGCGGCGATTGTAGATGCGGGCGAGTCACTCGACCTCCATGGCGAGGGCGGACCCGTTGCTCCTGAAGAGGACCTGGTGCGGCCCTGCGGAAACGACTACCCTGAAGCTGCACGTCGTATGGAGGTCTTCCACTGCGACTCGGCTCCCGGAGGCGATCGTCAGGACGCCTCCTTGACAGCCGATGGTTGAAGAGGGGAGCGTCAGCTCGGATCCGGACGAGCCGTTGACCTGGGCCTCCATGGCGAGTGCGGAGACGGCTGAAGAGGCCGCTTTGAACTGGACTCCGGAGACGAAACCGGAGTAGGACCCATAGGTTGCCACCGAGCCGGCGACGAAGAGGGATGACACCATGATCACGAGGCAGTACTCCAGGACTTCGACCAACGACAGAAGAGAGCCCTAGGGGATTTAACGAGCAACCTTGCCCGTTTTATTTCTGGGTGGTGGTCCCCATTGAGGACCCGTGGTATCAAGGCTCTCGAGAACTTTCCTCAAGGCCGTCCGCAAACCTGCACCAGCTGTCGAGCCTCCGCCCCTCCTCGTGGAGCTCTTCGAGAGGCATGACTGGCGCGGGTCCCACGACCCGGGGTCGTTCCCGTTCACGTACCAGGTGAGCGGAGAGGGCCCGGTCCCCTTCTACCAGGTCGGGTGCACCCTCCCTCCCGGGGTTGTCATGACCCTGCGAGGAGTGGTACGGGGAGCGTCAGACGACCTTGACCCGGGGGACGTCGAACCGCTCACGTTCACCCGGCTCATCGATGTTCTCGCGCAGGCATCGGCTAGAAGAATCGCCGCGTCTGGTATCAGTCACCGAGTCAGGGACCTCTCCGAACTCGCGGCGTACGAAGCGGTCGGCCTTTCGAGGATCCTTGCCCTTGCAAAGGACCCTAAGGTGACCGAGTTCTACGTCGATTCGGAATCGACCCCCGTGTACCTGGACCACATGTCGTTCGGGAGATGCGAGACCGGTATCTCTTTGACAGAGAGGGAGAGGAAAGCGCTCGAGACACATCTCGACACGTTCAGCGGCTACACCCTCGACTTTCGGACCCCGTCCCTGAAGAACGACCTCGTCGTCGGTGGCGCGGCGCTCAGGGTCTCAGTCGACCTCGAACCTGTGGCGGTGAACCGCTTCGCCCTTGACGTGCGGAGGCTGAACGTCTCCACACTCACCCTCCCCCAGCTGATAGGGCTCGGGTTGATCTCCGAGGAAGCGGCGTCTGTCCTCGTGGGGTGGCTGGAGACTGGAGGGAACGTCACGATAGTCGGCGAGACGGGGACCGGGAAGACTACCCTCCTCAACGCCCTTGACGAACAGGTGGACAGGAGGCTCCGGCGGCTCTACATCGAGGACGCGGTTGAGACCAAGGATATGCTCGCGGATGGGTACCATCAGGTGAAGGTGAAAGTCGACCCATACGACAGGGGAGAAGTCTCGGAGAGGACCAAGGAATCAGAGATAGTGAAAGCGCTTCACCGGTCTCCAGACATCGTGATTCTGAGCGAGCTTCAGTCAGAGGAGCACAGCAGGGCGTTCTTTCAGGCCCTCGCCTCTGGTGCGAGGGGGGTCCAGACGTTCCACGCCTCCACCATAGAACAGGCGGTGAGGCGCTGGCTGACGATGCACCACATCGCCGAACAAAGCCTGCTGGATCTCGGGATACTCGTCCAGATGGCCAGACCAGACAGGCTGAGGCAGGAGAGATACGTGCACAGGGTGGCAGAGGTCACCCAGGAAGGCGGGTCGCCGAGGATCAAGGAGATCTATATGCGAGACCGCGACCACAGGCTGAGAAACGTCGCCGGGCCAGGCTGGCCACGGCCTCCGAACGGCGTGCCGACAGAGACGCTTGGAATCAAGGTCGCCCAGGCCTCGGCCAGGATCTCCAGGGGCGGGAGCCTAGGTTGAAGCTCGCATCGCTGGACCACTTCGGGCTCTCCGCCTGGAGGGTAGCAGCGGTGGCCCTAGCTTCCTCGTCCGCGTCGTGGCTCGTTGCCGACCTCGCCTTCGGCGATGCCCTCGGAGGAGCCGGGTCGCTGGTCCTGTTCATGGTGGCGGCGGCCGTCTTCTACATCGTAGCGACCACCCCGAGACGCCTGCTGGACATGGGGCGGGTGAGCCAGGCGAAGGAGGCGGTGCTCCTCGCTTCTTCTTCGAAGGCTTTGCTGGAGGTGACCCGGTCCAGGTCAAGGTCCGTCCTCCTCCTGCGAGCAAGGGACCGCGACGTAGCTGCCGCAGTGACGCGGGCCTCGAGAGCAATCCTGCTCGGCGAAAGCGTGACCAGGTCAGTAGGTGGCGTGTCGGGGTCTCTCGCGTCGTACGCAGTCGCGGCCGCGCTGAGGGGACTGGCAGAACCCATGAAGGGCAGGCCGGACCCGGACGACGAGGAGGCGCGCGGGCTGGCTGGGTCCGCGGCTCTGAGCAGGGAGACCAAGGTGCCGATGGTCATGACCGTGTCCTTCTTCACCCCTATCATGCTGCTCCTTTACACAGTCCTCACGCACTCCTACGGAGCGGTGAGGCTCGCAGAACTGGCAGCCTTCGAGCTAGCTGTCCTTGACCTGACGTTCCACCTCGGCGCCCCCGGGAGGCCAAGGCGATGAACGGTGAGCTCGACGCGATGCACTCGCTGGGGAGGGCGTTGAAGTCGGCGGGCGAAGGGAAAGGCCTTGCGAGGTCAGCCGTGGAGGAGCTGCCCAAGGCCGGGCCACTCGGGAGGGAAGCGGCGAGGCTCCTCCTGCTTGGATTCCCCCTTGGCCGGGCCCTCAAACCCCTGGAGGAAGACGGGGGCGAGGAGGTCTCGATGCTGACGTCGCTCGTAGTCGCCGCGCCCAGGAGCAGCGCCCCTTTGGTCGGGAGGAGCGGTGAATCCCTCGCAGTCACACTGGAGGGGTGGGTCAAGGCCAGAGACAGCGAGATCATGGAGCAGAAGGTGATGAGGTTCAGGAGCCTGGTGACATCGGCAGTCCTCGGAGCTGTGATGGGGATGCTAACGGCCCTTGGCCCTGTCGTGGGGAGCCTGGGTCTGGGAGGGAGCCCAGGGGGGACAGGGGCACTCGTCTACGGGTCGGCTGCCCTGACAGCCATGGGCTCGGGGATGCTCGGCGCATTCATGTCGGGGAGGAGGTTCTTTGTGAACGTCCTCCTCTCGATGGCCGTCTTCGCCGCCATCGCCACCGCTGCGGCCCCTCTGGCCTCGGTCCCTTCGGCAGCCCTGTAGGACGTTAAATATGGGACATGGGCTCCAATTGCATGAAAGTCGGTCGCAGGCTTTGGCGGAGCAGGCGCGGGGTCCAACTGATAGAAGAGGCGCTGCTGATCTCCGTCGCCCTAGTTGCGCTGTCCCTGCTCGTCGGCGGAATCGAGTCGATCCTCAAGCAGAGCTCGGCGTACACTTCGAATGTGTGGAACTCGATCACCAACTCGCTCAACGGAATCTTCGGAACCCTGTTCCACTGGTGAAGGATGCTGCACCCCGCCCATGAGCTGGCGTCCCAGGTCGCTTGGAAGCTTCGGCCCCAGGCCAGGCTCGGCGTAGAAGAGATGAAGGTAGCCGACGGCAAGTATGTCTCTTCGGCCGACGGGTCGAAGGTCAGGAGCATGGCGCTGTTCAGGGTAGGTGTCCCTGACGTCCCGGAAGACGCGAGGGTGGACTACTCCGCCGCCCTGAAGACGACGCTTCAGCAACAGAGGATGAAGGGCCTCTTCGAGGGCCTCCGGAGGGCAGGGCTCCCGTTCGTCTACGTCATGCTGATGAGCGAAGCCGAAGGCGAAGGTGAAACGCCCCCTGTCCTCGAGTTCGACCTCGTCGTCGGGACTTGGGTGGACGGCAAGAAGAAGGAGGACCAGAGCCAGGCCCTGGAACAGCGGGCGAGCATATTGTCGGCTGCCCTGAGCGTGGCGCTCCCCACTGCCAACGTGGAGAGGCTGCTCAGGAAGGACCTGGCGGAGTTCATGAAATCAATGCTACTCCCCGGAGGGCGGCCGCTCCCGCAGAGCGGGTCCCCCTCCGCAGTCGGAGCCCTTTGCACATTCGACGAGATGTCGCCGCTTTCGGCAACCTTGGAGAGGTCTCCTGACTTCTACATCCCCAACGCGGCGGAGTCGGGGGAGAACGGGCTCCTCCTCGGGTTGCTGAAGTCAGGGGGGAGGGAGTATCACGAGTTCAGGCTACAGCTGGACGACCTGAGGAGGCACGTGAGCGTCCTCGGGATGACAGGCTCGGGGAAGTCGACGACGGCGGCCGCCATTGCGAAGCAGGCGGCTGAGGCGGGGCTACCTGTGTTGATCCTCGACTGGCACAACGAGTACGGTACGACCGCCCGGGCGGTAGGAGGGAAGGTGGTGGCTCCAGGGAAGGACGACTTCTCCCTGAACCCTCTGGAAGGGGGGCCGGACACCGACCCCGCGGAGCACATAGCCATGGTCTCCGACATCTTCTCCGACATCTACCACTTCACGCACCCCCAGGCGTACATGTTCCGCAACGCGCTGCAGAAGCGGCTTTCAGAGCTGTCCACCGACGAAGTTCCGACCATATCTGCGCTTGTGAAGACTATCGAGTCCTATCCTCTGAGGTCGGCCTACGACAACGAGACGAAGGTGGCGCTGCTGCGGAGGCTCGTCCCGCTGACAGAAGGCCAGTCCGGGAGGGCGCTGGGTGGGTCCGGCCCCTTGAGGCTGGAGGAGCTCCTCGGGACAGTGGTCTGTGTCGAGCTGGGGCACCTCAGGGACGTCCAGTCCAGGGCCGTGTTCTGCGACGTCCTGCTCAAGATGGTCTATGAAGAGAAGGTGAAGCGGAAGGGGCCGCTTGACCACATGACGGTGGTCGAGGAGGCCCGGAACGTCGCCCCTGCCAGGAGGGCTGAGGACCCGCCTACCGTGGGGGAGAGGATGGTTTCAGAGCTGAGGAAGTTCGGGGAGGCGATGATGTTCGTCGCCCAGTTCCCGAGCCACGTCGCGGCAGAGGTTGTCAAGAACTCGGGGACAAAGATAGTCCACAGGCTCGCCTGGCCTGACGACGTCTCCCTCGTCGGCGACTCCCTCGGGCTCGACCAGAAGCAGCGGGGGCACCTGACCAGGCTGAAGGTCGGCGAGGCCGTGGTAGGGCTGTCTCGCGTCCAGAAACCGATGCTGGTCCAAGTGGCCCCAGAGGAGTTTCATTCAGTCGGGAGCAGCGACCTCAGCTTCGGCGCGGAGTCGTAGTTCCGCGTCCAGTCGATGCGACTCCCCCCCGCTCTGCCTCTTGCTACCGCGACCACCGTGGCCGCAGCCTCTTCCGGGGTCGTCGACGTCGTGTCTACCTCGCGCGTGCGTGCGCCGAAGGCCCCGCGGGCCTCGGACGCGACGAGGCCTATCAGCTCAGCCTCCAGGTTCGCCCTCACCTTTTCCCCCGGGTATCCTCTGGCCCTGAGCCGCCCACCGAGTACCCTAGGCTCGCACCTGAGCACCACCACCCGTTCAGCCAGGGTAGGGTCGAGGACGGAAGGGAGGAGGTGGCCGTAGAGGGCCGAAGGCCTCGGGACGACAGACCGGATCTTCCGTCGGAGCCGCGCGGTGTCCACTTGGTATCCGTCGCCGTCCGCCTCGGCAGAGCCGAGGGCCAGGGCGAGCTCGTCGATGCTGAAGGGCACGACCCCTAGCAGCTCGGCCGCGAGGGGGGCGACCGACTTCTTCCCCGTCCCAGGGGTCCCGGTGATGCCGAGGATCCCCTTCAGTTTCCCACCAGGCATCCGGCTCAGGCGTGGCGGACCTGGGCGGCCTTGAGCTTCGCCTTCCAGTGGGTCCTGAACTTCGCTAGCTTCGGGGCGATGACCGCTTGGCAATAGGGCTTAGAGGGGTTGCGCGCGAAGTACTCACGGTGGTAGTCCTCGGCAGGATAGAAGGCGTGCAGTGGGGCGACCTCTGTGACGATGGGGTTCCGGAAGACCCCCTCGCTTGAGAGCTCGCGGATCATCGCGTCCGCCTCGGACCTCTGGCTCTCGTCAGCGTAGAAGATCACTGACCTGTACTGGGTCCCCACGTCGGCCCCCTGCCTGTTGAGGGTGGTCGGGTCGTGGGTGGAGAAGAAGACTTCGAGCAGCTCCCTGTAGCTGATGGCCGCAGGGTCGAAGGTCACCCTCGCTACTTCGGCGTGCCCAGTCGTGCCGCTGCAGACCTCCTCGTAGGAGGGGTTGGCCTTGCTCCCCCCAGCGTAGCCCGGTGTAACCTCGCGCACCCCCTGCAGCTCGGAGAAGACGGCTTCTGAACACCAGAAGCAGCCGCTCCCGAAGACGGCGGATTCGGAATTTGGCATGTTCCTGTTTGAGTGGCACCGGGATTAAAGCTTGCATACAAGCCCCCCGGCCACCCTCAGAGCCCCTCCGTTGAGGTCGACCAGGGCCCCTCTCATCCCCTCCCAAGCCGGGGCTGGCCAGGGGAGCTTCGCAGCCACCACTCCCCCTTCTTGGGTCACCCTGGCCGGGACCATCTCCCCCGGGAGCTGGACGTGGAGGTCCCTGGGGGCGACCTCTTGTCTGTAGAAGGGGGATTTCGTGAAGCCGAAGTGCAATGAGTCGGTGAGCTCGAAGGATCCGTCATCCAGCCAGTGGCTCCTTTCGAGGTCTTTCGGCTCGACCCCCCTGAGCGAGAGCCCCACCCTGATCCCCCGTCCGGCCGACTGGAAGTCGACGTCGTTCACTTGTATCCCTTTCACGTCGGCCCGCATCCCCGGCGGACCCGGGACTGGGCGGAGCTGGTCGTGGACCGAAACGGTTCCAGAGAGGACGAACCCCAGTGCCACGGTCCCGACCCCCTTCACTGTGAAGGCCCTGTCGACGTAGACCAGGGTACTCTCCAGGGCGAAATCTTCCCTCGGGACAGCAGAACTGAGGTTTATGGCAGAGGACCCGGAGAGGCGTTCTTCCTGCCTGAAGCCTGCGACGTGGGTCCCCTTCAGCGCGGACACCGCAGCGGCGGCTGGGACGGCCCCGTCCAGGAGTTCCAGCGTCCCGCTGAGCCCGAACGCCCCTATCAGGATCGCGAGCTCGCCGTCAGGGGCTGCCAGCCGCCCCGAGCTCGGGTAGAAGTAGAGGGCGTGGTCCGCCAGGGATGCAATCCTAGCGTAGCCCTGGATCCTCTCCGGGTAGTCTGACGTATCCAAGAAAGAGTAACGACGTCCTCCTTCTGTCCTCGAATACACAGCGATGCCCTCCGCCTCGCTCTTCTTAGCCACCGAACTCTCGAAGGAGGACTTCGACTTCTGGTCGGTCCCGAACACTCCTACAGTTATGCCGTCCATCGAGCTCTCCTCCGCGCAGCCTTCGAGTATGGCGAGCGGTCGGCGTGTACGATGGCCGAGGGGGCCCTTCTGTCGCAGGCCGGTGGCAGCACATGTCCGGACCGCACCCTGCGGCGTGAGCCCAGGGCACACACTGGGAGGCGCAAGGGTCCCATGTCAGCCTCAGGCGACTTATGTCTTCTGGGTGGTCTCCCCGGGACCCTTCGGGGGAGGGACACGCCGGTTGGCGAAGGCGTAGACCCCCAAGACGAAGACCGCGAAGGTCGGGACGAGGAGGACGTCGTTGAGCACGAGAGCGGTCTCACCGAACCAGAAGGCAGAGAATGTAAGCAGGACGGCGGATACCGCGACCTTCATGACAGCCTGCTTCACCTTCCTGACCTGGGACCGCAGGGCGAACGTGGCGACTATCACGAGCGCCACCCCGGCGACGAACCCACCCCCCGCTGAGGGGAAGCTCTGGGGGAGGAGGCCGACGAGGACGATGGAAGCTTCGAACGCCTCGACCGCTCCCACCGAGAACCCTGTGTACATCACCCCTCTATCGAACGTCTCTGGCTTGAAGCCCGTCGTCTTGCTCCTCACCACCGACCTCCTTGCGCTCCTCGCCAGCCTCAACCCGAAGTACAACAGCAGGACGCCCCCTACGATCCGGATGTAGTCCACCGGGAGCAACGATAATGCATCGGCGGCCAGAAATGCGGGGACGAAGACCGCCGTGCACCCTGCCGCGACGTAGACGAATGCCAAGGCGCTCCGTGACTCGGCGAAGAGTGCAAGCCCGACCGCCGCCGCCTCCGCGAGCTCCAGGGTGGTTATCCCAAGGGCGGCGAGGAGTATCCCAGCGTCGAGGAACATGCCGGCTCAGCCGTACTCCCTGATGGCGGAGCGGAGCACGTCGGCGCACCGCCTTACGGCGGCATCCCCGAACCCCCATTCGAGCCCGGCGGCTTCGAAGAGCTCAGGGAGGGGCTTCGTCGCCCCCATCGAGAGCGCCCCCTTGTATGCCTCGACGGCGTCCCGCCTGTCCTTCCTGTACCGCGCCCAGACCCCCAGGGCACCGGTGAGAGCGATGCCGTACTCTATGTAGTAGAACGGGGACTCGTAGAGATGGAGCTGCCTCTGCCATCGGTACCTCCTCGCCTCCTCGATCCCTTCGTAGCTCTCGCGTCCGCAGAACCTGTCGAGCGTCGCGAGCCAGGCCCGGGCGCGCTCCTCCGGGGAGTGGCCGGGGTGGGTGTACACCCAGTGCTGGAAGGCGTCTATGGTGGCTATCCAGGCGAACAGCTTGATGTTGGCCGCCGCCTCCCACCAGTTGGAACGGCGGGCTCCCTCCTCGTCGTAGAAGACCCCGCAATAGTGCTCCCCGGAGACTATCTCCATGGACATCGAAGCCACCTCTGCGAACTCGAGGGGGAGGTTCTCGCCCGCGTTGAAGAAGGGGAGCCCGCGCTTCTTCATCAGGAAGGTGTGGAAGCTGTGCCCAGCCTCGTGCAGCAGGGTCCGCACGTCGCTGTCCCGCTTTGCAGCGTTCATGAAGATGAACGGGAGCCTGAGCTCCGCGAGCTCGTCCTGGTACCCCCCTGGCGCCTTCCCCTTCCTGCTGTCGAGGTCGAGGAGTTCGAGCTCGGCCATCCTGTCGAAGTAGCCAGACAGCTCCGTGTCGACCTCTGCCACCACCTCCTTTGCCCCTCCGACTAGCTCGTCTATGTCTGCGAACGGGGAGAGCGGAGGGAGCCCATCGGGGTCGACGTTGAGGTCCCAGGGCCTCAGCACGTCCACCCCCATCTTCTCCTCCCTCGCGCTGTCCAGCTCCCTGCTCAGCGGGACTACGTACTCCTCGACGGCCTCGTGGAAGCTGACGCAGTCAGCGGGGGTGTAGTCGAACCTGTTCTTCTTTGCGAACACGTAGTCTTCGAAGTTGCCGTACCCCGCGTTCCTAGCCTCCGCGTCGCGCAGGCTCACCATCCTGCTGTAGAGGTCGTCGAGGGCCCCGCTCTCTCTGATGACCCTTTCATTCACAAGGCGCCATGCCTCCTCCCTGACCCCGCGGTCCGTTTCTTCGAGGAACTTCGCCATCTGCTGGAGCGTCCGTTCCTGGCCGCGGTAGTGTACGGTCATCCCCCCCATCGTCCGTTGATAGGCCTGTGAGAGGGCAGAGTCCTGCTTCTCCAGCTCGACGTTCTCGACCCTGAAGGTCTTGACGGCCACGTCCCGCCGCCTGTCCTCCATGGCATAGGACCGTGGGAGGGCGCTCCGGAACGGCGAAGCAGCGTATCTCTTCACCAGCTCGAAGGAGGCGACCTTTATCCTCGGCTCCAGCCTTTCCACGTAGTCTTCATAGGCCTTCGTGAACTCTGTGTTGTCTGTCTGCCTGGTGCTGTTGATGTAGCGGATTGCCCTCTGCTCGTAGAGGTAGGCGTCGAACTCGGACGCGTCGAGGACCCACCTCTCGAACTCCTGCGGGCTGGCGACGACCCTGGAAGAGAGTTCTTCGAACACCTTGGAGATGTCCCCCCACTCGAACTTGATCCCCTCGGGGACGTACCTCCGTCTGAACTCCTTCGGCAGCTCCCCGTAGTCGAACACCATGACCGGAGCCTGGCCCCAGTCAGAAGATACTTATGCTTCACGAAGGCCCTCGCCCTCCTGGAATGCGCCACGGGCTCGAGCGAAATCGGCTCGGTATGAACCTCCCGGGGCGTCGGCGCATTCGGCCGGAACGGCGCGTCTGAGCCTCCGGCTTCGTTGCATGCGCCTGTCCGCAGCGGCTCCTCCCCGCTCATGTTTATCTTGCGGAGGCACCCGTCATCGTCCGACACTGGAGAGAGACGAGCATGGCGATTCAGCTCGGGAAGATAGCCGGGATTCCTGTCGCGGTGGACTACTCCCTTCTCGTCATATTCGCCCTCATCGCCTGGAGCGTAGGCTACGTCCTGATGCCGACCCAGTACCCGGGGCTAGCCGGCTGGACTTACCTGGCGATCGGCGTCCTTGCGGCCTTCCTCCTCTTCGCCTCAATCCTGGTCCACGAGCTCGCCCACTCGGTCGTAGCCAGGAGCAACGGGCTGAAGATCAGGAAGATCACCCTCTACCTTCTGGGTGGAGTTTCTGAAATCGAAGGCGAACCGACCAGCCCTTCCGTTGAGCTGAAGGTGTCAGCCGCAGGCCCGCTCGCGTCAGTCGCGCTTACGGCCGGTTTCGCCCTCCTCTGGCTGCTCTCGGCATACCTGCGTGCCCCCGCCCTTGTCAGCGCGCCGCTGGAGTACACAGGGGTCGTGAACGGCGCCGTGGCCGCCTTCAACCTTCTCCCAGCGTTCCCGATGGACGGGGGCAGGATCCTCCGCGCCATCGTTTGGCGGCGGAAGGGCGACCTGCTCGCCTCCACCCGGACCGCGGCCGCCGTCGGGAGGGTCTTCGCATATCTGATAATGCTCGGCGGGATGTTCCTGGTGGTCTTCGTAGACGTCGTGCTCGGGGTCTGGTTTTTCATAATCGGGTGGTTCGTATCGTCCGGGGCGCAGGTCGCGCTCACCCAGACCGCCCTGAGCGAGAGCCTTAGAGGGACCAGGGTCAGGGACATAATGACGACGAAGCTTGACTCCGTCACCCCCGAGATGACGCTCGAGGAGGTGTCCCAGAGGGTGCTGATACTCAAGCACAACGGGTTCCCGGTGATTTCGGAGGATAAGCTCGCGGGGTGCGTCACAATGCACGACCTCAGGCGGGTGAAGCGAGAGAGCTGGCCTCAGGTGAAGGTAGCGGAGGTGATGACAGAGAGGGCCAGCCTGCTCACGGTTGGGGAGTCCGACCCGGCGTCCAAGGTGGTCGGGCTGATGAACGCCAACAGGGTAGGAAGGATTTTCGTGGTGAGCGGGGACGGGAACACCCTGGCAGGGATGGTCACGAGAAGCGACGTCATCAAACTGGTCGAGTCAAGGGAGGGCGGTGCCAGGAGCTACCTCAGCCAGAAGATATCTTTCACGGCAGAGAGAGGGATGGACTTCGTGATAGAGCAGCCTGTCGACCCCGGGCTCGTCTGGTGGATCGAGACGCCCGCAGGGGCGAGGCTACTGGCCGAAACGACGGATGCGACCGGGGACGGCCACGAGGTGAGGAAGTTCACCTTCCAGGCGGTGGAATCAGGGCGCCTCGCCATCCGGCTCCTTGAAGGTCCGCGGGGGGCCGGGGGTCCGGTCGTCAGGACGGTGGCGTACACCGTCGACGTGCAATAGGCGGACTTCAGCCAGGGGCCCCCCTCCCTCGAAGGGATCTTGGCTCCTGAGGCGCTCCAGCTTTGCGGAGGGGCCGGGAGAGCGTTTAAGTGCCCTGCCGGGAAGGTCGGGGTAGGCGGTGAAGCTCGCCGTAACCGCTCGCAACAGCGAGCCGATAGCTTCTACAATCAACAGAGAAAGCGAGCGGAAAAATGAGATACGACCTGCTTTACGTGGCCGTCGGGGCCGTCATAGGGGCCACTGCGCGCTATGCGATAACAAACCGGACCCTGTTCTTAGGTCCCCTCCCCCTTTCTGTCCTGGTGGTCAACGTGGCAGGGAGCCTGATTCTTGGTGTGACCATGGCTGCCGTCCAGAGGCTCGGGCTCGGAAGCGGTTTCGTGCTGTTACTCGGGATAGGGTTCTGCGGGTCGTTCACGACGATGTCTTCCCTCGCCTTCGAGTCAGCTAACCTCCTGGGGACAGGAATGTTCTTCACCGCGGCCGCCGACATGGCGCTCAACATGGGGCTCTCGGTCCTTGTCATATTCCTGGGGAGGTCGGCCGTGCTTCTGCTCACCGGAGGCGGGTAGGCCGACGTCAGAGGATAGGCCCCCGATGAAGCGGATGCTGAGGTTGACCGTGAGGGCGCGGTCCAACGACAAGCACGCGGGGAAGGCCTTGGCGGACGCGCTCCTCGACCTCTACAGGTCGCGGGGGATAGGGGGAGCGACTGTCTTGCAGGGGGTCAAGGGGTACGGAGTGCGCGGGACGGCGAAACTGGACGTGCTGGGGTTGTCTGTCAACCTCCCTGTTGTGATAGAGACTGTGGGTGAGTACGACAAGATAGAAGGCGTCCTCGCGACCGTGAAGACGATGGTCGGGGTCAACGGGCTGGTCACACTCGAGGAGGTCAACGCCTTCTGAGCGAAGTGGGGAGGACGGCGGAGGCTCTGCGGGTTGTGGCCGAGGGGGTCTCCACCCTTGCGGACAAGATGCTCGCCCTGGTCCGGATCCCACCTGGGTCGCCAGAGCGCGAAGTGAGTGCCCGGCTCGACGAGATAAGGCGCCTCGAAGAATGTAACGACGCGGCCTTTGCCGAGACGGCCACATTGATAATGAACCTAGAGGTCTTCCCTGTCAACCCGGACTACTATCTCGAAACCGCCAGAGGGCTGGACCGGATATCCGACATCATCGAGCGGACCTCGCTCCTCCTAGAATGGAGACCCCCCCTCGGGGTCGAGGAGTCTGAGCTCCTCGAGAGCGCTGCCTTACAGGTCCGGGAGCTGACGGTGGATATGGCCGCGGCCCTGGCGAGCCTTGGGACGGCTCCCGGAGAGCTTGAAAGGAGATGTCAGATGGTGCTGGACAGGGAGAAGGCGGTGGACCTTACCCGGGACCACTACTACATGATTTCGTCGAAGGCAGGATATGACCTGGGGACGCGCATCTGGCTCGGGGAGGTGATAGGGGGCCTGGACGCCGCAGCAGACGTCGGGCGCGACATCACAATCACTCTGAAGGTGATATCGAACAAGCTGGAGAAACAGAGGAACCTCGACGTGAAGAAGTGGACCATGTCGCAATCCTAGGATGAGGATGCCGGATCCGTGGCTACGCCTCCTGCTTAGGGTCTTCGGCAGGGGGGCACTGCGTGCCTGACTCGCTTCCCGAAAATTTAACTTCAGGAGCATCACGGCGCGGACGGTGAAGATAGTGTCTGTAGGTTTCGTGGACGAAGAGCAGGACCCTGATGTCCGTTTCGTGCGAGGGGCTGGGAGGTACGTGGACGATATCAAGCTGGAGGGGATGCAGCACCTCTACGTGGTCAGGAGCCCTTACGCCAGGGCTCGCGTCCTCTCCGTGAGCGGAGGGATAACAGGCAACGAACTGAAGGCGACCATGGAGTCCGTCGGGGAGGACGCGGGAGGGAGGTCGACTGTTTCATTCCCCGTCCTCTCGGCGAGCTACGTCAGCTACGTAGGGCAGCCCGTCGCCGCGGTCCTGGGGGGCGACAAGTATGAGGCGGCCGACAAGGCAGACGAGGTGGACGTACAGTACGAGCCGCTGAAGCCCGTGATGGACCCCGAAAGGTCCCTGGAGTCTGAGCCGATCCATCCGGGGACGGAGAGCAACTTGGTCGCCGCTGCCGAGCTGGGGAGAGACTTCGACCTGAAGGCCCCTGTGGAGGTGGAGGAGACGCTCAGGATGGAGAGGATAGCGCCGAACCCCATGGAGACGAAGGGGATGGTGGCGTCGTACGACGGCTCCGTTCTGACGGTCTACGCTTCGACGCAGTCCCCGTTCTCTTGGCGCGAGGGGCTCGCGGGGTCGCTGGGGTTGAAAGAGGAGTCTGTGAGGGTGGTGCAGATGGACACGGGCGGAGGGTTCGGGTCCAAGGGAGGGATATACCCAGAGTACGTGGTCGCGGCCTACGCCGCAATGAAGACCAAGAGGCCGGTGAAGTGGACCGAGAGCAGATACGAGAACCTGCTGGCCACCAACATGGGGAGAGGAGTCAGGGGGAGGATGAAGGTCTACGCGGACAGGAAGGGGAAGCTGAAGGGGTTGAAGGCGGACCTCCTAGTCGACGTGGGGGCATACCCTCTCGGAGGAGGAGCCTGGACCGCGAAGTGGATCGCGTCCCAGCTGGTCGGGCCTTACGCCGTCCCGAAGGCATACGCCGCCGCGAAGGCGGTCCTGACCAACAAGGTGAACATGGGCCCCTACCGCGGAGCCGGGAGGCCTGAGGCGGCATTCTTCATGGAGAGGATGATGGACAGGATCGCCGACGAGACAGGTATCGACGCGGCCGAGGTGAGGCTGAGGAACGCCACGACCCGGGAGACCACCTCCCCCTTGGGGATGGAAGCCCCTCCGTCGAAGCGTTTCTTCACGGAGGCGCTGAGGGCCTTCAGATACTCGAGCAGGAAGAAGAAGGATAAGGTCGGCCTTTCGTTCTTCATGCTGATACCCGCGGCGTATGGAGGCGAATCGGCCAAGCTCGCCGTGGAGGGAGGGAGGGTGAAGGTGTGGATGGGTGGGAGCTCCCACGGCCAGAGGCACGACGTCTTCGCCAAGAAGCTTGTCAGCGAGGAACTCGGCGTCCCCCAGGATGTGATAGACTTCCAGCACACGGACACAGGCGCCATCTCCGGAGGGGTCGGGAGCTGGGGGAGCAGGACGGCGATATTGGGCGGAGGGGCGCTCGTCGAAGCGAGCAGGAACCTGAAGGCGGCCGCAAAGAAGAACCTCGGGAAGAAATACTCGCCGGCTCTCCTGCTCGAAGGCGACTACGAGGCTGAGGCTTTCTTCAAGCCGAAGGACATGCTCAACACGCTCGGTGCCAACCTGGCCACAGCGCGCCTCACCAAGGAGGGGAACGCGGTCGTCGAGGAGGTCCTGTCGTTCTACGACGCGGGGAAGGTACTGAACCGGTTCATGCTTGAGAGCCAGGTCACCGGAGGTGTTGCCCAGGGCATAGGGGAGGTCATGTACGAGCACGCAGTCTACAGCGAAGACGGCCAGCTCCTGACAGCGTCGATAGCCGACGCGGGGGTGATTCACGCGACGGAGATGCCAAAGTCGGTCGTGATGACTGCGGCACATAGGTCGACCCTCCCTCACGGGGCGAAGGGGGTAGGAGAGAGCCCGACCATCGGCGTCCCTCCCGCAGCCACTCGCGCACTCGAGGTGCTGTTGGGGAGGAGGTTCACGACCCTCCCCATCGAGCCAGAGAAGCTGTGGGCTCATGACTTGCCAGGCAGGGAGCGGACGCGATGATACCGCCGAGGTTCGAATACGCCGCCCCGAAGAGCATTGGGGAGGCTGTCGGGCTGCTGAAGAGCAGGGGAGGGGAGGCCAAGGTCCTCGCTGGGGGGCAGAGCATGATTCCGCTCCTCAAGCTTCGCCTAGCGGCCCCAGCCCTCTTGGTGGACATCAACAGGATCGAAGGGCTCGACTACATCAGGGAATCAATGGGCTTCCTGAGAGTCGGGGCGCTGACCAGGGTCGCGACGCTCGGTAGGTCGGCCCTGCTGGAGAGAAGGTACGGGGCGCTCCATGATGCATCGCTTACCATAGCCGACCCCCTGGTCCGCAACCTCGGGACCGTCGGGGGGAACATCTCCCATGGAGACCCTTCGAACGACCTCCCCGCTGTCCTGCTTGCCGCGGAGGGAGAACTGGCCGCGACCGGCCCTTCCGGGGAGCGGACGTTCAGGGCGGAGGGCTTCTTCGTCGGCACGTTCACAACCGCGCTGGCGCAGGACGAGATACTCACAGAAGTCCGGATCCCTGTCCCGCCTCACCGCAGCGGAGGCGTCTACCTGAAGGTGGAGCAGAAGGTCGCGGACTTCGCGACCGCGGGGGTCGCAGTCCAGGTCAGCCTTGGAAGGGGGTCCGAGTGCGCCAAGGTGGGGATCGGGCTCACCGGCGTGGGCCCGACGGCCCTGAAGGCGAAGAAGGCAGAAGAGGCCATGCTCGGGAAGAAGGCCACGGACCGGAAGGCCGTCGAGGAGGCAGGTGAGCTGGCAGCCGACGCGTCGTCCCCGGCGTCCGACATCAGAGGGACGGAGGATTACAAGCGGGGGCTGATCAGGCTGCTCGTTGCAAGAGGGCTGGAGAGGGCGACCCAGCGGGCGAGGAGGGGAGCGTAGATGTCGCAGACTCACCACGTCGTGGTGGAGGTCAACGGCGTCAAGAGGGAGGCGGACGTTGAGCCGCGGCTGCTGCTGGTTCACTTCCTCAGAGAGAACCTCGGGCTCACCGGGACCCATATAGGGTGCGACACCACCAACTGCGGAGCATGCACTGTCCTCCTGGACGGGAAGGCGGTGAAGTCATGCACCGTGCTGACTGTGCAGGCAGATGGGAGGAAGGTGACGACTATAGAAGGGCTTGGGGGCGACGGGAAGCTCGACCGGGTTCAGGAGGGGTTCGTCGCCAAGCACGGCCTGCAGTGCGGCTTCTGCACCCCCGGGATGGTGATATCCGCATACGCCCTCCTCCAAGAGAAGCCTCATCCCACTGAGGAAGAGATTAAGACGGCGATATCTGGGAACATATGCAGGTGCACCGGCTACGAGTCGATAATCGAGTCGGTGAAGTATGCTGCCAAGGCCGGAAGGAGGCGGAAGTCCCCAGGCCGGCCCTCTGGACGCCGATCCTAGCCCCGGTCGAACTTCACCCGCAAACACGCGAACATTTCCCTGATTATCTTCTCTGCCTGGCCCTCGAGGAGGCGCTCCCCGAGCGAAGCAATCTTCCCTCCCACCCTAGCCTCCGCGGACCACTTCATTGACGACCCTCCCCCCGCCGCCTCCGAGATGTCCATGGTCGCCTCGATGTCGACGACGCTCCCCATCCCAGACCCCCGCCCCACGAGCTTCGCGTGGACAGGTTCTTTCGCCTCGACCATGCTGAACTTGATGGTGAAGTTTCCCCTGATGAAGGAGACCCCGGCCTTGACCACCACGGTGAAGTCCCCAGGCGACCGCACCTCTGCCCTCTGGAAGCCAGGCATGCAGGATGAGAGCTCGTTTGGGTCCATCAGGGCGCTGTAGACCTTCGCAGGAGGGGCCTTCGAGTCAAAGTCCCCTTCGAAGTGCGTCGCCACTCCCCCCGCCTAGAGGCGGAGGCGGGTGGATGTAAGCGTCACGGAGTGGCGTCGCCGAGACGCGTTGAGCCCACTTGTTCCTGCGACGGTCCCCGATAGCTATAAAATCGAAAGCGAGCCGCCGACGATGGTTTGAGCCAGGGGGAGTTCGCGACGACGATGGGGAGGCTGGCTGAGAAAGGTGAGCCCTTCGCGGTCGCGACTGTGGTCAAGACCGAAGGCGGGGCTGTGGGTCTGCAGGGGGCCAAAGCCATCGTCACGGGGGCGGGGAAGGTTGCCTACGGAGGCGTTGAGGGGTTCCCAGAGTCTGCGCTTGGGTCCTATGCGAAGAAGGTGCTGGGGGCAGGGGTGCCGAGGACGGTCAAGGTGTACCTCGAACAGACAGAGACCACGGTCGGGCCGGTCCTGAAGTCGCAGACGGAGGACGATGTCCACGTCGAGGGCACGGTCGGAGGGACGATGGAAGTCTACATCGAGCCATTCCTCCCGCCTCAAAGGCTCGTCCTGATCGGTCAGGGTGGGAAGGACGACGTCGAAGACGCCCTTGTCAGGTTCGGCAAGGAGCTCGACTTCGAGGTGGTCGTGGTCGACCACAGCCCGGTGCTGGCCGTGCATCCTGACAGGCTGATCAGCGACCCCTCCTTCGACCTCTCTAAGCTCGAACTCTCGCCGTCCGACTCCGTTGTTGTCCTGACCAAGGGGGAAAGAGACGCCGCCGTCCTGCAGGTCCTGTCCAGGTCATCCCCGAGGTACGTCGCGCTGGTGGCCAGCGCCAAGAGGGCGGAGGAGGACAGGGGAAGGCTGAGGGAGATGGGTGTCCCGGAGGCGTTCGTCGAATCCCTCCGGTCCCCGGCCGGGGCAGACATAGGCGCGGTGACCCCCGCGGAGATAGCACTGAGCATAATGGCAGAGGTGGTGGCGGAGAAGTACGAGAAGAAGGTTCCGCCGAAGGCTTGAGCCGTGGACCCGTCCACTTCGGGGGGGCGCTGCTAGGACGTACCTCCGGACGCCGTAGTGGGCCGTGAGCGCGTCGTGGGCGGAGAATTGCATGGCGTGGCAGCAGATATAACTGGACCTGCGAGGAAGGCGTACCGTGAATCCAGAGGAGCAAAGCCCTGCCACGAGCTCCGAGACAGAGGCGACGGAGACGCCATGAAGCCGCACGAAGACCACAGAGCGCACGCAGGCGGAGGGGTCAGGGTTAGGATAGTCACCGTCAGTTCCAGCAGGTTCGCCAAGAAGGACGCGGGGGAGGAGTACACCGACGAGGGCGGAGACACGGCCGTCGCAGAGGTCAGCAGGGCGGGGCACAGGGTGAGCGGGAGGGACCTCATCTCCGACGACAGGAAGATGATCAAGCGCGCGGTGGAGGACTTCCTGTCAGGAGAGGACGACGTACTACTGTTCACGGGCGGGACCGGCGTCTCCCCGAGGGATGTCACCATCGAGTCGGTCAGGCCGTACTTCGAAAAGGAGCTGGAGGGTTTTGGGGAACTCCTGCGGAGGCTGAGCTACGACGAGATAGGCGCGGCAGGGGTCCTGTCTAGGGCCGCCGCCGGGGTCGTGCAAGGGAGGCTGGTCGCGTGCATGCCGGGCTCCCCGGGGGCGGTGAAGACATGCCTCAGGGCCTTCGCACGCGAGTTCTCGCACGTGGTGTTCATTGCCGGTGGCCCGGGGCGGGCAGACGGCAGGAGACGTCGGCGTTCAGTACACGGGGATTGACGGGTCCACTTCTTCGGCCCATGCCCTTATCCCGCCTGCAAGGCTCCTCGCCTTCCCGAACCCCAGCGACTTCAGCAGGCTGACTGCGGCCGCGCTCCTCATCCCCACATGGCAGTAGACCACCAGCTCGTCCTCCCTGCGCAGCTCCCCTGCCCTCGCAGCGAGCTCCCCCAGGGGGATGTGCTTCGAGCCCGGGAGGCTGCAGAGTTGGCGCTCGTACGGTTGGCGGACGTCCAGCAGGACGACGCCCGCCCCCGAGTCGAGGAGGCGCTTCAACTCTGATGGGCCGAGCTCTTCCTGGCGCTCCCCCTTCCTCCCAAGTCCGCAGAACTCGTCGTAGTCTATCAGCTCCCTTATCCGGGGGGAGGGGGAACATACAGGGCACCCAGGGTCCTTGCGCACCCTGACCTCATCGAAGGTCATCTCTGAACCGTTGAACAGGAGCAGCCTCCCCACCAGGGCCCTCCCGTTCCCCAGAAGGATGTTCAGCGCCTGGGCCGCCTGGATGGTCCCCATGAGCCCCGGGAGGACACCCATCACCCCAGACTCGGCGCAGTCCTGGACCGCCCCGGGAGGAGGAGGGACAGGGAAGAGGCACCGGTAGCACGGCCCTGCCTTCGCCGCGAAGACAGACGACTGGCCGTCGAACCTGAAGACGCTGGCGTAGACGTCAGGCCTCACTGCCATCACGCACGCGTCGTTGACCAGGTAGCGCGTGGGGAAGTTGTCTGTGCAGTCAAGGACCACGTCGTACCCCCGGACGAGCTCCATCGCGTTCGTCCTGTCCAGCCTGGTGGGGTATGCCTCCACGACTACGTTCGGGTTGGTCTCGCGCAGCCTCTCGCGGGCGACATCCACCTTCCGCCTCCCCGTGTCCCCCTCGGAGTACAGAGGCTGCCTGTGGATGTTGCTCACTTCGACCACGTCCTGGTCGACGATGCCTATCATCCCCACCCCCGCCGCGGCCAGGTAGGTCGAGGCCGGGATTCCAAGCCCTCCCACCCCGACGACCAGTGCCTTGGACGACTTCAGCCTCCGCTGGCCTTCCACTCCCACTTCGGGGAGTACCAGCTGCCTGCTGTACCTCTCGAGCTCTTTCTTCGATAGATCGACCGGCTCGGTGGCTGCCAAACCTCCCGGGGGAGCCATTGCCCCGTCTTAAGAACAGCGCAGGGCTGGGCTGCCGCATTTCACTTTAAGGCCCGTCACACGTAGGTTCGCTTGTGCCAGAGAGGGGGGCGATAAGGCGTGTCGAGGAGCTGTCTCAGAACGCCTGGCCTCCGCTCCAGACGATGCTGCTGGACGGGTGGGTGCTGCGGTTCTCAGACGGGTACACCAAGAGGGCGAACTCGGTCAGCCCCCTCTATAGGGGGATGGTTGGAGCCGAGAGAAAGGCCTCCATCTGCGAGGAGGCGTACTCCACTCGCGGGCTGGACACGGTATTCAAGCTGACCGCCGCGTCGGTCCCCGCCAACCTCGGGCGCATCCTCTCGGAGAGAGGATACCGGCGCGTCGGTGGCGCTTCGGTGCAGACTCTCCGCCTCCGCGGGAGGACGTGGCCGAGCACTGGAGCGGTAGAGACCTCGGAGGTCCTTTCCGAGCGGTGGCTCTCGGCCTACTTCGAGATGAGCGGGGTCGACCCGCGGATGCGCGAGACAGCGAGGAAGATGCTGCTGAACACCGTACCACGGAAGCTCTTCGCTTCTGTCGCGGAAGGGGACAAAGTCGTCGCTTGTGGGATGGGGGTGGCCGAGGACGCGCACATCGGCATCTTCGACGTCGTCACACACCCCGACCACCGCCGACGCGGTCATGCCAGGGCCTTGGTGCTGAGCCTGCTCAGGTGGGGGGAGCAGGCAGGGGCTGGCACTGGGTACCTCCAGGTGGAGCCCGACAACGGTCCCGCCGTGGCCCTCTATCAGGGCATTGGTTTCTCCGAGGCGTACCCGTACTGGTACATGGTCAAGGCGCGCCCTGGCGCAGTGGAGAGAACCGAGGCCGGGCGTGAGATACGTGCCAGAGACTCGGTCCGCCACGGCGGGCCAGCTAGGCCGCCCCAGCTCCCCGGTCGGGGATCCGGGAGATCGCGTCGGCTATTGAAGCCGTGAGCTCCGCCCGCTCCTTGACGAGGTCGGCTCGCTCCTTCCTTTCCTTCTCGAGCGCCTCCAGCTGCGCCTGTGCGGTCCCGAGCCTCTCCCACTCCCCCGCGAACCTCCCTTCGGGGGTGCGGGCGTCGACTTCTTTCAGCTGCCTCTGCTGGTCGAGAACCTCAGCGGAGAGGGATGCCAGCCTCGCCTCTAGGGTCCTGGTGCGCTCATCGGACTCGTCAGCCGGGGAGCGCTTCCTGCCGATGAAGCGACTGAAAAATGAGTCCGGCCTCTTCGCCTCCGCGGCGTCTGACGCGCGGGCCTTCTCTGCGTCCAGCTCGCTGGAACACTTGGCCCGCTCGGCCTTGAGCACGGCTATCTTCGCGGCCAGTCTACCCCGCTCCGCCCCTATCTCACTCTCGATGCCTGAGATGGTCGCCCTGAGCGCAGATATCTCCTCGTCTATCGACGCGAGCGGGACGGGCCTCGACACGACGTCGGTCAACTCTCGGCGCCTAGCGCGGTAATCCTGGGACAGCCCTCCCTCACCGGTCCTCTCCTCGAACTCGTCGAGTAGGACGTTCACGCCCCTGACCCAGTTCTCGAGCGCGTATCCGCCCGGCTCGGAGGAGAACCTCTGCCGCCCGAGGTTGTTCAGGGCGTTGATGGTCCTGGTCCTGAGCTGGCCCAAGCCCAGTTCCGGTGACTCCTGTATCCTCGCCCTGTGCCTGTGAAACGTTTGATTCTTCATCCCTGGCTGGTCACCTTAGGGTCACACTCGGCCGTCAGTTGGGGCCGGACAGGTGCGCGATTTAAGCGGTCCATCACCGAGGCCGCGGCAGGCGTCGGCGGGGGCGGACACCGCAACTTGATCTTCAGCCTTGGGGCTCAGAGAACCGAAAAGAGAAAGGTAGCGAAGGTCCCGAGCCCGTCAGTGGCGTTGTGTATCCAGGCCGCTCCAGCGAGGTCCTGCGTCTTCTCGTAGTACCACCCGACGGCGAAGGCGAAAGCCAATGCGAAGGCCGCCTCCCCGGCTGCGGAAGAGACTGATTGGCCCAGGAACGCGTTGCCCAGATGCACCGCCCCGAAGACCACCGATGCGACGAAGGTTCCCCGGCGCATCCGGAAGATTGTGCGTCCCCCTGAGAACCTCTGGTTCAAGATGTTCTGAAGGGCCGCTCGAAAGAGGAACTCTTCACTCCAGCCCACGAAGACGCCTTGGAACAGGAGCGTAAGAGCCCAGCCCAGGGGAGACATGGACACCTTTGTGAACGGCGGGGCGAGGTCCGTGGCCACCGCGACGAGGGCGAACGGCGTCGCTATGATCGCGAACCGCCGGAGGTTGTGTCCCCCTCTCTTCCTTGGGAACGGGGACAACCTCGGCATCCTCAGGCCGCTAGCCCGGATCATGACGATCCCGCCAAGAATGAACAAAGAGTGGGTAACGAAGTTGATGGCGGAGTCTGCGACCCCCTCCCCGATGCCTAGACGCGCCAGATAGGGCGCAGACAAGGAGGCCAGCGCAAGGGCCCCCGTGAGGGTGACTACCAGTGCGAGAAGAGCTGAGCGGAGGCGTCCAGGTCCCTCCCCCTGTGGCCCCTGAGCGGAAGCAGTGGCAAGCAGGCTTGTCCTCGGCAGGGTTAGGTCAGGGGCGCCGGTCGCCCCCGCATGGAGAGGCTCTTCCATTCGCGTACCCCCTCTAAAGCCGTCTGCGCCCTCTTAAGCAGTCAAGCCCGCTCCTTCCCCTTTTGGCCGTCCAGGACGGCGCCTGGAGGGCGGTCATGGCTGACGCGAGCGGGGGCCGTGCTAGTGGTAGCGCCTGAGGCTCTACCAGAGAACATGGTGGACCTGACGGAGCGCTGGTGGAGTTTGTCAGAGCCTAGACCTCAGTTTCAGAGGACAGCGTGCGTAGCCGGTCTCGCTCGCTCCTTGCCTGAAGCTCCTCCCTTCGAGGAACTCTGAGGGTGGTCTCACCTGAGCGCGCCGCGCCATGCCTCAGGGACCTTCGGGGAGTACTCCACCCCCTTCGCCCCAACGAAAGAAGCCAGCCTCTCTATCGTCCCTGCAATCTCTTGGACGACCTCCCGCCCCACCTGTGCGCCTGGTTCTGCGTGCACCGAGTTGACGAAGAGCGTCCGTTCGGCCTTGTCCAGCCTTGGGTCCATCCTCCCCACGAGCCTCTCCCCGGCAAGGATCGGGACCACGTAGGTGCCGTACTTCCTCTTGTCCTTCGGGACGAACTGTTCGTGCACGTAGTCGAAGTCGAAGACGGTCCGCGTCCTGGTCCGGCCGCATATGAGGTTGTCGAAGGGCGATAGCAGCGCGACCCTGGGCTGCCACCCGTCCGCCTCGACAGACTCGAGAAGAGGGACGTCCTTGCGGTGGACGTACCTCACCTCCTTTTCCTTCGACCCACGTACTTCGACTCTTGTGATAGCGGCATCTTCCTCGAGGGCCTGCAGCGCCTTCTTGAGGTTCTGGTAGCGGCCCCGCACGAAGTAGAAGTGGATCTCCGAGGGGGTCGCCGTCCCCATACCCCTTATCGCCCTCTCCGCCGTCCTGCGCTCCATCTCCTCCCAACCGAGCGGCTCCCTGTCGACCCATCCCGGGAGGAACCGTTCCGCCAACCCCCAGACGTTCTGGTTTCCCCTCCGTCCCACGACCATCACCCGCCCCTGCATCATCAGGTGGAACAGCATCTGGGAGACCGCGTTCTCCGTGCTCCAGCCGTCAGCGCTCCTGCCCGTCCTAACATAGCGGCGGAATTCCTCAAGGACGAGCGGCCCCCCTTCCAGGTCCCTCAGGACATCCCTCTTCAGCTCCTTGTTACGGGCGAGGAACTCCTTCGCCCTGTCTCTATGCGCCCCCCATGAGTGGGAGAGGGAGTCTGGGTATCTCTCCATCAGGGAGCAGTAAATAGGGTAATCTTCGCTCAGGACTATGGAAGCGACAGGGGTCCAGTGCAGCAACAGCGTCCGTTCGTTCCATAGCATGGAGTCGAGGTCAGAAAGGCTGAACGCCCCCACTCTGTTCCAGAGCGAGATTATGTGCGAGGGAGCGACGACTGCGACAGGGTCCCACTGGACGAAAGCCAGGTCCCTGACGACGTCTATGACGTCATCTTTCGTCCCCTTCTCCGGGACCTTCCCTGCGAGGTGCTGCTTCGCGACGGCCAGGCGCCTAATCCCTCGGACGGTTGTCGAAACAGGGTTGTCTCCCATGTCCGCAGGGGACCACGCAACCCGACGAACTATGTATCCGTTCCTCAGGTGGCTCGTCCCCGCGTCGGTGGGCTGGGCGTTGTGCCCCGGGAAAGGTCGCCGAGCCTGAGGTCGTGACACATGCCCGGCCGTGTAGTCGGCCACTGTCGGGCAAGGCCCCCCACATCAGCCGCCCAAGACCCTCTACCCCTTCTTTTTCCGCTCGGTGTCGGGGAGGACGAGGAGAGAACACGTGCCGGGTCGAAGCTGGGTATCCACCGAAGAGCACCCGTGCATGAGGGGACGCGGGTACAAGTTCAGTGCGAGGCAACGTCTTTATCACCACCTTCCCCTCGCGAATGTCGAAAGCGAGCCTGCGAGATTGGTAGTAATGACCACGGACAAGGCCGTCCTCATAATCGGTGTCACCGTCGTAATCATCATCCTGGCGTACTTCTTGCGCCTCGGAAGATTCTCCCGCCGCAGGAAACCGGGGGACGACCCCGGCAAGGCTTGACCGATTCCTTCCGGCTCCGGCTCGGTCTACGCTCGTGCGTGTACGGGCCGGCGCGGCCGAGCGAGAGGTGCCGGAGCGTCAGTAGGCGAGGGTGATACAACACGATAGACACAGAGAGACTTACGAAGAAGTTCGACAACACGACTGCCGTCGAGTCTGTGACCATGCACGTGGACGAAGGAGAGGTGTTCGGCTTCCTCGGGCCCAATGGGGCCGGGAAGACCACCACGGTCAGGATGCTCGCCTGCCTGGTCTCGAGAAGCTCTGGGACCGCCACGATAGGGGGGTACGAAATCTCCGACCGGGCGGACCAGCCAAAGATACGGAAGATGATCGGGCTGCTGACAGAGAACGTGGGGCTCTATGAGGAGCTGAGCGCCTACGACAACCTGGACTTCTACGGCCGCTACTACAAGATGGGGGAGCAGGAGAGGCATGAGAGGATCCAGTACCTCCTCGAGATGCTCGGGCTCTGGGACAGGAGGGACGCACCGGCGGGAACGTTCTCCAAGGGTATGAAGCAGAAGCTGGCAATCGCGCGGGCCCTGATCCACGACCCGCAGGTTCTCTTCCTTGACGAGCCGACGGCGAACTTAGACCCCGAAGCTTCAAAGACGGTCAGAGACTTCATCCTTGAGCTGAAGAAAGAAAAGAGGACGATATTCCTCAACACGCACCTCCTCGACGAGGCGGAGCGCATCTGCGACCGTGTGGCCATACTCAAGACGAGGCTGATCACGGTAGGTAGCCCGCAGGACCTGAGACGGTCGCTTTCTGTGAGGAAGGTGAAGATCCAGCTTCAGCGCGTCGACGACTCGATGGTCGAGTCGGTAAGGAAGCTGGGGCATCGGGTAGGGGATGTCACTTGGAACAGCTTCGTGGTGGACCTTAAGGAGCCGGAGAAGGAGAACCCGGCGATCCTGAGGGCCCTCCAAGGCGCCGGTGGGGACGTGGTGTTCGTCACCGAGGTCGGGTCCAGCCTAGAGGACGTGTATCTGAAGCTGATGAGGGAGGTGTAGCGGCGCATGGACATTGGGAATGCGTGGAACGTCGCCCTAAAGGACTTCAAGATCTACACGAGAAAGCCCTCTGTAATCTACGCTACCGTCGCCTTGCCCCTGATCGTGGGCGTCGTCTTCCCGCTCATCCTTGATTACTCCCTCCACAAGTCAGCCAAGGCCCTCAGCGCGGCGAGAGCCCCGGGGCTGATGGACGCTTTTTCGATCTGGTTCGTGATAGGAGCGGCAGTAA
>JAJYYP010000051.1 GCA_021800855.1 archaeon | reverse complement strand
GGCATCGTAGCTATGTCGGCGCCCACCTTCGCCGCCTCGAGGACGTGCTGAGGGTGCCTGATGCTCCCCACCAGGACCTCGGCCTTCATGCGGTAGTTGTCCCTGATCTTGACGAGGTCCTCCACCAGGTCCATCCCACGCTGGCCGATGTCGTCCAGCCTGCCTATGAACGGGCTGATGAAGGACGCCCCAGCCTTGGCCGCCAGGAGCCCCTGGTTCGCAGAGAAGACGAGCGTCACGTTGACCCTCGCCCCCGTCCTGCTGATCGCCTTCGTGGCCCTCAGCCCCTCAGGTATCATTGGTATCTTCACCACAACGTTGGGGGCGATCGCTGACAGGCGCTTCGCCTCGGCGACCATCCCGTCGAAGTCGGTGGCAACCACTTCGGCGCTCACGTCACCTTTCACCTCCTTGCAGATCGCCGATATGATCTCCTCGAACTCCCCCGCTTCCTTGGCCACCAGGGTGGGATTCGTGGTCACCCCGTCGACTATCCCCATCTGGTTGAGCCTCTTGATCTGTCCTAGGTTCGCCGTGTCGAGGAAGAGCTTCATCGTGGCGGTGACTTTGGGTTTCGATAATTAAGCCTACTGTCCTCGGAGCCCGAGCGCAGCCTGCTCGACGTTCGCCGCCGTCAGCCCGTACTTGCGGAGCAGGTCAGCCGCCTCACCGCTCTCCCCGAAGGTGTCCATCACCCCGACCCGGCGGATAGGCACGGGGTAGCGCTCTCCGAGGACCTCGGCCACAGCCGAACCCATCCCGCCCATGACGTTGTGCTCCTCGACGGTCACCACCCGCCCGCAGCTCCGGGCCAGCTTGACTATGGCGTCCGAGTCTATCGGCTTGATGGTGTGGAGGTCAAGCACAGACGCGGCCACCCCCTTCGTCCTGAGCGCCTCCGCCGCCTTGAGGGCCTCCGAGACCATGATGCCGCAGGCGACGATGCCCACGTCCCCCCCTTCCTTCAGCACGTTCGCCTTTCCATGCTCGTACCGGAAGCCTCCGTCGTAGATGACCGGGGTGGACGACCTCGTCAGCCTGACGTAGAAGGGGCCAGGGATGGCCGCTATCGCCTTGGCGATGGCCTTGGTGGAGACCGCGTCCGCGGGTACGATGACGTTCATCTTTGGGATGGCCCGCATGATAGCGATGTCCTCCACCTGCTGGTGCGAAGCCCCGTCGGGGCCCACGGAGATCCCGCCGTGCGAGCAGACTATCTTCACGTTCAGGTTCGGATAGGCGATGTTGTTGCGTATCTGGTCCACAGACTTCCCAGGGACGAAGATCGCGTACGTGCCCGCGTAGGGTATCTTCCCGGCCAGCGCCATCCCCGCCGCGATGGAGACCAGGTTCTGCTCCGCGATCCCGACGTTGAAGAAGCGCTCCGGGAACTTTGAGGCGAAGACCCCTGACTTCAGCGAGCCCGTGGTGTCTGCCCCTATCACCACGACGTCCTTGTTCTCGGCCCCCAGCTCCAGCAGGGCGTCCCCGTAGGCGTCCCTCATCGCGGCCACCTTGGAGAGCATCAGAGTTTCCTCCTCGCGCTCTCTGCCCTCTCCCTCAGGGCCGCTATTGCCCCCACGGGGTCCTTCTTCCCGTAGACCCCGGCCCCGGCGACCAAGACGTTCCCTCCCCGCCTCACTACTTCATGGACGTTTTCTGGTTCCACCCCCCCGTCCACCTCTATGTCCGTCCCAAGCCCCTTCTCCTCGATGTACTCCCTTACTTGCTGCACCTTCGGGAGGACGGACGGGTCCAGGGTCTGTCCGCTGAAACCTGGGTTCACGGTCATGACCACAAGAGTGGATATCTTGTCAAGGCGGTCGAGTGCCCACCGCGGGACTTCCGTCTTAGGCTTGAAGGCCAGCCCCACCTCCCGCCCTCTCCCCCTGACGACGCGCTGGAGCTCGTCGAAGCTCCCTCCGTTCAGGACCTCGGCGTGGAATGTGATGATGTCCGACCCCGCGTCCAGGAACTTCTCCACGTACGCCTGCGGGTTCTCTATCATGAGGTGGGTGTCGAACTTCAGATCCGTCCGCGGCCTCAGGGCCTTCACCGTCCCGGCCCCGAAGGTGATGTTTGGGGCGAAGTGGCCGTCGATGACGTCCAGGTGGATCTGGTCGGCGCCCCCACGTACTGAAATCTCGACCGCCTTCTCGAGGTCCCCGAGGTCCCAGGCGAGGATCGACGGGGCTATCCTGATCCCGTTCATGGCGTCACCCTAGCTCGCTCAGGACGTCACGGAGCTTGTCCTTGGCCGGGGGTGTCCCGTGGTAGTGGGGGGACCACTCCATGAAAGAGATCCCCTTCCCCTTCACCGTGTGGGCGATGATAACCGTAGGCCTGTTCCTCGTCCCGATGGCGAGGTCGAAGCCGTCGATGAGCTGCGCCAGGTCGTACCCGTCCACTTCTATGACGTTCCAGTTGAACGCCCTCCACTTCGCGGCCAGAGGCTCCAGGGGCATCACCTGCTCCGTCAGCCCGTCCTGCTGGATTCCGTTCCTGTCTATGATGGCGGTCAGGTTGTCGAGGCGGAACTTCGAAGCGGACATCGCTGCCTCCCACACCTGCCCTTCCTGCTGCTCTCCGTCCCCCATGAGGACGTAGGTCCGGTATGCCTTCCCGTCGAGCTTGGCAGCCAGGGAAGTCCCCACCGCGAGCGAGAGGCCTATCCCCTCAGACCCGGCCGGGGCCTCGACGCCTGGGACCCCCATCGAAGGGTGGCCCTGCAGCCTGGAGCCTATCTTCCTCAGGGTCATCAGCTCCTCGGCGGGGAAGTAACCTGCCTGGGCCAGGACCGAATAGAGGAGAGGCGCCGCGTGCCCCTTGCTGAGGAAGAACCTGTCCCTGTCGGGCCACTTCGGGTTCTTCGGGTCGTGGCGCATCACGCGGAAGTAGAGGGTTACCAGGAGCTCGACGGCGGAGAGCGAGCCTCCCGGGTGACCAGACCCCGCCTCGGCCAGCGCCTCGAGTATCAGCTTCCTGGTGTTCCTGGCAGTCTCCTTCAGCCTGACGACTTCCTGGGCTGTCTCCACTATCTCCTCACCGGGACCTGCACTATCCTACGGACGAAGTCTCCTGCGCCAAGGGCCTTGTCTTCGAGGTTGTGGAGGGAAAGGGACGCTATCCTGGGGAGCTCGCTCTTCGCCTGCCCGGCTATGTTGCTGAGGACGGCGGCCTGGTACGGGTTCCCCCCGGACGCGACAGCCAGGCTGAAGACCCCAGTCATGGCGTCCCTGACCCCCACCTTGCTGAAGAGGTTCTTCTTGCCGCCGATTGGGGGGAAGAGTGTGACGTTCTCCTTGTCAAAGAGAGTCACACCCTGCTCCCCGCGGGTGACGAGTATCGCTTTCGACTCCAGGCGGCTGAGGAGGTTGACCCCCATGTTCCTGAGGCTCGTCTCGTTGACCATGGCCATCCCTGTGGCGTGCTCCGCTTCCTCGAGGTTGGACTTCACGTAGGTGACCCCTGAGAAGTCGAGGTAGTGCCGCATCTTGGGCTGGCCCACCACTATCTTCCCCATGGCGTGGGCGGCCGCGACTATCCCCCCGATCAGGAAGCTGGTCACTGCGCCCCTGTCGTAGTCGGAGATTATCACACAGTCGACCTCCTTTATCTGTGGCTCTGCCTCCGCGAGGAGCTTCTTGGATAGGGCCGCCGGCGCGTCCCTCCTGTCCTCTTTGTCGACCCTTAGGGCATGGAAGTTGTTGACAAGGTACCAGGTCCTGAGTGAGGTGGGCCTCGTGGCGTCCGTGACGACACCGCCAAAGGAAAGGCCGTACTTCGTGAACTCCGCCTTGAGCCAGTTCCCGTACTCGTCCGACCCGACGAGGCCCACCAGGCTGACGGACGCCCCCAGCGACACGAGCTCTCTGGAGAGGTTCGCGGCACCCCCTGGGAGGAGTGTCTGGCCAACGAAGTCCCCTGCGGGGACGGGCGCTTCACGTGCGAGCTTGCGGGCAGCTATCTCGACGAAGCGGCTCACCAGCAGGTCGCCCACCACAAGGACCCGGCGGCCCTGGAACTGGCGGAGGACAGAGGTCAGCTTCTCTCCGTCTACCGAGTCCAACGGCAACCTTTTTTCGAAAAATACTCGGCTTGGCCCCTAGTTAAAGATTGGTCGGTTTCTTCTCGCTCTTCCCCTCCTCCTTCCATTTCTCCTCCAGCAGCTCGCCTAGGACCTCGACCGCCTTCCTCACCTCCCTGTCCATGGCCAGCGGGTCGTACCCCTTGGGCGGAGGGAAGTCCAAGAACCTCTGGTTGGGGTCGGTTCCGAGGAAGTCCTTGCTCGCCTCGTAGATGGCCATCAGGGTGGGTCCGTCCAGCCTCCTTAGCTCGGACTTCCAGGAGTGGTGGAACCCCTTGTCAGAGAGGAAGGTCAGCTTCACGTCCCCTTCCGCCTCTTTCTTCACGTCCTCCCAGAAGACCCTGTCGAACTCGCTGGGGGAGACATCCCCTGACTTCAGCTTGGCCGCGTATGAGCGGATGAGGCTGGAGACCCTGTCAGGGGTAACTTCGAAGTGGGCCGCTATCTGCCCTTCCGTCAGACCGAGTCCCTTGAGGTGGTAGGCGCCTTCTTCCAGCACCTCCTCGCTGATCTCGGCGTCAGACGAAGGCAATATGTCAGCTGCGCCCCAGCCAGCTTTAAGATGTGCGCGGCGGTTTGCTCCACGAAGAGCGCTCTCTCGCAGCTGAACGACGAGGAGGGTCAGCTGACTCGGTCCGTCCGGAGGATGGGTGGAGCCGACGGGCGGGCATCCCTGACCAGAGAAGGCTGGGTTTCAGCGCCTCTTCACGTAAAGGAACCCTCCTTCCTCCTTCACGTCGTAGAGGGGCTCGTCCGGGAGGGGGACGTCGAATATCCCCTTCCCCGTCTTCAGGTCCCACACGGTCCCGTGGCCGGCGCAGGTCACCTCGGTCTCGAACAGTGTCCCCTCTGAGAGGTCCCACTCCTCGTGGGTGCAGTATGCCCCCATGCCATAGTACTTCCCGTCTACGTTAGCCAGTAGGACGTACTCGCCTCCGACCTCGACGGTCAGCATCGAGTCGGGGGGGACTTTCGAAGCCTCGACAGCCCTCACGAACTCAGCCATGGCGCAGCCAAACCCCCCGGGCGCTAAATCTTTTCCTCAGGGGCCAGCCTTCAGGGCGGCCTCCAGCTCGACCAGGTCCTTGATCGAGTCTACGAAACTCCACTCCCCGTAGTAGGGATAGGAGAGCAGCTCCCCGTGCGTGACGAGCCTGGGGAACGTCTCCCTCTCGATGTCCCCCTTGTCCGGGAGGTTCTTCGCTATCTTCGGCCCGTTGAGGACGTACACCCCTCCGTTGATCCAGACGTCGGGGAAGGCCGGCTTCTCGTCGAAGCCCCGGATCATCTTGAGCTTGTCGATCTTCACGACGCCGAACCTGGAGCGGTAGGGGACTACGAGCATGGAGGCAGAGACGCCCCCGGACCTTCCGAAGTCGTCGAGCATCCTGGCGAGGGGGAGGTCGGTGACGATGTCACCGTTGGTTACCACGAACGTCTCCTCGTCCGGGTGCTTCGCGAGCGCCTTCTTGATCCCGCCGCCGGTCCCGAGGGGCTCCTCTTCCACAGAATAATCGACGGCGACGCCGTTGAAGCGCGCCCCGAAGTGCTCCTGCAGCCTCTCCCACTTGTAGCCGCATGCGAAGGTGACCGCGTCGACCCCCCCTTCCTTGGCGAGCCAGTCGATCTGGTACTCGGAGATGGGCCTGCCGTTGACGGGAATCAGGGCCTTCGGCTTGTCGTCTGTCAGGGGCCTGAGCCGCATCCCCAGGCCGCCGCTGAGGATTATCGCCCTCAAGGGACGCAGGCGTGCCCGACCCCACTCGATAAATGCTTTCCTAGGGATTGCAGGAGGCGGTCGGGGCTAGAGGGTCACATTGAGGGACGATTCCAAAGAGACCGGGACCTTAACGGCTGTCGTCACGAAGACCCACGCGGTGTAGGTCCCTGAGGGGACCGTCGGGGATATGGTGACGAAGCACTTGACCGTCTGGTTCCCATTGAAGGAGCACGAGGCTACATTCCAATAGGCGGTCTGGCCGGCGGTGTTAGTCAGCGCCAGGTACACGAACCCGTCGAACGAGCCTGAGTAAGTGCTGGTGTAGTTCGCTAGCACCCCTTGATGGCTGTCGATGGTCACCAGTTTCATGCCTGACTGCGAGACGCCGTTCGTAAGGTAGGCTGGCGACGCTGCGCTGCCGAGGGGGGCTGTGGGGAGCAGCATCAGGACGGCGAGGCCGAGGAGAACCCACCGCAGGTGTAACCCCAAGCTGCGGCGACAGCTGCCGCTTGAGTATATAATCATACCAAATTGAACCTTGAACCGGAGCCCGGAGCCTTGCAGAGGGCGCCAGCCTGGCACCTGTAGACTCGGCCTCATGGAGCGGATTGAGATAGGTGCCGACAGAACTCGTCCCCAGCTTACGCTGGGTCTGTTAAAATAAAGAAAGGGTCAGGATGGTCTCTTACGAGATCTTCCTGACTAAAATAGCTAGCTCTAGGACTAGGGTTATCGCTGCGAGTACGGCGACTACCAAGACGTAGGTCTGGGTAGCCGAGATGGCGCTGCCCGAAGGCAACGAAGACTGGATGCTGTTGACCGTTGTCTGAATGCTTCCCACCGTAGAGGTGAGGCTGTTGATGCCGCTGAGGATGGTGCCCACGTTGGTGCTGATGGTCCCTACTGCAGAGGAGACCGTGCCCAGCGTGGAGGAGATGGTGCCGAGGTCGCTCATTATGGTCTGCTGATTCGCCAGCACCTTGTTCAGGGTGGCGTTGATCTGCAGAAGTGCAGCGGTCTCGTTGAAGCTGGTCGTGGTTGGCGCGGTATAGGAGAACGTAGTTGTACCCGTCGCACCGTAGGAATCGAGGGCCGTGATTGTATAAGTCCCGGTGACCCACGCAGACGTTCCGCCGACGGCCGTCGAGTAGCTGAACGAGCCGCTTGAGACGGTCACGCTCGCTATGTCGACAGTCTGACCTGATGGGTTCTTCACTGTGATACCCACCTGGTCTGGCTGGGTCGGTGCGGGGCTTATGGTGCCGGAGATCGTATAGGTCTGCGAGCCGCTGTATGAGGCGCCGGCCGCCGGGCTGGTGAACGTGATGCTACCAGCTGCGGTGGCGATCATAGGCGACAGCGCTAGGACCAGTGCGATCGAGACTGCGGCGATTGCAGGGAGTGTCTTCATGGTGGCCACCCGATTAGACGGTGACGGAGATTGTGGTGGATACTGATACGGGCAGGTTACCCGTGGTGAAGACGAAGATGCTCACAGAATAGGTGCCGCTCGCGAGGCCTACCGGCTCCGCGATGAACACCGACTGCGTCGCACCTGCGCCCACCGTGAGGCTGCCTGTCCCGATTCCCATGGTCTGGCCGGCGCTGTTCTTGAAGACAGCGAAGACCACGACGCTCTGGGAGGTCGGGTTAAGGTTGGTGTATGACGCGTTGATGCCTGTGAACGTCCCGATGGTCGTTGTTTGAGGAGTGCCTGAGACGACGAAGGACTGGGCGAACGGCACGGT
>JAJYYP010000050.1 GCA_021800855.1 archaeon | reverse complement strand
AGCTTTTGGTTGTTCGGCTTCTTTATCAGATTGGCTACCTTGCTGTACTTCGCCTTGTAGTCGGGCCCTAGTCCTGCGACAGACACGTCCGGCGGACAGGTGATGACACCTGTCTTGTCTCCTGCGAGGTCATCTATGAAATCACCGATCCTGACGAACCGCTCGATGCCGCCTTGCTTCACAAGGACGGGTGACTCCCTGGGGAGGCAGGTCACCCCCAGCCATTTTAGGGCGGCCTGCCTGGCGTCGTAGCGGGCTCGGAGCGCCTCGTCGGCTGTATCCCTTTTGATCTCCTTGTATGAGAGCCTCTTCTCCAATATGATTCTGATGGAGCGGGGGACCATCCCTTCTCGCCGGCATATATTCCAACCGAGCTCGGGGACGCGGTTCTCTGAGTCAGGGCAGCATGAACACCTGACTGTCTCGGCAGAGATGTTCTTCCTGTACATGATGTTCGGGTAGAGGGCGGAGAAGTCCAGCTCCCCGACCCCCTCATACACCCCCACCCTCGGTTCGAAGACGAAGCCCCCTCGGTCCGCCGTCAACAGCTCGTTCCTGTCTTTGAAGCGCTCCGTCAGGGTAGGCTTCCATGGAACAAGAAGATCCGCCTTGAGCGTGTGGTAGAACTGGAGGCTGGAGAGGGCCTTGCCTATGCTCGCTCTGCTGGCTGTGTGGATGGGCATGCGACAGACCCTGCTCAGCTCGAAGAGTAAGTCGAGCCCTCCTTCGGAGTAGGCGAACGAGGCGTTGACATCGACGTGTACGCGGCCACGGAGCCTCGTAGGCGAGGGCTTGTAGTGTATCTGCCCGTAGCTGAAATATGAAGTGCCCGGCTTCGACGGGAGCTTCAGGGGGGCGCCGTCCCTGTCGAGAGACAGCCTGACGCCGGTGGCCTCTGCACGCCTGACGAGGTAAGGGAAGAGGAATGTGTCCCCGCCGTCGGTCAGGATGACGTCCGGGTCGGCCTGGCGGACCGCCTCCGCCAGTTTGAGCAACTTCTCCATCTCGCTCTGGCCTGTGATGGCCACTGGCTCGCCGTCGCACTCCAGTGTGAACGACTCTATTCGATCCGTGGGCTTCGGCAGCCTCCCCCCCTTCGCGACATGCACGTCGAGTTTGGCTGTCCTCAGTGGGGGGGCGGCATAGTCGTAGGCCCAGACGTCGTCCTCCATAGTCCACCGCAGCTTGCCTCCATCGCTCATCACTTCGCAGAAGGCGAGAGGGAAGAGGTCGTTCTCGTAGAGGTAGCCCTGGTCCGGCGGGACGTCGGCGTTGTAGATTCGGAACGTCCCGAAGGGGCCCAGCCTCTCTATCCGTTCGGCCACCCGCCGGGCACTCCTGGCGTCGGCGAGCTTCGCTTCGAGTACGTCGGACCACTCGTGGCTGGTCACCGTTTCGCGCTTCTTGACCACCCTGGTCCACAGGAACTCGTCGCGGAGCGTGTGGACAGGAACCGCGAAGTCTGACGCGATGTTCGACCCTACGAACAGGGATGGCGACCAGCGGTCTGTCAGCCTCACCGCCTCGCCGCCCTCGGTCTTCAGCCAGACGACCATCTCTCCGGGGCCGCCCGGGTAGATGTCAAATATCCAGCCGCGAGTCATTCCCTGCCCTCGCCTTCGCCAACCCCGCGAGCCTTGTGATGGCACTGCTGTACGAGCAGGAGGCACACGATGAGGGCCTCGCCAGGGAAGGCAGGGTCCCCTGCGTACATCGCGGGAGAGTATTCGCGGCATTTCTGGACCATACGTGCGGAGCGCGCCCTGTCTTCGTCTGGCAGGGCACTCGCGAAGCTGCGCCAGCTGTCGAGCGCCTCGGCGGCTTCGCCTGAGAGGGTCATCTCTGCGTACCTCCTTGGCCCGCGTTCGATGCCTCGATGGACCGCTCGAGGAGCCTGTAGTGATTGAATGTCATCGCCGTAGCCATGCCTTAACCTGGACGACCTGGTAACAGCTGATGAGGCGGAAGCGTGAGCCTCGCCGAGCGCAGCAAGTCATCAAAGGTTCTCCTGTCCCTCTTCCGAAGGGCCTCCCTGAAGGCCCTCCAACCGGCTGCCTCTTGTGCCTCGGCCATCCGGAACGGCGGATGGTTCGACCCATCAGCGCCGAACCCCAACTCTGGCGGCCTTCAGTAGGAGGTTAGGCTTGAAAGTGACGACGTCGGGGGCCAGGCCGCTTCGGCCGAGGCGCTCTGCCCTGACGCGGTCCCTGCTATGCGAAAGAGCGATTGATATGTCGGCCCACGGCACGACCAGCCCGTCATACTTGTTGCGCGATGGCAGGGTCGCGATGATGAGGGAACGCTCTTTCAGCTCTTCGATGCCTTCGTAGACGGCGCCTAGGACGCGCCTCACCTCCCTCTCGTCCAGCTCCGGCTCGTTGAAAGTGCCGAGGACGTCTGAGATTACCACCAGCCTCGCCCCGTAGTCCTCCGCGGTTCGTGCCAGGCGTTCTGAAACCAGCTCGGCCAACTGATAGAGCGTGAAGGCGCGGCAGGAAGCGACCCTCCTCATCGCGACGTGGGGCCTGATGCCTAGCTGCCTGGCGAAGGATGAAAAGAGGTATGGGTCGGAGCGGTTGCCCCCGTCTATGAACACGACAGCGGAGTCGAGACCGCCCGATTCGACTGGAAGCTGGGCCCTGAGCGCTGCTAGCTCTGCGACAGTCGAAACATAATCTCCGCTGAACACCACCAGCTGCCTTTCCGACAGGGGCCTCAGGAGCGAATCCAGTGGAGGGAACCCGAGCGTGAAGTGCGGGATTGAAGAGGCGCGCTGGAACAGCGTCTCCGGCCTTGGCGGGGATATGGGCCCCGGGGCGTCTAACGGGCAGCTGCGATTGACGCACGAGCTGGCGGGGAGGTGCGCGTCGAAGGACGAGGCTCTGAGCTCCAGGACGCAGTCGCAGCCGGAGCAGTAGTAAACAGATTTTTTTTCCCCGCCGACCGCTTGCTCATAGAGGTAACGCAACCGCTCCATTGTGCAATCGCTCGCCGCGGTCTGAATTTAACTTGGGATTCTCGGGTGGCCCATTCTGACAGAGGGTGGAGCGAAAGTGCTTCCCGCGGTTCAACGTTCTTAAAGCGAAGGTTTGGCTCGCCCTGACGGCGCGGGGGTCGCCCAGCCTGGTCAACGGCGTGAGGCTCAGGACCTCATCCCTTAGGGGTTCGAGGGTTCGAATCCCTCCCCCCGCACTCAGGCACCATGAATGTGAAACCGAAGTCGATTCGTGTGGTCCCCTGCCACTGGGGCCTTTGCGTCCCCCACCACGGTGGAACCCTATGAAGGAAGCCGCAGGCGCCTGCATATTGGTTGCAGGCTGTACGTGGTAGACATGAGAGGCGTGAAGGTAGCCGATGAGTCGGTGGAGCGAGGCGACATGCCACCGGGTTTGATCGCACCACAGGCGTTCCTTAGTTATAAGACGCCTGCATCAAACGACTCCTCCCGCGCTACTCGGAGAAGGGTTCATTCGTCAAGCGAATTGCAGAAGACATCCTGAAGAGCGACTTTATGATCGAAGATAGCCCAGTGATTCTTCTACGCTTCTGCTGGCGACCTGCACAGCACCTGCACAGCGCACGCAGGTCGTGGCGCCTTCCGCCGGTTGCAGAAGAGGCCTCGCCCCGTGTGTAGGAAGAGCGCGATTCTGTCTTGGCATTCTACTCATCCCATTTCATAGTTCTGGGCTCCGAGGGCCGCTCGCATCGCCTTGTCCTGGCAGGAGGTCCAACGGTCAGCCTTGCGATTTTCGCGTCCCTGTTGGGTGGGTGCCGGACCATCATCGACAGATGCCAGGGATTTATGACGAGAGAAGAACGGCGAGACTTGAACAATCTTATCCCCAACGAAAGATGTTTTTGGTTAGGATTGTGGGAAGCCCAACGTGGGTCTAGGCCGGTGGTCGTAAGGCCGTCATTTCCGACATCGACGCCCACGCGTGCCCGTCACCGTAGGGAGCCCCTTGAGAGCTTGATTCCATCGTTACGCGGCAAAACAAGAGCCGTTGAGAGTCTCCACCGAGGAGCTGGTCTTAAGGACAAAGATATCGCATGCGCACTGGTCGTCTCCATCGGCGGCTAATGTTTTTAATTGGATTCTGCGGCGAGCGAGCATTGAGCCCTTAGCGGCGAAGACAAGAGGACTCGCCCTGGTTGCTTTGCTGATATTGGCAGCGACGATGGCAGAGTTCCTGACAGGCTCTACCGCTGTACTTGAGATGGCGCACGACCCGCTGGTGCTTCTTTCGCTTATTGGCCTGTACGGTGGCGGTGCGTTGACCATAAGGGAAACTGCGCTCAGGTGGGGGAAAGGTTGGGCGGGGATGTTGTTTCTCGGCGGAGCTTATGCCGTCGGCGAAGAGGGCTTTGGCACGAAGACGATGATCGACCCGCTTCACTCGAACATCGGGAACCAGCTCTATTCACATTTCATGGGGGTCAATTGGGTCCCACTCTCCTATCTGACCCTCTTTCATGCTGCATTCAGCATCGCGGTGCCTCTGATAGTCATTGATGCGATGTTCCCAGAGACGAAGGGCAGGCCTCTGGTCGGCAACGTGGGCGTGCTTCTGGCGCTCGCGTCGTACTTCCTAGTTGTGGCTTCGATATCTCTCAGAGTTCCCTATCAGCCGTCTCTCCAGGTGTACGTCTTCCTTGGCCTCTATGCGCTGATGTGGATAACTTTCGCAAGGAAAGTAGGACCCCGTTTCCTCAAGCCGAGACACGAAGCTCCGGACAGGAGAGAGATTGCTTTCGTGGCCCTCGGGGTTTGGTTCATGTCGGCGTTCCTACTGATAGGCATTGTGGGCCCCAAGCTGTTTCCTTGGCCTGTAACGGCGGCGTTGTACATCCCCCTCGCGGCATCGGTGGCATGGTTCCTCAAAGAGCACGTCGGGTTGAAAGATAATGACATCCACAAAGTGGGCTTCGTGATAGGGGTCGTAGCCGTGTTCGTCCCATTCGACATCGCGCTGGAACTCGCTAAAGACCCTGGGGTGCTCGCGTACACTGCCGCAGTACTCGCTCTCCTCGTTGCGGTCAGAGGGCGACTGAAACGTAGGGCGATGGGTGTCGAAGAGTCTGCCCTCGTCAAGGGCAGCGGCCGGTTCGAATTGGGGACGGGAGCGCCCGTGGTTGAAGCGTCGCGCGAGCCTGTGCCTCGAACTTCTTGGCTTATGCCTGCTCGCTCTGGTTGAAGTGCGGGTCCGAAGGCGCGATTCCCCCCGGAGCATGCAGTCGAACTAGCGCCTGGCGACGACCACTTGACGGCATGGGACCTACCATGGGTGGTCAGAGCTGCCTTTGACGTGACCGCAGTAATGTATATGGGAACGCCGAGAATTTTAGCGACCCGTTGCAGCCCACAGAGGAGACCGCCGACCTCACGGTATTCGTGTGCACGAGGAACTCGGCTGCGACCCTGGAGGCGTGCCTTCGAAGCGTCTACCGAAGCACGCGCAGGACCAAGATAACGGTGATCGACCAAAACAGCTCCGACAGTTCCGTCGACATAGCGAGACGACTGGGCGCAGAAGTCATTTCACAAAGCGTGGGGCTCGGCTATGCACGTCAGCGTGCGTTCGACCTGTGCAAGACCAAGTACCTCGCATTCGTGGACAGCGACGAGGAGATCGTGCAACCGCGTTTCTTCGACTTCGCGATTGGAGCCCTGGGCCGTCCGACGGTCGGAGCCGTGGTCGGCATGTCAGTCGGCCACCGGTTCGCCTATGGCCTCCCTATGGGGCTGTTAGTGCTCCGCACCGGGGACTTCCAGGGAGGGGTAATCCCTTCTTCCATCAACGCACGTGAAGAGTTCTTCGTAAGGAGAAGGCTTCGGATGAGTGGTCTGTCGTCGGTCTTCGTTTCAGATGCCATGATCCACAGGTCGCAGTATAGAAGATACAAACCGGAGTGGGAGGGGGCGAACACCCGTGTCGCCGCGGGGGTAGATGCCAGACAGCTCGTCTTTACCGCCCAGGTCGTCCTTTTGCAGAGCCTCAACAGCCGAAGCCCGAAGAACATCGCATACGCTCCATTGTTCTATCTGAAGTTCTTGAAAGGGTTCGTCCAACCGGAAAGATGGCGAGTCCTGAAGCAGGCGAACTGAAGACGCGCGCTCGGTGTGGCTCGCCTGCGTCGCTTTCGAGCTCGTGCTCAACGTACCGGTCAGTTTGTCATTGCCGAGAGCCGCAGCCTGCGCCAGGCGCTAGGCTCTTCCCCTGATTCGGCGAATGCTATCACGGCACAATGCGAGGATTGCCTGACGCGGTAAGACGGCCGGCTCACAGGCCACGCCCCTTGCGAGTGATGCTGCTAACGTATGCGCCTAGTCGGGGAGGCACACCCGGTATAGCCTCGGCCACTCCCTGATGATTTTCTTGATGTCGTAGTCGCAGAGCTCCACGATCCCCGGATTGGGGTCGGTGGTAGGCGCTGTCTTGCACCCTACATAGGCCGAAGAAAGGAACACGAAGAATGCTCTCTTCTTAGTTGTGACCGACAGGATCAACCCATCCCCATCCAGGAGTAGCTTGAACATCGTCCTTTCGTTTATGAGCTTCATATGGGGGCGCTCCGCGCGCGACTGATTGCAGATTCGGGCCAGGGATCATCCAACCCGACTGTACACCCCGAGGAAGTGATCGCCGAGCTGGCACCATGGGTTCCTCGACTGAAGGGAGACATCTATGGCTTTGAAGAACCGGAGGAGCCGTCCTCGCGGTAGATAGCGGACGAGGTTCGATGGAGGGAGCAGTATGCAAACTCCTCTGACCGACTCCAGCTCGAAACGCCCTTGGATCTGCCGGCTCAGCTCCCCCACTGAGAATGCGTTGGTGGTGACGCAGAACCTCGACTTCCCTACTGGGACAGGGTTCCTCAGCCTGGCGACAATCATCGAAGGCCGCATCCTCATCGAATAGCCGATAATCTCATAGAGGCAGAACCTGTTCCAGACGCCCAGCACGAGTTTCCCCCCCGGCCGAATCAAGTCGTGGAGGCTGGCCATCATGTCTCCAAGGCGCGGTTCTGTGTTGACGGCGCCATAGGTCGAGTAAGCCCCGTCGGCCCTGGCGCACCCAGCCCTTGCCAGACCCTCCTTGAGCTGATGGGCCCTGCAGTGAACAGGGACGACGTTCTCCTCGAGCCCCCTTGCCCTAGCTTTTTTGATCAGCACCTCGAGCATCTTCTGCGAGATGTCTGTCGCCACGACCTTGATCCCCTTGCTCGCCAGCCGGAGGGTCTCCGTCCCTGTCCCGCACCCTACCTCGACCACCGTGTCCCCTCGCTTGAAGAGGGTGGTCATCAGGTCCACAGACCTGTCTCTGAGCCAGACGTTCATAGGGTTGTCTAGGATGTGATGGTCGTAGGTCAGCGCGACCCCGTCGAAGGCCGCCTCCAGGTCCGAATAGACCAGTTCCGCGTAGTCCTCCTTCGTCATCGAGAGTAGGCTGATTTGAAAGAAGTCCACCGTCCCCCAGTATCTCTTCCTCACCTCTGCTCCGCCATACTTCCTGGTGAACGCCGCAAGGATTGGATCCGTGAGGCCACCCGCCCTCCGCTGCTCCGCCAACCCTTCCCACCTTGCTTCTCCCGCGTAGACGCCCACCCTCGGGTTTCCTTTGAGATTGGCTACCCAATCCTGATGTCCGCCTTTCTCCGGAAAGACAACCAGTTTCCCGTCATACATTAC
>JAJYYP010000049.1 GCA_021800855.1 archaeon | reverse complement strand
CTCGACCCTCCGCGAGAATGTGGGACAATCGAGGACGAAGGTCTCTCCCTCACCCCCCTCGAGGCCCACGTGGAACCTGTACTTCTTGCCTAGCGCAACCAGCTCGCCTATGGCGTCCTCGTCCAGCTCCCTCCCAAGCCAGCTCTTGTCCAGACCCAGGGCGGACACGCTCACGACGATGACAGAGAAGCCGTCGCCCACGAGCGTCCGCAGGTGGGCTACAGGGTCGACCCCCCAGAGAGGCGACACGCACTCGAGGTCCGCGGCCCCGCAGACCTTCTCAACCCTGGCCTTCTGGTAGACGCTGGCCAGCGCGCCTGTGTAGACCCCCTCCAAGCCGAACCTCGCCTTGGCCTCCACGATGGCCCTCTCGAGGTCCGCCAGCTCCTCCTCCTTCACCCCCTCGGTGAGGGCGGTAACTTGGGGAACACCCATGGCCTCCGCCTGCAGCGTCGTCCATCTCAGGTTGGGGTAGTGGAACATGTATGACATCTCCGACCTGGGGAAGAGGGTCACCAAGCAGGCAAGCTCATCCCTCTTCGATGCCAGCCACGCGGCGTAAGTTGAGTCCTTCCCTCCGGAGAAGAGCACGCCGACCTTCGTACCAGGCACCTCAGAGCTTTGCGGCTTCGATGATGGGGTGCAAGGGGACCTCCTGGACTCCCTGATCGTCGAGGTCCTCGTCCTGCTGCTCTATTTTGATGAACTCCCCGGCGGGCTCCAGCTCCTCCAGGGCTGTTATCGCCATGTCCTTGGAACATAATGCCCGGTCGCACCAGTTCAGGGGCCTGTGGTAGCTCACAGTGCAGACCTTGGTCCTGTCACCTTTGTTCCAGGGGACCTCCTCGTGGTACTGCTCCCTGTATATCTTGACCTTACTGTAGACGGTCTGCGGCCCTCCCATCCGGTCGTACCAGTCGGAGAGGTCGTTCCACACGTCGTAGCCGTCGAGCTTGCCTGGCACAGAGGGGCTGAGGCCAGTTCGCCTAAAAAGCGTCTGAATCCTATTAAAGAACCGCCGGGGCGGAGCCAACAGGTTTCTCATGCTAGACTCTCTGCGCGACGGGCTCCAGGCGGCGGTCCGCAAGTTGGTGGGGTCGAACCTGGTCGACGAGAAGGCTGTGAAGGAATTCGTGAGAGATCTCCAGAGGGTCCTCATCCAGTCGGACGTGAACGTCAGGATAGCGCTGGAGGTCACCGAAAGGGTCCAGAAGAGGGCGCTCGAGGGGAAGCCCCCCGCCGGCGTGACGAAGAAGGATCAGATAGTGTCCATCCTATACGAGGAGCTCGCAAGGCTGCTGGGGGGTGAGGGCGGCCTCCCCCTCGACAGAGACAGGACCAACGTGCTGGTGATGCTCGGCGTGCAGGGCTCGGGAAAGACGACGACGACCGCTAAGCTGGCCCGCCTCTACTCGAAGCGCGGCTTCAAGGTGGGAGTGGTTGCGGCAGACACGTTCAGGCCGGGTGCCGTGGCGCAGCTGAAGACCCTCGTGTCCACGTCCGGCGTGGACGTCTACAGCGACGAGAAGGAGAAGGACGCAGTAAAGATAGCGAAAGCGGGGAAGAAACAGCTCGAAGGCTCGAAGAATCTGATAATCATCGACACAGCCGGGAGACACAAGGAGGAGAAGGGCCTGCTCCAGGAGATGAAGGAAGTGGTCGGCGGAGTAAACCCAGACGCCACGATTCTTGTAATCGACGGGACCATAGGGCAGCAGTGCTACAGCCAGGCCCTTGCGTTCCACCAGGCGGCGCCAGTGGGAGGGATCGTGGTCACGAAGCTGGACGGCGCTGCGAAAGGCGGTGGAGCTCTGGCTGCTGCGGCAGCCACGGGAGCGAAGGTGCTCTTCATTGGGACAGGAGAGAGGATTGACGACCTCGAGGAGTTCGTTCCCACCAGGTTCGTAGGCAGGCTCCTGGGGATGGGCGACCTGAAGGCGCTCATGGACATGGTCAGGGAGTCCGAGGTAGTGGTAGACGAGAAGATGACTCAGCGGGTGATGTCTGGAAAGATGACGATGAATGACCTGCTGGTGCAATTCGAACAGATGAAGAAATTTGGCTCGCTCAAGAAGATCCTAGAGCACATTCCTGGGTTCTCTGGTCAGGTCGACGCGAAGGAACTCGACAAGGCAGAGGACAGGGTGAAAGTCTACAAGTCAATCATCCAGTCCATGACCGGTGACGAGAAGAACAACCCTGAGACCATCAACTCATCCAGACTCAGGCGCATCGCGAAGGGGTCGGGGCGGAGCGAGAAAGATGTCAGAGAGCTCCTGAGCAGATACAAGCAGATGAAGACCCTGGTGAAGACAAGCAAAGGGCGTGAAATGCGCCAGATGATGCGTCGTATGGGTGAAGGATAGGTGCCAGGGGAAGCCCCGGCATACAGGTTGTGCCAACGATGCTCTGAAAGGCAGAAAGCGGAGACCAAAGCCTTCCAACTGGTGCTTGGAAGAGATTGCTTTGTATGCAAAGGGACCCTGGACGATATCCCGAAGATGGCCGAAACCGCTACGCGAAGACTCCGTCCATATGAGTTCAGGACCTTTGCCGTAGGGGTGGCGCTCCCTGAGGGGATGCAGGAACGAGAGGACGAGGTCAGGTCAACGCTCAGGCTGAAAGGATGCGAGACGGCCAAGACCCAGGTGGCAAGGTTAGTCGCAGGGAGAATCTCAGAGGCAACACATAGGAAGCTGGACAAGGCCAACCCCGACGTCTCAGTCCTAGTCGACTTCGGGAGAAGGGAGGCGACGGCTTCGTCAAAGCCTGTGTTTTACTACGGGAGATACACGAAACCGCCAGGGGTCGCCCAGAGGAGGACTCTCTGCGACGCATGTCGTGGAAGGAGATGCGCAGAGTGCAAGTGGACGGGGTTCAAGGCCGTCCCAAGCGTAGAAGAGGCGCTGAGGAAGAAGATAGGGAGACTAGTCGGGAGCGAGAAGATGATTTTCACGTGGCTTGGGAGCGAAGACGAGGACAGCAAGGTCTTCCCTCCTGGGAGGCCCTTTGTAGTGGAAATCAAGGGCCCGAAGAAGAGAAGACTGTTCGGAAAGTTCAGGACCCGTGCTGGAGGCGGCATCGTGAGTGTTTCTTCCGGGAGGGTGCTCCCGTCCAAGCCAGTCAAGATACCTTCGTTCCGCTTTGAGACGCGAATTAGGGCGACAGCAGCTTCAAAAGTTCCGCCAGAAGGGATTTCGGACCTCAAAGCCAGGTTCCACAAAACGGCCGTGACCTTCGATAGACCAGGTGGCAGGCCGGCAATCAAGATGGTTTACCAGGTGAGGGCCAGGGCAAGGGGGAGGGCGCTTCTGATAGATGCCGAGCTGGATGGGGGGCTCCCTGTGAAGCGGTTCGTGAGCGGGGAACTCGTCTCACCATCGGTGTCGGAAGTCTTAAAAACTGAAGTCAGTTGCCGCAGTTTCGACATCTGTAGAGTCAGGGAGATAGGAGCATTCGGGTTTGCCGAAATCACATGGGATAAGGAGAAGAACTAGGTCTCTTCTGAGGTCTTCGACCAAGAAGGGCCTGAGCAGTCTACTCGTAGAGTACTCTCCGAATGACAAGGTCGTGATCAAGATAGATCCCACACAGGTGAAGGGGATGCCCCACAGGCGGTTCAACGGCCTGGTGGGGACTGTGACTGAGGTTGGGAGGCGGGCGGTCACAGTGGATGTCATGGTAGGCGACAAGGTGAAGAAGCTCATAGCTAGAAAGGAACACGTCGTGAAGATGGGGGGAACCTGATGCCAGAGAAAGAGGAGAAGAGGCTGCTTTCGATTCCCGAGGCCAACCAGATTCTCGCGAAGATAGACATGGAAAAAGCCGACCAGATTCAGAAGAGGACACTGGACTACACAGCCAAATTCTCAAAGACCGAAGCCGACTCCGCGAAGAAGCTGAGGAAGCAGCTAGAAGACGAAGCTGGGCTGAGCGAAGAAGAGGCCGTCGAATTGGTCAACATAGCACCGAAGTCTGTGGAAGAGCTGAGGACGTTCACCTCTGGGTGGAGGAAACTGCTCTCAACAGAGACCCTCGAGAAGATACTGAAGATACTTCACAAGTCCTAGTCAGGACAGCGTTAAATAAGAAGGCGGCTACGTAAGTCCGTCAAAGGAGCATGGGGGAAGGATATCGTGTTCATCGTTCTTTGTAGCGCCGCGGAGTCCTCCACGCGATAGCGCGAACGAAAGGGAGGTGTAGGGGTGGGAGTTGATGCCGGCAGACAAGAAGTACGAGGAGTTCGCTTACGTGTTGGACTTCATGCCGAGAGGGAAGTCAACCGTCATCAAGGGGAGGGAGGGCCCCATGGTGGAGGCAATAGGAGAAGAAAGGCTGACCCTGCTGGAGCTCCTGGCTATTGAAAACAGGGACTTCGACACCGGAGAGAAGGTGAAGATAGGGAAGGAAGGCAGAGAAAAGATAGTCAGCGTCCTCGGAAAGCTCACTTACGAAGAGCTCTCACCAGAGGCCAAAGCCTCGCTCCCGGTGGTGGTAGAGACCTTGGTGAAGGAGAACGAGAGAAAATATGTCGCCTACTTCAATGACCTGCAGCCGCTTACGCCGCGGCTCCATGGGCTAGAACTCATCCCTGGTATCGGCAAGACGTTCATGAAAGAGATAGTCGAGATGAGGGAAAGACAGCCGTTCACTACCTTCGACGACGTCCAGACAAGGGTGGGGCTGAGGGACCCCGCCAAGATGATAGCGAAGAGGATTGTCGAAGAGCTGGCAGGGGACTCTAGAATCAGCGTGTTCGTCAAAAAGTAGGTTACATACTCTGCATACTTTCTCCGCTGCTAGGTCCAGAATGATGGGCTCTCGCACGCACATGGGGGCAGAGGCATGCAAGCACAGACACTCGTACCAACAATCAGAACACAAAGCGATTAGAGGCGCGAAAGCGCTGGCGGAGGGTACCCTGTGTTCCGGTTAATCTTCGTAATCTTCCCCGTCTTATCAATCCCCAAGTAATCCACAGCCTTCTTTGCCCTTTCCTCGACCCATTTGCTCGGTGCTAAGTCTTAAGAATCACCCGGGATTGCACGCCTTGGGGTTGGTACGGAGGTCCGCTGTGTCCCGGGCTTGGGCGCTCCTGGTTGTCGGTCTTCTAGCTGTCGGGGTGGCAGCTACCGTCGTGTTGTACGCCTTCCAGGCAACTCCGGCCAGCCAGACGAGCCCCTACGCTCACATCGGGAGGGCGACCATTGCTCTCGTCGCTCCCGACTCTGTCCTAGCAGCCGACCCCGGCTTCCCGAAGCTCGCGGAAAAGTACTACAGGTTCGTCTACGCCGACGCCGCAAACTTCTCGGCCGTCGAGTCCGCCTCCTTCATGGCCATCGCCCTGACCACGCCCCCCTCCGCAGCCTACAGGAGCATCGCGAGCCCCTACCTGAACGGCTCCAGGCTCGCCTATGCCCTCAAGACGGGCGGTTCCACTTATTCGTACCGCGGTGTCGGGAGGCGCAACCAGACTGTCTTCGTTCTCGCTGGATACTCAAGGTCAGGCCTCTCGGCGGCGCTGAACGCTTTCTTCGTAAGGCGCCCGGTCGTTCTCCCGCGGGAGTCTTTAGTCAATGTGACGCTTGTCAATGGGACCGTCTCCGACCCGGTGCTGGAGGCGAACTACGGGGGCTACTTGCTTGACCCATCCGACCCGTACTTCAACTCGTCCTCCGCATACTCATACTACCTGAACTTCGCCAGCGTCTTCTACCAGGCTCCGTGGGAGATTGAGATTGAGCACGGCGGCACTAAGGTGACGGAGGAGTACACCTTTTCATGGAATGGCTCGGGGTTCCAGCTCCCGCATGGCTCTCAGCTCTGTTTCGACTTCGCGCGCCCTTCTATCTGCTGGGGGATCTACTCCGCAGTCCCGATATTCAGCTTCGCTCAGGGGGTCACGCAGCAGCCTAAGATTGAGCTCGATACCCAGGATTGCTCCGTGCTATTCTATCACTGCATAGGGAACAAGGGTACGGTGCTCTCCGGCTACAGCACGACCTACGGCCCTGGCTACCTTGCCGGAGAGAGGTTCTACGCCCAGCTGCTGCAGCAGTACAACGTCGCCACCAACCTGACCACGATCAAGCAGCTGCTCGAAGCAGGAGTAGTTACCTACTCGACGGCTCTCCCGAGCGAGTCAGCCTGCAGCTACTCGAGTTGTTCTTCGCTGATAGACTTCCCGATTGGGATCTACCCGCTGGTCACCGCCTACTCTAACATCGAGGGCCTCGACGCCACCTTCGGCTCCCGTTACAACTATACGGCCCTCTTCGAGCCACTCACCCTCAGCACCCCTGCGCTGTACACGAACAAGACAGGCACCTACGCCTTCGTGCAGTGGGTCGTCAACTCCCAGGTCGGTAACGATACCCACCAGCAGACCTTCGACTCGGCGAACTCAACCCTCGAAATAGTTGGGCCCACCCAAGCAGAGGCGGTCTACACACCGTATAACCCCCCGAAGCCCGGACTCCTGACAGGAAAGGTCGAGTTCTACCATACCTATGGGAACAACATCACCGGGCTCCCGATTCAGGGAGCGACGGTCGTGGTCTCCCAGAACGGAAAGAGCGTCTTCAGAACGACGAGTGGAGTGGATGGGACGTACGCATCCCCATCCATCCTCCAGCCCGGGTGCTACAACATCACCGCCTACAGGCAGGGGTACAACCTGCAGCCCGAATCCAACCCGGTCTGCATCGACGGGAACGAGGTGGACAACGTATACGAGCGCTACTTCTTCTGGGCCCAGGCGTACGGGCCTGCAGGGTTCGGCCAGGGGATTACCGCAGGGAGCAGCGTGCAGTTGTATTTCGAGATTTTCTGGCCAGACGGCTCCCCGGTAGCCAATTGGCCCATAACGGGGAGCGTGAACTCCGGGAGCGTAACCTTCCAGTCGTTGACCGACGCCAACGGCATAGCCACCTTCAAGTGGACCGGGGGTACCACACCCGGCGACTTCAATGCCTCTTTCAGCACCCAAGGCCTCGGGACCAGGCCCCTCTTCTACTCCATGCCCGCCGCAGTATTCCCGAACTCGTATTCCCTCTTCAGAGTGAATGCCAGCGTGCCCACCGGGCCGTACATCGCCCTGCAGAACTCCACCATCGTCGTCCCGGTGGCACTCTCGAGCTGCACCCTCGTCTATCCAAACACCGGCCGCTATGCCTTCGAGTGCGACCCCTTCCAACCCCTCCACACGACATTGTCGGTCACCGGCCTGCCCCCAGGGGCGATCTCCACGTTCACCCCGAACCCTGCCGCTCGCCTGTCAAACTTCAACATCACCATCCCGTCCGGCGTCGCTCCGGGGATCTACACTGTGACGGTGAACGAGTCAGGTGCGCCCCCGCCGGGCTACTACCTCCCGCCGGTAACCAACACCACATCGTTCACCCTGAAGATTGAGAGCTGCACCAACGGGACAGGGGAGATAACAGGCGAAGTGCTCAACCCAGACGGAGGCCTCCCCATGGACGCCAACATCACTGTCTACGGCAACGGTGCGAAGATGTATTCCGCGAATACGACCACCGGTCTGTTCAGCACGGGCTACATCCTGCAGCCAGGAACCTACAACGTCACCGCGTACAACGGGTATACAGGGAAGATATACCACAGCGAGCTGGTGAGCGTCAGTGCCTGCGGCCAGACCAAGGTGACCCTCACCTTCATGGCCGCGCTCACCATCGAAGTGTCCTACAATGGGTCCCCGGCGCCCTTCGCCAACATAACAATCACACAGCAGAGCGGGTTCTTCAGGGA
>JAJYYP010000048.1 GCA_021800855.1 archaeon | reverse complement strand
ACAGGGGTGCGGCCGGGTGCTTATCTGATGGTTCGCGGGTTCTTTTGAGCCGTTAGCTCAGGCCGGTAGAGCATCTGACTTTTAATCAGAGGGTCCCGGGTTCGAGTCCCGGACGGCTCACCAAAATATCCCAAGTAAATGTGGAGTTTCTGGAAAGCTTCGGATTCATCGCCTTGCTAGGCAAGGCGATTTGTACAAGATTTGTCCGAGTCTTGTCAAGAAGCCAAGATGCGGTGCCACCACGTTTGTCGATTGCGTTGCGCCGTGAATCGGGTCCAAAGACGATTCGCGAGCGCCGGTTCCAAGCTACTTTCCGATTGCGTACGGTTGAGACGGAGGAGATGCGGCGGGAGGCGAACAGCTGCATGAGATTTCCTTGAACGTTCCCATCAACACGTATCGCGAGCTGAGCGAGTATCTCTCAAACCTGGGAGCGCCACGCTCGGGTTACGTCCGCGTCTATCGCGGCCAGACCAAGGATTACATGAGCATCCTTCCCACTGGCCTACGCCCCGGAGCGGCGCGGCGCGATCCCGTTTGGCGCTACTGGTCGGCACTGGCCAGCAGAGAGTTGCTGAGCCCGGAGGACCGGGCTGTTCCCTCGGAAGAAGAAGCGGTCTGGGTTGAAGCCATCGCCCAACACTACGGTCCAGGCTCAACCTTCTTGGACGTAACGCGTTCTTTGGACGTGGCGCTTTGGTTCGCGCTTCATGAGTCCCGACCTATATCGGCAAGTCATGAGATAGGACCGGACGGGTCGTCCGAACCGACGCAAGACATTCCGTTGATCGAACAGTGCTGGGAGTACGTCCGTCGGCCTGAGAACCCTCGCGGATATCTCTACGTGTTTGATCTTCCGGAGTGGGATGGAACCGGCTCCCCGGCTCACGGTCAACTTCTCGATCTGTCCTCTCGGCCAACCCTATCAAAGAGCTCTCGGATACGCGCACAGCATGCATGCCTCCTCGCGGCAGATCCCGCGATTAACTCTGGGAACCTCGCGGCTTTCCTTCGAGACAAACCTATTCCCGTTAGCTTGCCGATGGATGGCGCTCCCTGTCTCGATGCGCTGACGGACGCGATGTTCCCAGACCCTACGCAGGATCCGTGGTATGATTTGTTTCTCAGCATCCCGCTGACCTGGCTTGTGGACGGCGGTGCGGGCAGACTGAAGCTGGGGCGTCCTCTGCCGGTTACCTGCTACCGCTACCAACTGGACCACAAGACTCGGGAGGTCCTTGCACGCCTGAAGTTTATAACCCCAAATCCGGTGTACCCGGCTGTTGTAGACGACCTATCAATATCTCTCACGAATGCTTCATCAGACGTGCGACAGTTTTGTGGAGAAGACGCGACCCGCATTCTCTTCGAGGCCCCCGTTCTAAGCTGGCTTTTGCGGGTTAGCCAAGAAATGTGGAACCCCGCGATCCTGAGAACTGACCTCGCCGACGCTGTCGAGGCCGGCGATCTTATTGACTGCAGCCAGCGCGAGCGCATCGGCCTGACCAACGTTTTCATGGAATTCAGCCCTCTTGAAAATACGGATTGGTATCGAATAACAGGCGCTAAACCTGACGTTCAATCGCTGCGAGCGCTCTGGCTAGTTTCGCACGACGATTGTTTTGGTCTTTACCTTTTCCCCCAACAAATCGGAGCAAATGGCCCGGAAATCGCCCACCGCGGACCTTTTGAATTTTCCTTCGATCAACGATTCGGTACCTTGTGGAGGCGTGATCCCGGAAAGGCATGCCTGGTGAAGTCGGAATGGAAAAGTCTGCGCGACAGGACGTTCTGGATTGCCTTGAGTATATTGCGGGCTCTCTCGCCAGCGGCGAAGGCCGACCCTTTCGCGCTCAGCCAAACCAGACAGGACGACGGCACGTACGCCATCACAGTCCCGATTCGCCGAGCCATCGCGCAACTGAGGCGAGTCGTCGAGTCGAGGAGTAACAGGGAGTGGTATGTCGCGAGAAACCCTGTGAACGAAGACCCGTTTTTCCCCGGTATCGGCGGTCCGTACGTCGGCACGCTGCGATTCGATGCTCAGGTTCCCTGGGCACAGATAGACCCTCGCTTAGTCCAGCGCCTGATTGCCGAGAAACTTCCGCGAAACGATTCCTAGTTAGCCACGTGAGGAACCTCACCCGCAAACTGGTGCTGTCTCTTCCCAAATGGGTTCGACCGGGTCCGAAAGTGTCACACGTGGTGGTCCGACCGTCGTGGTCCTCTTGGGAGGCCGGCCTTAAGTGGCGTTACTGCCCGTTGGGCTGCTCCAGTCTCAGGTGGGCTTGCAGCCATTCGCTGGCGGCCACGAGGTCCGACTGGCTGATGATGTTGCAGCGGTCGAAGATGTCCTGAGCTTCATGATGTAGGCGCTGCCGAATGCCACGAAGTTACAGCAAGTAGGAAGTCCTGAGACCGTTGGGTAAGGGGTGCACCGTCTCCTGGTGCGGGAACACTGCTTGGACCCTGCGGAGTGTGAACAATTCGCTTGCTGGCGTGGGCGTGCGAGACACTTAAAGAGAGGACCCGCCATGCCGACGGTGAACCTGGACTGGCCCGAACCGTTGGTCGGGGTGAAAGCGAGGATGCTGGAATTCTTCCAGAACAATCCGATCCCGCTCCCCGTCGCTTGGGTGACCATCATCTGGTGCGAGCGAGGCGAGGCGGGCACGGCCGGCCACAATTCGCAGATCGCGCATCGCATATGGCCGGAATTCTCTGGCAACGCCGATGCAGTGGCCGACTTCATGTCACGCTTGATCTGGGAGGACGCAAGTTACCATGATGACGTAGTGGTTCGGCCCGAGGGAGGAATACCCGAAGCCACAGAAATCGCGAGCGTCAGTGTGACCTTCGAGCGATGACGCCCCCAGCGCGGACGGCGCGCGCTTCAGGACCGATCTAATCCGTGGTTACGACTTCCTTCGAGTTGCGAATCTGCGGGTACATCTCCTCGACAGTGCCGGGCTGGTCGAGCGGTTAACTTAGGTGACATCCGGCCCTTGAGTCACACGGGCTCAAGGCGAATGCAAGGCCCGAACACCGTCTTCTGTCACTTGGAAAACGGTGATGCACCGCTTGTGGCAGGAGGTCAACACTTCAGCGTCGAGCTCGTAGCAAACTATTGCGAGCTTCACGGGCTTCTCGCTGTCCTCGGTTTCGTAGAGGTCGCCGTACAGCAGTACTTGGCCTAGGGCTTCGCAGTTGAGCCGGGGCTTAGCTTCAACGACCCACACGCACTCAGGCATTTCAATCACGAGATCGATCAGCTTCCGCCAATCAAATATCCCCAATTCGGTGAGGAGCGGCGACCACCGATCGGAACTTCGCGGCGGACCTCACCATCGAGCACTCGATGTGAAAGAAAGAGGTCGATCAGTTCCGCCTCGGGCTGACCTTTGGTGACCGACGGGCAGCGCTCGCTGAGAAAGTCGGGGCCGCGCTCAAGAGCCGCCTTGAGGAAGTCCAAGCGCGCGTCGCTGTGGAAGCCAAACTTAGGGTCTCTGCCGTACGGCGGGCAAAGCCATTCAATTCCTGATTGCGAGACGATCGCGAGGGTACCGGCGAGATTAAACCTGCCGCTATTGCTGCGCAGTTGGTCGCGGAGGGACGTGCCTGTGCGTGCCTTCAGTACGTTCTTGCGAGGCAGAAAATCGCGCTTGTAGATTTCTTCTTCATGCGCGGCGTCAGGAAACGGCTGACCGTTGAGCTTGCTCGGAACAAGTCGCAATTCCAATATCTCGCGTTGCAAGTTCCAAGCTCGCTCAACCTCTGCAAGCAGGCGTTTAATTTCCTCATCGATCTGCTTGTCGAAACTCGGAGCGTAATAGCGCAGCCAAAAGGAAATTTCGGGCTTGGCTCCAAGAGCTTGCTCCCCCTCATTCGAAATCGCGTGCTTTGGAGCGTTCACCATGATTCCGCTCCCGACCGGACAACCTTCCTGATGGTGCTTAGCGATTCGACTGCGTGTGCTCGCACGACGTCCCAAGCCTGGCCGTAGTCCTCGATCGGATATGTAATCCCGAGTTCGGCCAAGGCCACGGGCAGGTCTCGACTTGCGCCACTATGCTGGAACGCCCGGCGCGTTTTATTGATCGCCTGCAAGATTTTTATCGCTCCGTCTGACGCCCCGGTTTGCTCTCCGCCGAACTTCAAGGCGAGAACGGCGCCCAATCGGTTCAACGTTTCGGTCTTATTCAGCGTTCTCTTGTCGTCCGGCAGAAGATCGTCGGGTATCTCCATGAGTTTTATCAGGTCGGCGAGTTCGCTGAGGCGCTGGGCGAACTCTTCGCGCGTCGGGCAGCGTAAAACCAGCCCGGCAACTGCCTCGGCACTTCGAATTCTGAGTAACGATCTCCCGAAGGCAAGCCGCCAAGTAGCGTCCAGAAAGTCAAACGCCATCGGGAGTTCGCGCGGTGAGACCGGCACCGCAGCCTTCAGGGCTTCCGGAAGCACTGAGCGCTCCCAACAGGGATTCCCTCCAGGTCGGCAGTTCGCTCCGGTTCCCACGCAGGTCTGGTCGACGTCGCAAAATGAGCCTAAGAGTCTACGTCTGAAAGTTGGAACCTTGGGGTCAGGCGTTCCTTCCAGCAGCGCGCTGCCTACTACCCTTGGGAATAGGAGGTGCGAGCAAATGAAGTCCGTGTCCGGCAGCTCGCAACGACGGCACAGCGGCCTTGACGTAGGCGCAAGCGCCCTGAGGCCGTGCTCAGCGATTTTGGTCGCGTCCGCCTGCTTGTCAGCCGCAGAGCAGAAGAGATCGCCATCGATCACAGTTTGGTAGCGACAGGTTTTTTGAGAAGCCAGCTCGCCGATCAGAAGCAAGTCCCAGGCTCGAAGATCGATTTCGAGCGCATCGCCGTCTGTTGAGAATACTCCGGAGCGCACAACTTGGTCGGTTCGTCGAATCGCCCAGCGCACGATCGCGGCCCTTACAGCCTGCTCACCGTGTGTGCGGTACAGGTCTCTGAGCCGAGGCAGCAGCGACTCGTCATGCGACACGCCGACCGAGAATACCGATGTCCCTGACTGGTCGTAAGCCTCAAGGCCAAAGGGCTGCCAAACGATACCCGCTCGATTCGAGTCGGGAGTTATGGCTCCCACGTCCACGAATTTGATTTCCACAGCTGCACGAGGCATTAACGACTCCTCAATTCTGATGCGCGTCAGGCGTGCCGGCTCGACGGCCGCGGTTGCTTTCCGCGCTCGGACTTAAGTGCCAATACTTTCCGCTCGAATGCTTGAGTGCTGAGATGAGCTTGCAGCCGTTCGCTGGCCGCCACAAGGTCCGACTCGCTGACGATGCTGTAGCGGTCGAAGACGCTGCGGGTCTTGTGGCCGGAAAGAGCCATCGCGACGCGATCGGGCACTCCGGCGCGGACCATATTGCGCACGGCAGTGCGTCTAAGATCGTGAACGAGAATCTCGTTCAGACCCGCCGCCTTGCAGGCGGTGCGCCAGGCCTTACGAAAGTTGCCGACCGGCTGACCGTCGTCATGGAACACAAATGGGCAATCGGGACGACGCTTGGCCCGCGCCCGTTCCACGACTTCAAACAACTCACCCGCCAGTGGCAACACCCTCCCGTCTTTGTTCTTGCTGACCTCGGGCCGGAGCCGAACGACCTTTCCATCAAGGTCAATGTCGCGCCATTCCAGCGCCTTCATCTCGCCGGCACGCCAACCGGAGAAGTACAGGAACGTGATCGGGTCTTTCAGATAGGCCGGCAGCGCGTTTCTGACCGCGACAAAGCCCGCGTGATCGACGAATCCCTGGCGAGCATTATTCTCCGCCAGCATCGCGATATAGGGAGCGTGATTCAGTCGTCGCGCCCTGACCGCCAGATTGAACATCCGCTTGAGCGCCGCGAGTTCGCGATTGATCGAGGCGTTCGCGGCCCGCTCGCGCTGGCGATTGGCGATATAGGCCGCGATTCGGTCGGCCGTGATATCGACCGCCTTGCTCATCCCGAAAGAACCGCTCAGGTGCCGAATCAAGCCGCGTAACGTCGAGATCGATCGCTTGCCGTTAATCTGGTAGTCGGTGAGAAGCAGTTCGGCCATGCCTTCGAACGTTAGGCGCTCTTCATTCGGGCCTATGAATGTGCCGGCGCTGGTTTCGCCGATTCGCTTCTTGAGCAGCTTGCGGGCTTGGCGCTCGCTCTCCGAGCGCGCGCTTTCGCGGTGCTCCTTGCCGCGATAGCTGTACGCGATCCAGTAGATTGGGCCGCGCTTGAAAATTCGCCCCATGCCTCTCATGGGTTCATACGCTCAAAGCTGCAAGCGCGGTGCCTGGGCCCGACTTCATCCCGTGGCCCGCAAGATGATTTCGGGCGTTGAGGCAGGGCACTGTCGCCGATTGCCTGAAAAACCGGTTGCGGGTTTCCTCGATCAAATAGATCACGTCCCGACCGGGGCTGTGTCAACCACATCGTGCCCAAGTGTTCAACCGCGGGGCTTGCGGATGTACTCCTCGATTCCGAGCTCCGAAAAGTGCAGTGCCTTACCGTGGCGCACCGTGAACGGAAGTTCCTTATGATGGCGGTAGAGCCAATCCTTCTTCCTGCCGAGCTTCTCGGCCGCTTGGTCGATATTCAGGAGCCTGTCCCGCTGCGGCTGCCTGTGGCCTTCGATCTCTGCGCGCGTGATATCGAGATCGTGGCCGTTGAGTACATTGAGCGCGCTAATCGCCTGGGTCCTGAGTACCCGTGCCGTGTGCGCGCCGAGCACCCTGACCTGCCAAGGGTCTGCCACCAACTCCTCATGCCTGGGGGCGACGAAAAGTCCCGCCACACCGAACCCTTGCGGTCCGAGGGGCGAACCACTATTGCCCGTTGGTTTCCGCATACTTCACCTCTCCGGTCGGTTTGGATTGATCGACAATCGCGGCGATTCCTCCTCGCGGTGAGGATGGCCGCCGTTCGATCCAAGGTAATGAGGCTTAAATCGAAACCGGCTCGACGGTCGAGCCAAGTAATTCTGCGGGCGGACTCGAAGAGCGAGTCGGACGAGGCGCGGCGCACTGTAAATTCGCCACGCATCGTTGGTAACAAACAGTTATCGAGTACGGTGTAGTGCCGCACATTCTAACCGATTCGTCCGCCCGCTGTACATCACGAAACGATTAATATCGTGCCAAAATGGCTCAGCGTTGTACAGAGTGTCAGCGCGGAAATCCGAGCAACTCTGGGCGACGATGGCTCCAACCGTCCGTGCGGCAGAAAAAGGTCGTTAGGCGACCGCCGTCCCAGCCAGCGCCACTGAAGGGATATCCCGCTCCTGCTTGAAACGCAGGCGCGTTTGGCCTCGGCCGGAACTGAAGAGGCTGTTCGGGTCGGCGAGATCCGAAGTGGTCAATCGGTTGATCCAAACGCGCTTGCCGGAACAGGGAGGGCCGGCGGAAGATAAGCTGGGCCCGCTATGGAATCCGAGGAAGGGCAGACGCGTATGGCTGATTCAAGGCTGGTCGCCATTCTCGCGGCGCTACGGTTACCCGCCCAGAATTAAGTCCCGTTAGAGGGTACAGACGTGACCGCCGAGTTGCTCGACATCATGCGCTCGGTGCGGTGTGTCTCGTGCGCTGAACTGGGTCGCGATGAGGAAGGTTTCGGATTCGTTCCCACCAGCGAGCAGGAAGGCGACGGCTCGGTCGGCCTAACCGCGCTATGCGCCAGGCACTTGCCTGTCTTTGTTAGAAAGCTGCGGCCTGGCTCGAGGCGGTGCGGCGCAACGCTTCCGAGCCGCGGACACGAATCCGTCCACGCCGAGCAGCGGCAAGCTCAGAGGCGTAGCGGATAGCCTCGGGCTCAGGGCCGTTTACCGCAAGAAAGCCAACATGGTC
>JAJYYP010000008.1:4471-32375 GCA_021800855.1 archaeon | reverse complement strand
GCCAGGTAGGCCAGCACCGTCACTCGGGGAAGCAGGGAGGGCACGGTAACGCGGGGCTCCACAAGCACAAGTGGAGCTGGCTTGTCATCAACGACCCCGACCACTTCGGCCGGGACCCGTTCAGGCCCCCAGGGCATCCGCGGCCGTCCAGATGGGTGAACGTCGGCCAGCTTGACGACCTCGCGAAGGGGAGCAGGTCACTGGACCTGGCGGCGCTTGGAATAGGGAAGCTCCTGGGTGCCGGGGCCATAGGCGGGGCCTACGAAGTGAAGGTAGCCGCTTTCACCAAGAAGGCTCAGGCTAAAATAGAGGCCGCGGGCGGAAAGATTCTGACTAAGGAGTAACCCCCGTCCAAATGGCATCGATGCGAGACTTCATCAAGAGCGTAGGCACGGTTCTCCCAGAGATACCCAAGCCTGAGAGGAAGCCTACGCTCAACGAGCGCTTCATCTGGACAGGGATTGCCCTCATCGCGTACCTAGTGATGGCCACGACCCCGCTGTACGGCATAACAGGGACGGCGGCACAGTCGAACCCCAGCACCTTCCTCAGGGTCGTCTTCGCTTCCGCGCAGGGGACTCTCATGCAGCTCGGCATAGGGCCGATCGTCACGGCCGGGCTCATCCTCCAGCTCCTCGTAGGCAGCGACATAATCAAGCTGGACATGAGCGACCCCTCGGACAGAGCAATCTTCGGCTCGGCCACGAAGCTCCTCACGATAATCGTAATCGTAGGGGAGTCGATGGCCTACATCTACGGCGGAGCCCTCGGGACCCTGACCGCCGACCAGTCAATCGTGATCTTCATCCAGCTGGTCATCGCCAGCATGCTCGTCCTGCTCCTCGACGAGATGATTCAGAAGGGGTGGGGGATAGGGAGCGGGGTCAGCCTGTTCATCCTCGCAGGGGTGGCCCAGCAGGTGATGTGGTACACGTTCTCCCCGATCCCGTTCCAGGTTGCCACCGGGGTCACGCAGATATTCGGGTTCATCCCAGGAGCCATCAGCCAGTTCTTCGCCGGGGACATCGGCTCCATCCTGATCAGGGAGAACTTCTATCCGAGCGTGATGACGTTCTCGCTGACTGTGGTGATGATATTGGTGCTGATCTACATAGAAGGGATAAGGGTCGAGCTCCCCATCACATCGATAAAGTACAGGGGGTTCCAGGGTGTGTACCCTATCAAGCTCCTCTATGTGTCCAACATCCCTGTAATCCTTGTCTCCGCGCTCGGAGCGAACATCACGTTCTTCGCCGAGCTCCTCGAAAGGTACAGCGCGAGCAACCCTCCGTGGTGGTACCACTACCTCGCAGTGTTCCCCACCAGCAACTCCACCTCTGTATACAACGCCTCTCCCGTCGGCGGACTGGTCTACTACCTGACGGCCCCTACCTCCTTCGGCGAGACGCTCGCCGACCCCGTCCACACAGTGGTCTTCCTCCTGTTCCTGGTGGGGATGTCTGTGGTCTTCGCCAGGCTGTGGGTGGAGATAGGGGGCCTCAACTCCAGGGCGGTTGCGAAGAACCTGATGGACGCTGACGTCCAGGTGCCAGGGTTCAGGCGGTCTGGCCTCTCCATAGAGCAGATGTTGAACAGGTACATCCCCACGCTGACCATAATAGGGGGTATCCTGATTGGGCTGATCGCCGGCGTCGCAGACGTAGTCGGAGTGTTCGGGACAGGCATAGGCATGCTCCTGATGGTGGACATCATCCTGCAGTACTACCAGATGCTGCTTAAGGAGCAGGTGGAAGAAGTGTCGCCGGCTCTGGCGGGGCTCATCGGAGCTGGTTAGCCGTGGGGCTGCGCGCCGTCATAGTGGGCATCCCGGGGGTCGGGAAGACCACAGTCCTGGAGAAGGTCGTTGCTAGCTACAGGGGAGCCAGGCTGGCCAACTTCGGCACGATAATGCTCGAGGTCGGCAGGTCGGAGAAGCTCGTGCAGTTCAGGGACGAGCTCAGGAAGCTCCCGCTGGGGACGCAGAGGCGCCTTCAGAAGACGGCCGCAGCCAAGATCTCGCTCATGAAGGACAAGCTCGTGGTTGTCGACACCCATCTTTTCATCAGGACCCGCGACGGCTTCTGGCCCGGGCTCCCGTTCGACGTCGTGAGGGCTTTGAAGCCGACCCACCTCATACTCCTTGAGGCATCGCCCGCGGAGGTCGCCCGGAGGAGGGCCAGCGACACGACAAGGTACAGGGACCCCGCCACCGAGGCGTCCCTCGCCGAAGAGCTGGAGCTCGCAAGAAGCTTCATCGCTGCCTGCTCGACCCTTACAGGTGCCCCTATCACGATAGTCAGGAACGGGGAAGGGATGCAGGCTGAGGTCGCGCAGTCCATAGCCGGGATGCTGGAGCGAGCCTCGTCATGAAGGCCGGGCCAAAGAGGAGGTCCCAGGGCGGACCGTCCTCGGGGAGCTCCAGGCTGATCACCTACGCCCTCGTGGGCCTCATAGTCGTCCTGGTCGGTTACTACGTGGTCCTCCCTGCCGTCGTCCCCAGGTCGACCGCCACGACGACGACCAGCGCCAGCGCCGGGAAGGTCAAGTTCAACACCTCTTCTGACATCTCGGGGGCGTCCATCCTGCTGACCGCCACCAACCTGGCCCCTAACCAGAACGTGACCGCCACATTCGGGTCCGCGCAGTTGCAGCTCATCAACTCCTCGACCGGGGCGACCTCCTGCAGCACCAACGGCAAAGGCGACGTCTCAGGGTGCATGTTCTGGGTCCCCAAGGCATCATCAGGCTCATACACCGTCGTCCTGACGGCTGGCACGACGAGCGGAGTCGCCCGCTTCACCATACCTCGGTACGTCCCCCCTGTGTCCACCGTGCTGGTCACAACGACCTCAGTGTTGTTGGGGCTCGTCACCCAGGTCGTGACCAAGAGGGTAGTCGACCTTGACGCCGAGAGGAGGATGAGGGCAGAGGTGAACGCCTTCCAGAAGGAAAAGCGAGCGGCGACCTTGGCCAAGGACAAGGAGAAGCTCGACAAGCTCAAAAAGCGGGAGCTCGCAGTCCAGCAGGAGCAGCTGAGGGTGCAGCGGGCGAGGCTCAAGGTGACGGCGGTCACCTTCGTCCCCCTGCTCGTCGTCTACTACCTGATGGCCAGCTTCCTCGGAGGGTACGGGGTCATAGTCGCGTTCACGCCGATACCGATCCCTATCATCGCAGGGGCGACCCAGCATGCCGGGATTTACAACGTCAGCCTCGTCTGGTGGTACTTCCTCAGCTCTTTCGCCTTCTCTACCATGCTCGGACGCCTGCTGCACACCACCCCATAGGGAGCGCTTTGAAGGCGATCATAATCTCCGGGCTGCCCGCCGTGGGTAAGACCTCTGTCTCCCGCCTGGTGGCGGAGTCGCTGGGGACCCCGATGGTGGGCGGCGGGGACGTCCTGAAGGAGATGGCGGTGGAAGAGGGCTACACCCCGGGGGGCGAAGACTGGTGGGACAAGGGGGACGGGATGAAGTTCCTGCAGGAGAGGAAGCGCCATCTGGACTTCGACAAGGAGGTGGACGCCAGACTGCTCAAGAAGGCCAAGAAAGGGGACGTCGTCATAACCAGCTACCCCGTCCCGTGGCTCACCAAGGACGGGATAAAGGTCTGGCTTGCAGGGTCTGTGGAGAGCAGGGCCAGCAGGATGTCCAAGAGGGACGGGATCAGCGTCTCAGAGTGCGAGGCTATACTCTCGGTGAGGGACCTGGAGAACTACAGGCTCTACAAGAAGATCTACGGGATAGAGTTCGGCAAGGACCTCAAACCCTTCGACCTAGTCGTCGAGACAGACTCGATCGACGAGACCAAGGTGGCCGAGATAGTGATACGCTACGTGAAGAGCAGAAGGGACTGACGTGCAAGCCCAGAAGATGCTTGTCCTCGACGACGAGGCCTCCGACCCAGGGCACGGTCACACGCCCGCCTCTAGGCCCGTCCAGTCACTCCTCGACTACGGCCTCGTCCCTCTCGACAAGCCCCGGGGCCCCACCAGCCACGAGGTGGTAGCCTGGACCAGGAAGCTCCTCGGCGTGGAGAAGGCCGGGCACAGCGGCACCCTCGACCCGCCTGTCTCCGGGCTCCTCCCAATCGGGCTCGGCCAGTCGACCAGGGCCCTCAGCCTGCTGCTGCTCTACCCGAAGGAGTACCGCGGGGTGATGCGGGTCCACTCCTCAGTCCCCAAGAAGGAGCTCGAAAGGGTGAAAGAGGAGTTCACTGGCGAGATCTTCCAGCGCCCTCCCCAGCGCTCCTCCGTGTCCAGGCAGACCAGGACGAGGACCGTCTACGAGTTCGAGATAGAAGAATCGGCGGGGAACCTGCACCTCTTCAGGGTGCTCTGCCAGTCCGGGACGTACATACGGAAGCTGATCTACGACATGGGGGAGGTACTCGGCGTGGGGGCGACGATGGTGGAGCTCAGGCGAACCAGGGTGGGACCCCTGACCGAGGAGAGAGGGTTCGTCACCCTCCACCAGCTCAATGACGCAGTCTTCCGGTTGAAGGCGGGGGACGAAGCGCCGCTCCGGCGGCTGGTCCTCCCGGTGGAAGAGTCCCTGGGGCCAATCGGCAGGATCGTCATCCGTGACTCGGCAGTCGACGCCATCTGTCACGGCGCCCGCCTCGGCATACCTGGCGTGCTCTCGCTCTCGCCAGGTATCAAGAAGGACGACCAGGTCGCCATATTGAGCGCCAAGGGGGAGCTGGTCGCCATAGGCAAGGCGCTCCTCTCGGCCGCCGAGCTCCGACCGCTGAAGCGGGGACTGGCAGCCTCAACCGACCGCGTTGTCATGAGGGCGGGGACCTACCCTCGGATGTGGAAGACGCACAGGAAGAGAGAGGCAGGGGACGCCGCCGCCTCGAGTTAGGTTTTAAGCGCCCCAATCGGGGCTCGTGAACGCCGGGATCGCCTAATCTGGTAGGGCGCAGTGGTCGCTTCGCGCAAGCCTGGAATTGCGTCTGGCCGGCGAGCCTGTCTCGCGAAAGCGGGTTCTGGGTTCAAATTCCTCTCCTGGGAGAGGAGGAAAGTCCCAGTCCCGGCGCTCAATCCCAAAACACTATAAACGGTGGAATCAACCCGAAGTCAAGTGAAGGGTCATGGCCCCGACACGCGCGTCGGCCTCACTTTCGACGACGTCCTGCTCGTCCCGAAGTTCTCCGACGTAAAGTCCCGCAGGGACGCAGACACCAGGACACGCTTCTCAAGGAGGATCCCGCTCAGCATCCCAATAGTCAGCGCCAACATGGACACTGTGACCGAGTCGTCCATGGCGATAGCGCTCGCCAGGCTCGGAGGGATCGGGGTGATACACAGGTTCCTCACGGTCGAGGAACAGGTTGGCGAGGTCCTGAAGGTGAAGAGGTCTGAGGGGGTGGTCATAGAGGACCCGATAACCATGGGGCCCGACAGGAGCGTCCGCGAGGCCCTGCAAATCATCGGGGACAGGGACATAGGGGGGATAGTGATAGTCGACGGGTCGAAGAACGTCCTCGGGCTCCTCACAAGGCGCGACATAACCTTGGAAGACGACCTGGACAGGGCGGTGAAAGAGGTCATGACTCCGAGGCAGAAGCTCATCACCGCTCGCAAGGGGGTGAGCATGGAAGAGGCGAAGAATCTCCTCCACGACCACAAGATAGAGAAGCTCCCGCTGCTCGACAGGAAGGGGAGGCTCGCCGGACTGATAACCTCGAAGGACATAATGAAGCGCAAACAGTTCCCATACGCTACCAAGGATGCAAAGGGGCGCCTGCGGGTGGCGGCAGCCGTCGGCGTGAAGGGGGACAACATGGAGCGGTCGCGGAAGCTGCTCGACGCAGGGGCCGACGCACTTGTGGTGGACATAGCCCACGGCCACTCCGCCTATGCGATAGACACTCTGAAGGCCCTGAAGAGGGAGCTGGGGGACGTAGAAGTGGTCGCCGGGAACGTTGCGACTGCGAAGGGGGCTCTGGACTTGATCAGGGCAGGGGCCGACTCGGTCAAGGTGGGGGTCGGGTCCGGGAGCATCTGCGTCACGCGCGTGGTCACAGGCTCAGGGGTGCCGCAGCTGACTGCCATCATGGACAGCGCCGCAGGGGCGGCAGACAGCGGCGTCCCCATAATCGGCGACGGAGGGATAAGGAACCCGGGGGACCTGACGAAGGCGCTGGCTGCAGGGGCGGCGTCTGTCATGATAGGGAGCCTGTTCGCCGGGACCGAAGAGAGCCCCGGTGCGACTATCCTCAGAGAGGGGGTCAGGTACAAGTTCACCAGGGGGATGGCTTCCCTGGCGGCGTCCGTCGACCGGCGAGTGCGCGAGGGGAAGGGGTCCGGCCCGAAGGAGGACGAGCTGGTGGGGGAGGTGATCGAGGAGAGCGTCCCAGAGGGGGTCGAAGGGCTGATCCCCTACAAGGGGAGGGTGGACGAGGTGGTCAAGCAGCTCGTAGGGGGGCTCAGGTCAGGGATGAGCTATTCAGGCGCCCACGACCTTGAGGAGCTGAGGAGGAAGGCCGAGTTCATGAGGATCACGTCCGCCGGGTACAAGGAGAGCCTCCCCCACGACATACAGAGGGTGGCCTGACACGGCCAACCTCTCCGTAGTCGGGCTGCAGTGGGGGGACGAGGGGAAGGGGAAGATAGTCGACTACCTCGCGTCCGGGTACGAGGCCGTGGCTAGGTTCAACGGAGGCAGCAACGCCGGGCACACGGTGGTCATCGGTGACAGGAAGTCCACGTTCCACCTCATCCCGTCGGGGGCTCTGAAGGGGAAGCAGCTGCTCATCGGGGCAGGGGTGGCGACCGACCCGGAGGTGTTGGCCCAAGAGCTCGCTCTCCTCCCGGGCGACACAAGGGGGAGGCTGCTTGTCGACTCCAGGTGCACCCTGGTCACACCAGTGGACAGGGACCTCGACGCCATGCTGGAAAGGGGGCGGGGGACGGCTGCGCTCGGGACGACGAAGCGAGGGATTGGGCCGTCCTACGCCCTGCGCGCCCTGCGCTTGAGCCCGCGAGCCGGGGACCTGGCTGCCGGGTTCGACTTCGCTCCGCTCGTTTCGTTCTACGGCTCTCTCTCGCTGGACGCGGCGAGGCTGGACGCCTGGGCCGCCTCGTCGCGCGAGCTCCTGCGGGGGTTGACCGGGGACGTGGCAGCGAAGGTCGAGAGAATCGCGGGGGCAGGGGGGAGCGTGTTGTACGAAGGGTCACAGGGGACCCTCCTGGACCTCCTGCACGGCACCTACCCCTACGTCACCTCCACGCACACCATCGCGAGCTACGTCCCGGCTGCCCTGGGGATACCTCCGGAGCTGGCCGGAAGGCCCCTCGGGGTGATGAAGTGCTACACCACCAGGGTTGGGAGCGGCCCGTTCCCCTCGGAGATCGCAGGGGGGGACTCCGAGAGGCTGCGCACGCTTGGGAACGAGTACGGCGCAACGACGGGGAGGCCCAGGAGGGTCGGCTGGCTCGACTTGGTGTCTTTGAGGTACGCAATACGGCTCAACGGGGTCAAGGAGGTCGCGGTCACGAAGCTGGACGTCCTCTCGAAGGTGGACGACGTGAAGGTCTGCGTCGCATACAAGCTGCGCGGGAGCGAGACCACAGACTTCCAGAGCGCCATGGGCGACTTGGGTCAGGCCGAGCCTGTGCTCAGTTCTCCGTTCTCCCTGCGTGGAGCCGACTTCGAGCACGGCCTACCTGCCGAGGGGAAGCGCTTCGTCAGCTTCGTCGAAGAGGAGCTGGGAGTCAGGGTGCGGCTGGTCTCCCACGGGGAGGAAAGGTCGAAGACCATTGAGCTATGACGCCATCTCCCCGATTGACGGCAGGTACAGCCGAGAGGCCGCCCCCCTTGACCACTACTTCTCAGACCGGGCCCTGATGGAAGCAAGGGTCGCGGTCGAGCTAAGGTATCTCGGCCTGCTTGTCAAGCTGGGGGTCGCGCCGGGTACGAAGGTCCCCAGGATCGACGCAGACATGGGGGCGCTAGAGAAGCTAGAAGAAGAGCTGGGCCACGACGTCAAGGCCGTGGAAGTATATCTCAGGCGGCGCCTGCTGCGGTCCCCCTCCAAGAAGCTCGCCCCCTTCGTCCACCTCGGCATGACGAGCGAGGACACCAACAGCCTCTCCTACGCGATGCTCCAGAAGGCAGCCATGGACGAGGTGCTCATCCCAGCCTACTCCTCCCTGGCGGGCACCGTCGCTGACCTAGCCGCGAACGAGGCGTCGTCGGCCATGGTCGCGAGGACCCACGGGATGCCTGCCGTCCCTACGACCTTCGGGAAGGAGATGGCGGTCTTCGGATACAGGGTGGCCGAGCGCGTCAGCCGTCTCCGGGCGCTGAGGCCGATGGCGAAGTTCTCAGGCGCCGTGGGGACCTATGCGTCCTTCGCCCTGCTCGCAGACCTTGACTGGCCCGCGGAGCTCGCGCGATTCGTCGAGGGGTTCGGCGTGGACGCTGCCCCATATTCCACCCAGGTCGTCCCCGGGGAGAGGCTCTCTGACATTCTCCACACCGTCATCAACATCAACCAGCTGGTCGCCTCCCTGGCGCGGGACCTCTGGCTCTACCAGGCGCTCGGCTACGTCCGCTTCGTCCGCCCTGGAAAGGTGAGCTCTTCGACCATGCCCCAGAAGGAGAACCCGGTCGACCTAGAGAACGCGGAGGGGCAGGCCGACACGTCGACCTCGCTCCTAACCATGGCGGCGTACAGGCTCCAGCACACGAGGCTCCAGCGAGACCTTTCTGACTCGGTCGTCAGGCGGATGGTCGGTCAGGGGTTGGCTCACTCCTTCGTGGCGGCCAAGAGGGTGGGGCGCGCGCTCTCCACCATGAAGGTGGAGCGCACGGCGATGCTCGACGACCTGAAGGCCCATCCTGAGATACTCGCCGAGAGGGCGCAGATAATTCGGAGGCTGGCAGGAGACGTCGAAGGCTACGAAAAGGTGAGGGCCTCCGTCGGCCGCGGAAGCTTCTCCCCTCGCTCGGACCCGGCCTCATATCTGGGAGATTCGGTGAACATGGCCAGGCGCTGCAGGGAGACAGTCGACCGGCTCCTCGGCCTGGGGGGACGCCGGAGGCGGCGCGACCCTCTCTCCACGGCTAGTTCTTGAAGACCCAGGACAGGTCCGGCGGATAGCTCCTTCCGGACGTCTTCTCATTGATGGCGTGCGCCACGATGGGGAGCGCCAGCGTGATGTCGGCGTAGAGGGTCGCCTTCTTCCCGTCTGACTTTATCTTCCCCCAGCTTATCGCCTCTTCCAGGGTGCACCCGGACAGTCCCCCCCACTGCGGGCTGTCTGCCGTTATCTGTATCGCATACTCGTGAGGGGTCTCCTCCTCACCTCCCTTCGACAGAGATTTGATTATTGTCGAGAGCTGTATCGTGTCCTTGGGGACGCCGCCCCCAAGGTACACAACCCCGGTCTTCTTGGTCCTCTCCGCTATCTGGGCCAGCTCCTCCATGTCCTTCGTCTGGTCCAGCCTGATCATCTTCCCCTTCTCGCGTCTAAGAAGGCTCAGCGCGACCCCGTACCCGCTGTCTATCAGGCCTGGCGAGTACACCGGGACCTTGGCCCTCTGCGCCGCCGCCACTATGCTGTCTACGCCCTTCCTGTTCAAGAACTCCCCGAACTGATAGAGGAACTCCCTGGTCGAGTATACCTTCTTCTCGTCGAGGGTGTCCGCGAATTCGTAGATCGTCCTCTCCAGCTTCCTGTACTGAATCTCGTCGGCATAGACGTCATAGTACCTGTCGATCTTCAGCTTTAGCAGCTCCTCGTCGTTTGCGAGCCAGGTTCCCTGGTAGTAGTGGTACCCGAGCGCCTCCAACAGATCCTCCGATACGTTGGCCCCTGTGCTGACCACGACATCGACGTACCTGTGCTCGACCAGCCATCTTATGATCTTCCACTGGCCGGTGGTGCTGAGTGATCCGGCAAGCCCTATGAATATGGTCAGGTCCTTCTGCTTTGCCATCTCCGTCCAGATCTTCGCCACTTCGCCGAGCTTCTTACCCTGGAAGCCGGTCTGAGACATCTCGTCAAGCAGCTCAGAGATGCTCTTCTTCCCGACTTCGATCGTGCTCAGCGGCTTCGAAAGGACTTCCTTCTTTGATACCACGGCGGAGCGTCTGAACCGTCCACTTAATTATTTTATGAACAGAGCAGGGCCGGCAGTCACTTCACGGTGACCGACTTCGCCAGGTTCCGCGGGTAGTCCGGGTCGTTGCGCCTCGCCACCGCCATGTGGTACGCGAGGAGCTGGAGCGGGATCGCCTCTATCACAGGAGCGAACTCCGGCTGCACCCTCGGCACGCGGATGAAGTGCTCATACACCCCGTCCTCCTTGTCCGAAATCCCGATTACTTCCGCCCCCCTCGCCCTTAGCTCTTCCGCGTTGGACAGGGACTCGGCGTGGCTTGGCCCGCTCGGGTTGATCACCACCACGGGGGTCCCCTTCTCGATGAGGGCGAGCGTCCCATGCTTGAGCTCGCTTGCGGGCATGCCTTCCGCGTGGATGTACGACAGCTCCTTCAGCTTCAACGCCCCCTCGAGGGCCATCGGGCTCACATATCCCCTGGCTACGAAGTAGAAGTCTGGCCTGTCCGCGTATCTCCGCGCCAGCTCCCTGACCTGTCCGTCGCGCTTCAGGGCCTCCTCTATGGCCTTGGATAGCCCGTCGAGCCCGGCCGGGCGGCCCTTGCCGAGGACCGTGTCGACCACCAGGTTGGCTACTACGACCTGGGCCGTAAAGCTCTTCGTGGCAGCCACACCCACCTCAGGGCCGCAGTTCAGGAGGAGGACCTCGTCGCTCTCCCTGGCGAGGGACGAGCCCGCGGCGTTGACGATCGAGTACACCTTCGCCCCGAGCCTCTTCGCCTCCCTCACCGCCTCCAACACGTCGGCGGTCTCTCCGCTCTGCGAGAACACTACAAGCACAGACCCCTTCCCGAGAAACTCTTCGTGCTCCTTCAGCTCCCCAGCCACGACGGCGTCCGCCCTGACCTTCGCCTCCTTGTTCAGACGATATTTCATCAGGAGTCCGGCGTGGTACGACGTCCCCGAGGCGGAGATGTACAACGACCTTGCGTTCTTTATCGCCCTGGCGAACGCCTCCACCTTGTCCTGACTCTGAGCCGACGCGGAGAGGACGGCCCTCGGCTGCTCGTAGATCTCTTTCAGTGTGAAGTGGGCGTAGTCGCTCTTCGTGACGTCAGAGAGCTCCCAGGCTACCTTGTCGGGGTCCCGCCTGACCCTCTTCCCGTCTCGCCCGACTATCCTGACGTCGTCCTTCGTGATCTCGACCACCTCGTGGTTGTCCAGGAATATTGTGCGGTCCGTCCGGCCGATGGTCGCGAGGACGTCGCTGGCCAGGAACATCATCCTGTCGCCCACCCCTACGATCAGGGGGGCGTCCTTGCGCGCGCCTGTCATGACGTCCGGCCTGTCCTGGAACATGGCGACTATGGCGTACTGGCCCCTCAGCTTTTTGACCGCGGCCGAGGTCGCCTTCAGGGGGTCTCTGGTCCTCTTGTACTCGTCCTCGAGCAGATGCGATATCACTTCGGTGTCCGTCTCGCTCCTGAACTTGTGCCCCTTCGCGACGAGCTTTTCCTTCAGGGGGAGGTAGTTCTCGATTATCCCATTGTGGACGACCGCCACCCGCTCCCTGCACGAAGCGTGGGGGTGAGCGTTCCAGTCGGTCACGCCCCCGTGGGTAGCCCAGCGGCTGTTGTGGGTGAAGATGCCGTTCGCCAGGAAGTTCTCTGTCCCTTCCACCTGAAGGTCGTACACCGTGTCCGTGCCAGATTCGACGGTCGTCACCGACAGTATCCTCTCGAAACACACGTCGCGCCCTCCATCGCCGCGCGACGAGACCACGAGGGCGACGCCCATTCCACCTGGCGCGACCGACTCGGTCTGGGAGCTGGCGCCCCACTGGGGTCGATGCTCTCCACATTGGAGGTGATTGCGGGCTCCATCCGCCTCTGAAACGGCGAGGAGCTCCCCCACGGCGTATGGGGGCGCCTTCCCTCCCCTAGGTCCCCCGGCCCTGGTCTCCATCTCCATGGCTGGCATCCTCTTCGCCTGGGCGCCGGCAAGAATCCGCGACTCCCCCTGGGTCGTAATCCTCCTTGGGAGGATCGATAGGTCTCCTTCTAGCAGCTCTGAAGCGGGTGCCTGCACGACGAGCCCGTCTCTCATGACGATCATCCTGTGGGCCTCGGTGCAGACCAGCTCGGAGGAGCTTGTGGTAACTCGCAAGAGACGGCGGGGCGCGGGGTGGGACGACTTCGTCGCTTTCCTCGCAACAATCCTGAGCGTCGCCGTGTCGAGTGAGACGACTTCCTCTTCGTCGTCCATGTCGGCTATCCTCTTGAGCCGCCCGTCAGCGAGTTGTACGAGGGTGTCCGGATGGAGGCAATGAGCCATGCCTGTCCGCCCAGGCATCTCAGCGAACCTCAGCCTCTCGGCGAGCTCTGCCACCTTCCCTACCCCCTTTCTGACCTCCAGTCCGCCTTCGCCGATGGTGGCCATGCCGGCGGAGTCGTAGCCTCGGTACTCGACGCGCCTGAGCCCCTCCAAGAGGAGCCCCGCCACAGGCTCTTCAGCGACGCATCCGATGATGCCGCACAACGTGAAGCGGTGCGCCGGCGCGGCTTTAAACCCAGCAAAAGATTTCACTGCGGCATCCAAAATGTGCGATGCATGGTCCCTATCTGGGGAGCGGCCGAGGTCGCGCCACCATGCAAAACTGTTTATGTAGGGTACCCCGCCCCTCGCAGCCATGCCGCAGGAGAAGATACTCTATGACCCCAAGGGGGACGCCCGCCTAGGCAAGAGGGTCCTCGTCTCTGAAAAGCCGGACAGGTTCAAGCCTGCCTCAGGCAAGGTCGGCCAGGAGCTCCTGGCGCTTCTCGCCTCCAGACCGATGTATCCCGCCGAGATGGCCAGGTCCCTGGGAGCACACCATCAGACAATCTACTACCACGTCGCCCGCCTGGAAAGGGCAGGCCTGGTCGCGCCTGTCAGGAGCGAACAGATCAGGGGGGGCCAGGCGAAGCTCTACGCACTCGCGTCAGACGGCTACGCGGTCGAGTTCCAGGTGAAGGGCGAACCGCTCCCCACTCTGCGGTCTTCGGGCCGCTCCGCCGCCCTCGGGAGGTTCTTCGGCGAGTTCCTCCGCGACGGGGAGTTCGACGGCTGGATAGTGGTCGGGTCTCCGCTCCAGCATGGGTCCGCAGGCACCCAGGCCCGAGACGGCCATTATGCCGTTCAGCTGGGGTTCGCCCTCGGGCAGTTCGTAGGTCTCCCAGAGAGGTTCCCTGTCAAGCTAGACACAGACCTCAAGGCAGAGAAGCTGACCGCCTCGAACCTCATAGTCGTCGGGGGGCCAAGGAACAACGTCATAGCCGAGGCGCTCAACCCTCACCTCCCGTTCAAGTTCAGCCAGGGGGGCTTCTGGAGCGCTATAGTGGACGACGCGGGGAACCAGCACGGCTCGGAGCTGGACTGCCTCGTCGAGAAGATACAGAACCCGTGGGATAACTCGAAGACGTGCGTGGTCATAGCGGGACTGACGGGGGGTGGGACGAAGGCAGGGATAATCGGTGTCTGCAATCAAGCCGACACCCTCCTCGCGAAGTACAGGTCAGGCCCCTTCGCGGCGCTCCTGCGCGGGACAGACAAGGACGGGGACGGGAAGGTCGACTCCGTGGAAGTGCTGAAGCAGCTCTGAGGCCTAGGCCCTTCTCCCTCTGCGTCCGCCCTTCTTCCTCGTAGTGTCGTGAGGGATGGGTGTCGCGTCCTCGATCCGGCCTATCTTGAATCCGGCCCTGGCGATTGCCCTGATGGCCGCCTGCGCCCCCGGCCCTGGCGTCCTGGGCCCCGTCCCGCCAACGGCCCTGACCTTGATATGAACCGCGGTTATCCCCTTCCCCTTGGCGACCTCGGAGGCAGCCGACGCGCTCCTCATCGCGGCATACGGCGAAGATTCGAACCTGTCCGCCTTCACGTGCCTCCCCCCGGAGGAGAAGGCGATGGTCTCCGCCCCGGTCAGGTCGGTGATGTGGACGATTGTGTTGTTGTACGACGAATAGATGTGGCAGACGCCCCAGCGGTCGGCGAGGACTTCTTCTTCAGACATCTCTATCACTGCGCCTGGGCCTGCTGTTCTGCGGGGGCCTCCGCCCGGTCTCCTCCCGCCGCCTCAACCTTGCCTACCCCCACGGCCAGCACCACGGTCTCCTGCTCCGACGCAGGCACCTCGTACCCCGGGATCGTGATAACCCTACCGCCGACCGTGACATGGCCATGGACGATCAACTGCCTCGAATGCAGCGGGGAGAGAGCCATCCCCTTCTTGAAGACCATCGTCTGAAGCCTCCTCGAGAGCACGTCCTCCACTGTGAGGCTGAGTATGTCGTCGAGAGTGGCAGCCTCCCCGACGAGACCCCTCCTCCGCAGGCTGTCCAGCAGCTTCTTCTCCTCACGCTCCCTCACCACCTGTGTGGCCGCCAGCAGCGTCCTCGCCTGCTTCCTGACGCCGCTGAGCTGGGTCTGTGCCTTCCAAAGCTCGCGCTTGTTTCGCAGCCCGAACGTCCCCAGGAGGTACAACTCCTGGGCCAGCTGGTCGGTCCTCCAAGGGCTCCTCGGCCTGTTGTACTGCTTCCTGGCCTTCTTAGGGTCTCCCAAGCTCTATTCCCCTTTCTTCGCTGAGGCTTCCTTCGCCGCCGCCACCAGCGTCGCCTTCCTCACGCCTACTGTCCTCCCCTTCCTCCCGGTCGTCCTGGTCCTCTGCCCCCTCACCTTCAGCCCGAGGCTGTGCCTGACCCCCTTCCAGCTCCTGATGTTCTTCTCGTCCTCGATGTCGCTCTTCTGTATGAAGTCGAGGTCCGAGCCGAGTAGCTGCTTCGCTTCCCCTGTCTCGGGGTCGTTCCTCCTGTTGTAGTACCATTCAGGGAGAGCAGACTTCGTCGTGTTCTGTATCGCCTGCTCGATCTCGGCTACCTGCTCTTCGGTGAGCGTCCCTAGGCGGACCCGCGGGTCCAAGCTGAGTTTCTTCGTGATCACGTTGGCGAAGTTGTACCCGACCCCTCTCAGGTCGGCCAGCGCGACGATGAGCTTCTTCTGTCCCGCCAGGTCCCGTCCGGAGATCCTGACAAGGTGCCTGAACTCAGAGGCCTCGGACATTTTTCCGACCTTGCCCTTCGCCGTTCCGTTATAAGGTTTCGACTGCAGAACGATAACTCTCACATCTGCGTCCGACGGCGCCTCGCGCAAGTGCACCCCTGCGGCCCCTCCTATGCCATATGGCGCAAGCACGGGGTGTCCCGGGCAGCCGCACCTCTCTCAGGTGGACCGCGACGTCCCCGCTAACTTTTTAACCGGAACAAATTCCCGACCTCGAAACGCGACGTCTTATGAGAATCAGTTTCGAGCCAGCAGGTGGAGCGGTTGGTTGAGGTAAGGGTGCTTGAAGACAGAGGGAACACTGTCTCAATACAGCTCGGGGGGATAGACCGGTCATACGCGAACGCGATACGGCGGTTCTGCATCTCTGAAGTGCCGTCGATGGCGATAGACGACGTCGTTTTCCTTGAGAACTCTTCTGTGCTCTACGACGAGATACTCGCGCACAGGCTCGGCATGGTCCCGATAAGGACCGACCTCGAGAAATACAACCTCCCCGAAGAGTGCGACTGCGGCAACCCACTCGGGTGCCACAAGTGCAGGGTCCTCTTCGTCCTCGACGCGAAGGGGAAGGACAAGGTCTCGACTGTGACCTCGGGGGACCTCGTCTCGGAAGACAGGGACGTGAGGCCGGTCAGCGAGTCCATCCCTCTCGTCAAACTGGCGGCTGGCCAGTCTGTGAAGCTCGAAGCATACGCCAGGCTCGGTCGCGGAAAAGAGCACGCGAAGTGGCAGCCCTGCACCGTTGCCACGCTGACTGACGGCAAGGGCGAGGGGACCTTCGTACTCACCGTGGAGTCCGCAGGAGGGCTCCCTGCGAAGCAGATAGTGCTGAAGGCCATCCAGCTCCTCGAGACGAAGCTGAACGACATCCAGGTCGCGGTGGGCGGGGCGAAGTGACAGCGTCCAATCCAGTCCTCAGGCGGACCGCGGTGATGCTGGAGAAGGCGGGGAAGAGGCAGAAGGCGCGCATCTGGAGCGACGCCTCGACGTTGCTCTCTGCCAACACGCGGACCAGGGTAGAGGTGAACCTCGGAAGGATATCCAAGGTAGCAGGGGACGCCGAGGCCGTGTTCGTCCCGGGAAAGGTGCTGGGGACAGGGGCAGCGAGTAAGAAGCTGGTCGTCGGCGCATTTTCGTTTTCAGCCTCCGCCAGGTCAAAGATAGAGGCGACTGGCGGCGCGGCGCTTTCGGTGGAGGATTTCCTGGAGAAGTATCCAAAAGGGAGCGGAGTCAAGCTTGTCAGGTGAGGAGTCAGTGTACATAGACGCTACGAACCAGATAGCTGGACGCCTTTCTTCCAAGGTCGCGAAGCTCCTCCTCTCCGGGAAGAGGGTGGTCGTGGTGAACGCTGAGAAGTCTCTCGTGTCCGGCTCGAGGACCTCTGTCGTGAACCAATGGAAGGAGAGGCTCGAGCTGGCGAGCAAGGTCAACCCGATCTACGGGCCTATACACCCGCGGCGGCCCGACAACATACTCCGCAGGATGGTCAGGGGCATGGTCCCCCGGAAAAAGCCCAAGGGGGCGATGGCGATGAAGCGCCTCAGGGTGTACATCGGGGTCCCGGAGGGCGTCGACGAAGCGAAGCTGAAGAGGTTCGATGAGACCGCCGCGACGCGGCCTATCCCCGTGTACGTGACCATGGGGGACCTCTCAAAGAGCCTGGGGTGGAACGAGTAGAAATGCCGGCCCCGCCAAAGGCACAGGTGAAGAAGCCGCCGAAGCTCTACTCCGGGGCGAGGAAGACGGCAAGGGCAACGGCCGCCATCTCTCCAGGAGCGGGTCGCATCAGGGTCAACGGCACACCGGTCGAGCTCTGGGAGCCCGAGCCAGCGAGGCTCCACCTGCTGGAACCGGTCTACGTGGTCGGGGAGCTGAGGGAAAAGTTCGACCTCGACGTCAGCGTCGCCGGAGGGGGGTTCATGGGGCAGGCGGACGCCGCCGCCATGGCCATCGCCAGGGCCTACGTCGACCAGGTGCGGGGGGGCGAAATCAGGGAGAGATTGAATGCATACAATAAATACCTGCTTTCGGGCGACCCGAGACAAGCTGAACCCAAGAAATTCGGAGGGCCGGGGGCACGCAGGAAGAGGCAGAAGTCTTACAGGTGACCTGCCATGATGATACCCATACGTTGCTTTACATGCGGTAACCTCATCGGGGACAAATTCGCCCCGTTCCAGGCCCGAGTGAAGGGGGGCGAAGACCCAGGCAAGGTGCTGGACGACCTAGGCCTCAAGAGGTACTGCTGCAGGCGCATGCTAATCTCCTCTGTGGATGTCATCGACCAGGTCCTCCCGTTCTACAGCAGGAAGTCAGAGCTGTAGGTCTGAGGTTTGGCAATGTCTGACTTCGACGACGACGCAGGTTCAGCCGACAAGATGGTGGCCCCTGGATTTTCAGAGAAGGCCCTCCTCGCCACCGGCATCAGGATCGGGACCCCGGTCAGGACGAAGACCATGGAGCCTTTCACGGCGCGGCCGAGGCCGGACGGCCTCCACATGATAGACTATCCCAAGACACTGCAGCGAATCGACATAGCTGGCAAGTTCATAGCTGCCACAGGCGCGAAGAACACCGTCGTGTACACCAGCCGGGAACACGGCGCCGTCGCGGTGGAGAAGTTTTGCGAGCTCACCGGGGCGATGCCCAGGATAGGCAGGTTCATGCCAGGCACATTCACCAACCCTCTGTATCCGGGCCACCTGGACGCCGAACTGGTGGTCGTGGCGGACCCGATGTCAGACACTCAAGCGATGGTGGAAGCAGCGAAGCTCGGGGTCCCCGTGATCGCAGTCTGCGACACGGATAACATCACAGACGACGTCGACCTGGTAATCCCTGGGAACAACAGGGGGCGCAAGTCGATAGCCGCCATATTCTGGCTCCTGGCAAGGGCGACCCTCGTCCACTCGAAGGCACTCGCCGAGGACCAGCCCATGAAATACGGCATCGAAGACTTCGAGACCAAGGTGGAGGAAGAGCCGCACACCGAGCCCTTCGAAGAGAGGGAGTCCGAAAGGCGCGAATAGGCCTCGGTATTGCCAGTCCGAAAGCCAGCGGTCTCAGGTCAGTTCTATCCGTCAGCCCCCTCAGAGCTCTCAGCGCTCATCGACGAATGCTACACCCACAGGCTCGGGCCGGGGAGGCTCCCGCCCGCCCCCGCATCGGAGGCGGACATCGTGGCGGTGGTGTCGCCGCACGCCGGCTACGTCTACTCCGGCCCTGTGGCCGCCCACTCCTACTACCATGTCTCTTCGCTCCGCACCCCCGACCTAGCCGTCGTGGTGGGGCCCAACCACTACGGCATCGGGGGCGGTGTCTCCACCTACGAAGGGGAGTGGGTGACCCCCCTGGGGCGGATGCGCGTCGATGAGGGGGCTGCCGCGGAGCTAGTCGAACTCGCCGGGGTCTCCGTGGACCCGGAGGCCCACAGGCTAGAGCACTCCATCGAGGTGCAGCTCCCTTTTCTGCAGAAGCTCTACGGCGGCTCCGTCCCGTTCCTGCCTGTCTCGCTCCTCTTCCAGGACCAGGGGACAGCAGAGGCCGTCGCTTCGGCCCTCGCCCGAATGCTGAGAGGTAGGAGCGCAGTCCTGGTCGCTTCCTCGGACCTGACCCACTACGAGCCCCCCGCCGCCGCGAAGGAGAAGGACATGGCCCTCCTCGGCGAGGTGTTGAAGATGGACGTCTCTGGTTTCTACTCCGTCCTCGAGAGGCTAGGCGTCACCGCCTGCGGCTACGGCGCCATCGCCATAGTGATGCTCGCCGCCAGGTCCCTCGGCCTCACAAGAGGGGAGCTCCTGGCGTACGCCACGAGCGGCGACACCAGCGGAGACAACGTTCAAGTCGTGGGCTACGGGGCCCTCAGATTCGTAAGCTCTTGAGGGCCGTAGCAGAGGCTCCTTCGAAGGTGATAATCACCGGAGAGCACTTCGTGGTCCACGGGGCCTGGGCCCTGGCCGCCGCACTGCCGAGGAAGGTGAGGGTAGAGGTGAAGGCCGCGAGCTCTTTCAGGGTGACGTCCCAGGGGTCAGAAGAGGGACTCGCCGGGGTGGCGCCTGTAAGGAAGGTGGTCAGAGCGGTCGCCGACAAGTACTCGGCGCGCCAGGAGGTGGCCGTCTCGGTGTCTTCGTCAGTCCCCCGGGGGGCGGGCCTGGGGTCGTCCGCCGCCACCATGGTGGCGCTCGCCGCCGCCCTGTCAAAGTTCCACTCGCTTGACCTGAGGGTCGGGGACGTGATCCGCCTATCGATGGTCGGGGAGAGGGAGGTCCACGGCCGCCCCTCCGGGATCGACCCCGCAGTCTGCGCCCTGGGGGGGGCTATCCTGTTCAGGCCGGGGACCAGGCCCAAGAAGGTCCCACTAGGCGGGAGCCGCTCTTTGGTGGTGTCGTACTCCGGGATCACCAGGGACACGAAGGGACAGATAGGGAGGGTATCAGAGACCAAAGACAGGTACCCGGGGTACTTCGCCCGCCTAGCCGGGTCTGTGGGCGCCCTGAGCCTGGACGCGGCAGAGCTCCTCGCCAAGGGGGATGGTCAGAGGCTTGGACGGCTGCTGACGATGAATCACGCCATCCTGGGGATGCTGGGCGTGTCCAACCCCACCCTGGACGGGATGGTCGACCAGATGATATCGGCGGGGGCCTACGGGGCGAAGGTCACCGGAGGGGGCGGAGGGGGGAGCGTGGTCGCGGTCGCCCCCAAGGCAAAGGAAAAAAGCCTTGTTTCAGGGCTGTCGGCGCGAGGATTCGAGACTTTCATCGCCAAAGTGCCCGTCGAGGGAGTGAAAAGCTGGCTAGAGCACTAGTCGCGAAGCTCGGGGGCTCCGTGATCACTGACAAGTCGAAGCCGTTCTCGTATCGTCCTGATGTGGTCTCGGCGCTCTCGGAGGAGATCGCCTCCTCCGACCAGAAGGTCGTCGTGGTGCACGGGGGAGGGTCCTTCGGCCACGTCGTCGCGAAGCAGCACGGGATAAGCTCCGACGCCGGCGAGGCGCCTGCTGTGGGGGTCGCGCAGACTAGGGGGGCGATGTACGAGTTGAACAGGATGGTCTGCAAGACGATGCTTGAGTTCAAGCTCAGCCCGTACCCGTTCTCCCCCTTCGACGCCATAAGCAGGGCCGGGGGGGCTTCTGTGTCTTCATGGCTGAAGGGCCTCCTCAAGGAAGGGCTGACGCCTGTCACCTTCGGGGACGTCGGGCTGACCCCGTCGGGGTTCAGGGTGATATCAGGGGACATGATTGTGCAGGAGCTGTCGAAGATGATGGAGCCGGAGCGGTCCGTATTCGCCCTCGACGTGGACGGGGTCTACGAGGAGAACACCAGGGTCATCATCCCAGAGCTGACCCCCGCCAAGGTGAAGAGGATGAAGGTGAAGGAGGGGAACGATGCCACCGGAGGGATGAGGCTCAAGCTGGAAGTGGCTGCCAAGATAGCCTCAGGAGGGACCAGCGTCTGCTTCGTCTCCGGGTACAGGCGGAACGAGTTCTCCAAGGCCCTCCGAGGGCTGGACTTTTACGGCACCGTGGTCCGCGCATAGGCCAGAGGTAGGGACCGGACAGGCATGCCCAGCATCCAGGACGAGATGAGGCGCGTGAAAACACAGGTCGACACCCTGATACTCGACCAGATCCTACCAAAGTCCAGCCCGATAGAGGAAGTCGACCTCCTCTACAGGATGATGCGGGACTACCCGTCCCGCCCTGCCAAGGGGATGAGACCCTTCCTCTGCGTCACCGCCTGCAGGGCGGCGGGCGGCCGCGAGGGGGACGCTCTCCTCACCGCCGCGTGCATAGAGCTCTTCCAGCACTGGATACTCGTCCACGACGACATAGAGGACGGGTCCGAGCTGAGGCGCGGGGAGCCGGCCCTGCACAAGAAGTACGGCGAGGCCCTGGCACTCAACGCCGGAGACGCCCTCCACGCCCGCACATGGGAGGCGCTCCTGAAGAACAGGGATCTGATCGGTCCTGACCGGACCTTCGCCGTCATGGAGGAGTTCTCAAAGATGGTCGACGAGACAACGGAAGGGCAGCACATGGAGCTGGGGTGGGTCGCCGCCAAGCGGTGGGACCTTGCGGAGAGAGACTACTTCGAGATGTGCACCAGGAAGACTTCGTGGTACACCGTCGCCAGCCCGTGCAGGATGGGCGCTCTCGTCGCCGGGGCCGGAGCTGACGTGCTGACGGGGCTAAAGGACTTCGGGACCACCCTCGGGGTCGCCTTCCAGATACAGGACGACGCGCTGAACCTGGTGGGGGACCAGAAGAAGTACGGCAAGGCGAGGTCTGACGACATACTGGAGGGGAAGAGGACCCTGATACTACTCCACCTCCTCTCTGTGGCGTCCCAGAGCGAGAGGGACAAGGTGGTCGCGATTATGAACAAGGGGCGGGAGCAGAAGACTGACGACGAGGTGAAGTTTGTCCTGTCTGCGATGGAGAGGTATGACGCCGTGGGGTTCGCCAGGAAGAGGGCGTCGGAGCTCCTCAAGCGGTCCCTGGCGACGCTCCAGAGCATAGACTGGGAGGGGGACGAGGAAGCGGTGTCCCTCCTGGCTTCGTTCGCGAGGTTCGCAGTAGAACGGGAATGGTAGCCGAATCTCTGGGGGAAGACGCGCTAGCGGCGGTGGAGAAGGCGGCCCTGCTGAACGCGGCGAGGCACGGTGGGAAGGCCGAGGTGGGCGCCATCGTAGGCAGGGTCCTCGCCGAGTTCCCTGAGCTGAGGGCCAGAGCAGGACTGGTTTCGAAGGAAGCTGCGGCCGCAGCCAAGAGGGTGAACGCCCTCGAAGCCGGGGAACAGGAACGGCTTATCTCAGAGAGGTACCCGGACGCGGCGGCCCCGGTGGAGAAGAAGGGGCGGGTAGGGCTCCCAGAGCTCCCCAACGCCGTGAAGGGGGAGACCGCCTTCCGTCTCCCTCCGGAGCCGTCAGGCTACATGACGGTGGGGCACGCCATGGCATTCACCATCAACTACCTCTACAAAGAGCAGTACGACGGGGAGCTCTGGCTCCGCTTCGAGGACACCAACCCGAGGAAGGTACTCCCGCAGTACTACGACAGCTTCCGCCGGGGGATAGGCTGGCTCTCGATAAGGTACGACCACGAGAAGAACGTGTCAGACGACATGGAGGTCATCTATGAGGCAGGGAGGGAGCTCCTGGAGAAGGGGAGGGCCTACGCCTGCTCCTGCGATGAGGCGAAGGTGAAGGCGCTTCGGTTCGAAGGAACCCCCTGCGAGCACAGGGGGAGCTCTGTCGAGGCGAACCTCAGGGTGTGGGACGAGCTCCTCGCTAAGAAGCACAAGGACGGCACCTACGTAGTCAGGTTCAAGGGGGACATGAAGAGCCCAAACTACTCGCTCAGGGACACAAACCTCTTCAGGATAATCTCCCACCCGCACCCGCTCACGGGGGAACGGTACTCCCTCTGGCCGACCTACGACCTGGCCAACGCCGTAGAAGACGAGATATGCGGGATAACCCACGTCTTAAGGAGCTCCGAGTTCCGCAACGAGCTCCAGTCGCAGTTGCGCGAAGCGTTGAGGTTCAGGCGGATAGAGGTCATCCAGTTTTCTAGGTTCAACTTCAAAGGGACGCCTGTCTCGAAGAGGCTGCTCCGTCCGCTCGTCGAGAACAGGGTGGTGTCGGGGTGGGACGACCCGAGGATGCCGACTGTCGACGGCCTCAGGAGGCGCGGGATCATCCCGCTGGCGATAAGGGAGTTCACCCTCCAGGTGGGCTACACGAAGACCGAGCACGAGTACGACTGGAGCATCCTCCTGTCGGTGAACAGGAAGCTCCTCGACCCACTCTCGAAGCGTATGTTCTTCGTCCCCGAGCCTGCGAGGCTGGAGGTGGAAGGAGCGCCGACCAAGAAGGCGACCCTCGCCTTCCACCCTCAGAAGGACCTGGGGAGCAGGACCATCGACACCGAGGGCGAGTTCTTCGTGCCGTCGGCGGACCTCGCGGCGATGAAGAGAGGGACCATGTTCCGGCTCATGGACCTCTACAACGTCAGGCTGACGGCGGAATGGCCTTCCCCCCGGGGGGAGTACGCCGGGGACGGACTCGTCCCCGACTCGAAGAAGGTCCAGTGGGTCACACGGTCACACGTGGACACTGTGGTCACAGTCCCCGGCGAGCTCTTCTCGGAAGGAGGGGTCTACAACAAGGAGAGCCTGAAGGAGGTGGCAGGATACGCCGAAGAGGCGGCGTCCTGGCTCTCTCAGGGCGATATCGTCCAGTTCCCACGGTTCGGGTTCTGCAGACTCGACGCGCCTGCGCGGTTCATACTCGCGTGTTGAGCCGTCGAAGAGGGGCTCGCCGGCCAACCGTTTATATGCTGGCCGAAACCGGCCCGCCTGGGAGATTGTGAGATGACCCCAGACAAGAGGCCTTACTACATCAAGTTCGAGACCCCGAAGGAGGTCTCAGAGGCAGCCTACGAGGTCCTCCGGCAGGCGTCCAGGACAGGCAAGGTTCGCAAAGGGACCAACGAGTCAACGAAGGCCATCGAGAGGGGGCTGGCGAAGCTGGTGGTGATAGCCGAGGACGTGACCCCACCCGAGGTGGTCGCCCACCTGCCCATCCTCTGCGACGAGAGGAAGATACCCTACGTCTTCGTCCCCTCCAAGGACCAGATAGGGCCTGCCATCGGCATCGACGTGTCGACGGCGGCGGCGGCTGTACTCGAGGCCGGCGAAGGCTCCCAGATACTGGAACAGGTCACCCAAGAGCTTTCGAGGCTGAAGAAGTCCGCATGAGCAGCAAGAGGGAAGTAGAGACACTCACCCCTGCCGAGGTCGTCCAGATAGTTGGTCGGACGGGGGTCGCAGGGGAGATAACACAGGTGAGGGTGAAGATACTCGAGGGGAAGGAGAAGGGGCGCATACTCACCAGGAACGTGAAGGGGCCGATTCGGATGGCCGACGTCCTCGTGCTCAGAGAGACAGAGCGGGAGGCGAGGAAGCTCAAATGAGCCTCTCCGACCTCGGTCTGTCCCCTTACTTCCATCCGTAGGGGGCTCACCGACGGTCAGGGGTCCCTTCCGGACCTAGCTGCGGATCGCCTTCTCGAAGTCAGCCAGGTTGAGGGGCCTGGTGTATTTCCCGCGGGTGAGTGCCGCGATGTCTCTGAGCTCTTTCGACGCCTCGTTGGAGAGCTCTATCACGTCTATCCCGACAGGGGAACCCTTCAGCTCGTCGGCTATCGTCTTGACGGGCTCTCCGTCGTTCCCCCCGTCGCTGATCAGTTTGAACGCCTTCTCCTTCCTGATGGAGTCGGAGATGTTGTCGATGCCGTACCTAACCGCGTCGACCAGCGGGCTCCCCCCTTTGCACTGCAGCTCCTCCAGCCTGTACAGCTCGAGCGAGGCCGGGGCGGGGTTCAGGGGGACGACCACCTCGATCTGCGTCGAGCCCGGGGTCCCAAGCAGCCTGTAGAACGACACCCCGAGCCTGGTCGGCCACGGGAAGTAGGAGACGGGCCAGTGCTCCATGATGAAGTTGAAGAGCCCCGTCTTGACCATCTTCATCTTTGTCATGCCTGAGGAGTGGAGCTTCCCCCCCATGCTCCTCGAGCCGTCGATGACGAATATCATGTCCTTCGCCTTTGACTCGTCGTAGCTCAAGTTTGCTACCCGGAAGCTTACAAATGTATAAAAAAGATAGCAGAGGAGGTGAAACGTTGGCGTTCAGGACGGCAAACCAGGCGCCGTTAGCTCCTAACCCCGTCATCATGGCTTGCATGGGCCACGCGGGGGTAGGGATCGGGGCCGAGGCGTATCGCTGGGTCCTCGTCGACGTAGGGGCCGACCCCACCGCGCCGACGCTGAAGGGCGAGAAGCAGCAGCTGGAGGTCCTCCGTAGATACGGTAGCACTATTCTCAGGTTCGGCGCGTCCCTCCGGAAGGGCGAGACGCCTCTCGTCCCCAGGGCGCTGCTGGTCGACCTCGACCCTCGCTCCGCGAACCTAATCCTTCAGTCGTACCCGCAGCTCTTCGCCATGAAGGACAAGCACGCTGTCTATGGGTTGGGAGGGGCCGCCAGGAACTGGGCCGAGGGGAGGAGCAGGTTCAGGAACGAGATAGTGGGGAAGCAGGACATCGCGTCCAGGATACAGGCGATCTCGCCCGAGCCGGTGAGAGGGTTCGTGGTCCCGTTCAGCATGGGCGGAGGGACCGGCGGCTCTTTCTCGTCCGAGTTCATGTCCTACGTGAAGGGGAACAACAACCTCGGGCACGCCACCATAGCGACGTTCGGGATACTCCCAGAGTTCGGCTGGGACCCTGTCATCTACGGCCCGGCCCACATCAGCATAGTTCTCAACCTGGCCTACCAGATCAGGTACTCCGACGCTCCGATACTGATGGACAACAAGGAGCTCAGGTTCCAGGCAGACAGGCTGAAGGACCAGCTCGACCCGAGGTCTTCCATCGTGGACGAGCTCCCCAAGCAGATACGCGTCGGCTGGCACGACTACCGGAACAAGAACCTGCTTGCAGCCCACGTCATAGCGGAGTTCATGGATTCGTTCATCCGGGAGACGGAGTGGGACATGTCAAACTACAGGACATGGCTGGCGGCTAGCAAGCCGAAGTTCGTGGTCCCATGGCTCATGCCTCTGGTCCCGAAGGGGAGCCCAGACATAAAGTCGATAGAGGACGCCGTCGAGGAAGGGAACGACGGGCTGCTCTTCGACCTCGAACAGGAGGGTGAGATGGAGAAGGGGAAGACGGACTCCGCGTGCGTCCTCATCAAGTGCGCCGGGAGCATTGGGGCAGAGGAGAGGGAGTTCTTCAAGAAGATACTGGGCGAGAAGTACGGCATCCAGGAGAAGAGGGTCATTTTCATCAAGATACCCACGATGCCCAGCGAGCCTGCGTCAGCCCTCGTCCTCCTCAACATCAAGGGGGTGGGGAAGAAGCTCCTCCCCATCGTCACGGAGGCGGAGGACGCCTGGGACTCTTACAAGGACGAGTACCAGAACCGAGACCTGACCCACGAGGAGTTCAAGAAGGCTGTCATCGAAGTCTCGAGCCACCTTGGCTAGGTAAAAGATGAACCTCACAGAACTCGAGGTTGCAGCCGGAAGGCTGCTTGAGGAGCAGAAGAGGCTGAAGACCATCGAGAGCGAGCTCGAAGTCCTCTCGCAAGAGATCAAGCAGGACCCGAAGAGGAACGAGAAGGACCAGGCGTTCTACGCCCTGATAGGCCTCGACTGGTCCGACCCGGGGCACCAGGACAGGGCGGCGACGTTGCGGAAGGAGCGCGAAGACGTCCTGAAATCCATCCGCGAGGTACACGAGCAGATGCTCGGCGGGCTCAGCTCGGGGAGCCTGGTCGTCCCTCTGGACCCGACCCCCATCGCCGGGGCGGGATCATTCACCTTCAGGTTCAGGTCAGGGGCGACCTTCCCGAAGTCGGTCGAAGAGCTCTCGGCGATGCTCGGGATCTCGGCCCCGCTCAGGCTGGGGGACGTGACCATCTCGGACGACAGAGTTGTTGTCGCCGAGTCAGACGAATATTTCGCCAAGAAGAAGCTCGTAGACGCCTTCGAGGACCTGAGGAAGGCTGTCAAGCGGAAGCTCTCGTAGACGAAGGGCGGGGATGCTCCTCTCGGTGTCCGGGACGGTCAGGTGTCCGGGGGCTTGTCGGCGGTAAAGCGAATCGCGGGCTTCTTCGACAGGGTAAAAGCCCCACTCGCCAAGATATCCGGACCTGGCTCCCCGAAGGACGAGGAGCTGATACTGGCGGTGATAGGCAGGATCGAGGTCCCCGGGGAGGACACATCCCTACCGCCTGCCCCTGAAGACAGCGACGAGATGTATCGCAGGCTGATGCGCCGCCTCGACTGGCAGCTCAAGAACTCGGGCCTGACCCCCGAGGAGCTCCTCAGGTCATATCCATACGAGGCCCGCTCCCTCCTCCTCTTCAAGTCCTACGAGAAGACGAAGAAGAAGAAAGAGTCTACCGCCTTCAAGGAAAGGCTGATCGAAACTGGGTTCAAGGCGGTCCAGCCCGGGGTCTGGGTCCTCCCCCCGACCAGGACCCCCGCGGGGCTCGACTCGCAGGAAGCCATACGGCTCTGGTTCAGGCAGAACCTGGCGAAAAAGGTGCCGAAGAGCGTCGCCTATGTCTTCCCGTTCATCGCCTCGGTGGACCTGAAGAGGATGGTCTCGGAGAGGAGAGGGATCAGGAAGATGCCAATGGCGAAGACGCTGTTCGGCGCCCTGTCTCTCGAGGAGGTGGCCCCACCAAGGCACCTCTATGCAGCGATGAAGGCCAAGGGGAGGTCGGTCAAGGAGATCATATTGACAGGGGACATCCCGTTCTTGTCGAGCGCCTTCGCAGAAGGGCAGGAGCTGAGAGCCATCCAGGCAAACGAGCTGGAGATTGGGGCCCGGTTGAGGAGCGCCACAGGCTCGCGGGCGGTCAGCCTGGAGGACCTCGCGAACCTCGGTCCGGAGACCCTTGCCAAGGCCCTCGAGGGCTTCGTCCCACACCCAAAGGACTTCGGCCAGAGGCTCATCATAGAAGCCCAGTACTGGCTCAGGCACCTCGGAGGGACCGTCCCGACCTGAAGCCCAGGCGCCTCGACCCCCGGGCCATTAAGCCGGCGCCGTCTTTATATCCAGAGTCCCAAAGGCCATCGAAAGGTCGAGGTGCGGTAGCCTGAGATGTACGTCCCAAAGAAATGCGTCTTCTGCGGTAAAGAGGTCAGGCTCGGTTCGGGTATACTCTA
>JAJYYP010000008.1:0-4371 GCA_021800855.1 archaeon | reverse complement strand
GGCGCCGTCTTTATATCCAGAGTCCCAAAGGCCATCGAAAGGTCGAGGTGCGGTAGCCTGAGATGTACGTCCCAAAGAAATGCGTCTTCTGCGGTAAAGAGGTCAGGCTCGGTTCGGGTATACTCTACGTGAAGAACGACGGGTCCACGAGGTCGTACTGTTCCTCCAAGTGCAAGACCAACGACCTGAAGCTGGGTCGCGACCCGCGTAAGCTGAAGTGGGCAAGGGTGCCTGCCAAGAAATGAGCGCGGTCGAAGACACCCTGATAGTCGTGAAGCCGGACGGGGTGAGGCGGGGGCTGGTAGGGGAGATAATCGGGAGGTTCGAGAGGAAAGGGTTCGCGTTGAAGAGGGTCCAGATGCTCACCATGTCGAGGCACCAGGCTGAGGAGTTCTACAGCGTCCACCGCCAGAAGCCTTTCTTCGGGGAGCTGGTCTCCTTCATCACCTCGGGCCCCGTCGTCGGCGCCGTCCTCTCAGGGAGGGACGCGGTCGCGACCGTCAGGCGGATGGTCGGGGCGACGAAGAGCTGGGAGGCAGCGGCGGGGACGATAAGGGGGGACTTGGGGCTCGGGCTCACAGACAACTGCATCCACGCCTCCGACTCCACCGAGAGCTTTACAAAGGAGAGCGCGGCCTTCTTCGGCAAGACGCTAGGGTGAGGCCACCTTAAGGAACAGGATGGGACATGTCAGAGCAAAGCCGCATGCGGCAGCCTGTGGTCGTCATCCTGGGGCACGTAGACTCCGGGAAGACGTCGATCGCCGACTGCCTTAGGGGGACGGGGGTCCAGGCCCGCGAGGTGGGCGGGATAACCCAGGAGATAGGCGCAAGCTTCTTCCCCATGGAGACGCTGAGGGCGATCTGCGGCCCCCTCCTGGATCGGGCCGGGGGGGAGTTGCACATCCCGGGGCTCCTCATGATAGACACCCCCGGCCACGCCGTCTTCTCCAACCTGAGGCTCAGGGGAGGGTCGGCGGCCGACATAGCCATCCTCGTCGTAGATGTCCTGAAAGGGCTCGAGAACCAGACGCTTGAGAGCATCGACATCCTGAAGCAGAGGCAGGTTCCCTTCCTTGTCGCCCTGAACAAGATAGACATGATCAACGGCTGGAGGAAGGGGAGCAAGGGGCCTCTCCTGCAGGTCATGAAGGAGCAGGTCCCGACGTGGGGGGACGAGCTCGAGGAGCGGCTGTACAACGTGGTAGGAGGGCTCAGCCGCCTCGGCTTCCAGTCAGACGCCTACTACAGGGTGAAGGACTTCCGAAAGGAGGTGTCCATCGTCCCAGTCTCGGCGCGCGCACCGGTCGGGATGCCTGAAATGCTCGCCATGCTGATAGGCCTCGCGCAGCAGTTCCTGAAGGGGAGGCTGACGGTGGGGGAGGCACGCTCGGCGCGGGGGATCATACTCGAGCTCCAGGAGGAGGTGGGTATCGGCCAGACAGCCAACGTGATCCTGACCGAGGGGACCCTGAGAGTCGGAGACTCCATCTCTTTGGTCCGCAAGGACGGGACGTTCAAGTCGAAGGTGAAGGCGCTGTTCATGCCGAAGCCGCTGGACGAGATGCGCGACCCCAGGGACAAGTTCACCCCTGTGAGCTCCGTCTACGCCGCCGCAGGGGTGAAGCTGGTCACCCCGGATCTGGGAGGGGTGGTGGCGGGGACCTCGGTCGCGTCCTTCGTCACCGAGCAGCAGTTCCAGGACCTCAAGGCAGAGATGGAGAAGGAGCTCTCCAACATCGTGGTCAAGACCGACAACATGGGGGTGATAGTGAAGGCGGGGAGCATAGGCGGCCTCGAGGCCCTGCTGAGGATGTTGGAGGAGAGGGGGGTCCCCGTGAGGGAGGCGGACATAGGGGACATCTCGAAGAACGACATCGTCGCTGCCCAGGTGGTAGGGGAGCACGACCCGTACCTCGGGGCGATACTCGGCTTCGACTCGAAGGTCCTCCCAGAAGCGAAGGAGTACGTCGGCTCGAACCCGGTCTTCGTCTCCTCGGTGATTTACGAGGTCATCGACAACTACGCCGGCTGGGCGGCGTCGAAGAGGGAAGCGGACGAGAGGGCGGCCCTCTCGAACCTGACCAGGCCGTGCAAGCTCAAGGTCCTCCCTGGGACCTTCTTCAGGCGCAACGACCCTGCAGTCTTCGGTGTCTTGGTGGTCGCCGGGAGGCTCCGCCCCAAAGTGAAGCTGATGTCGTCGGGGGGGACGGAGGTAGGGACGGTCGAGCAGGTGCAGGACAACGGCAAAGCGGTCGTTGACGCGAAGGAGGGGGAAGAGGTAGCCATCTCTGTCCAGGGCCCCACCCTCGGGAGGCAGGTGAAGGAGAACGACACCCTCTATGCCACCCCGCGGAGCCACGAAGCGAAGCTCCTCCGCACCAAGCTCCTCGGCTCCCTGACCGAGGGGGAGAAGCTAGTGCTCGACGAGATAGTCACGATAAAGTCAGCGGCGGACCCGATGTACGGGTTTTAGATTTAATTACCCGACGTAGTCGGAGCCAGTTCAGATGGCGAGCTTCAAGCTGGTCCTCTCCGACCCCAAGACAGGCAAGTCCGAGGCCAAGGAACTCAAAGACTCCCCAGCCCAACTCCTGATCGGGAGGAAGATAGGTGACGTATTGGACGGAGCCACCATCGGGCTGGCTGGTAAGATAAAGATAACCGGCGGGAGCGACAAGGCCGGGTTCCCGCTGCGCGGGGACACCCTGGGGGGAGGTAAGAACTACGTCCTCATGACCAGGGGGGTCGGGTACAGGGCAAAGGAAGAAGGGTCCAAGAAGCGGAAGCTGGTTAGAGGGGGTACGATTACCGAGGAGACGTTCCAGGTGAACGCAAAGCTCGTAGACGAGCCCCAGAAGGCAAGCTAGGCACATCTGACGCCTGTTTCTGGCAAAACTCGCGAACTCCGAGGGTGAAAAGTAGAAATATCTGGAGCCAAGCCGGAGTCATCGGGACTTTCGCTTGGCAAGGCTGGACGACCTAGACATGAAGATACTCTCCTCCCTCCATGCCGACGCATCTGTGTCCGTCCCCAGGCTCAGCAAGGAGCTCGGGGTCAACCTCTCTGTGATGTACAGCAGGATAAAGCGCCTGCAGAAGCGGGGGGTGATCGAGCGGTTCACGGTGCAGGTCAACGAGGACATGCTCGGCTTGCAGGCCGGGGCGCTCGCAGGGCTCAACATAGACCCAAAGCTGAGGGAGAGCGTCCTGGACGAGGTCGAGAAGGTCGAGGGGGTGAGGCTCGTCAGGGAGGTGACCGGAAGGTTCGACGTAATCATAAACCTCAGAGGGAGGTCGCTGGACGAGCTCCACAGGACGGTCTACGACGTGATTGGGAAGATACCTGGGGTGATTCACACCGAGGTGTTCATGGAGGTCTCCAGGCGCTACCCCCCGGTCAGTTTCAAGCTCACCGAGTGACGGCCAAGGTTCATATGCTCCGAGCCGAGGCAGCGCCCAGTTGGACCCGCTGATTCTGCTCGACCAGGCCGTGGCGCAAGAGAAGGTCCCCAGGGCGCTGGCCAAGAAGGTGAGGCTGAGGATGAGGTACCTCCAGGCGGCGGTGGAGCGGGTGGAGAAAGCGAGCGGCCTCCGTTACCCACCCTACTATGTCGAGCCGACCCTCCCCGTGTCGAAGTCGGGGAGCGAGTACGGCCAGATGGGTGTGCTCTTCGCGAGGGTGATTCCGACAGCGGTCAACGGCGTCGTCCTCATCTTGGTGCAGTTCACCGCCGCCCTGGTCGCCTTCGGGACCAAGGGGACGATTGACGCCGTCGCCGCCCACGAGTTCACCCACTACGTCGACCTCGTCAGAAAGCTGAGCACGACCAACGTCACGAGCGACGAGACCGCCACAACCCTGTACGAGGCGGCGTTCGCCGACGCAGAGCGGGTCGTCCCCCCCAAGCTGCTCTTCGCCGACAAGGCTCTCGTCTCGCTCGTCAGCCGGAAGTTCAAGAACGAGCTGTCCGACGAGGCCCTCAACAGGAAGGTAGGGGCATCATGGATAGCGAAGGACCTCCCCGTCCGGGCGATAGGGCTGGAGGAGAACAGGGTCAGCCTTTCGATGGAGGCGGTGGCTGCAACAAAGTTCGACCCCGCCGTGCTGGCGAAGGTCGCAGAGCTAAGGAAGAAGGCCCACCCTTGAGGCTGCAAGAAGAGGAGCGCGCCACCTTAGAGAAGCTCGCTGCCACGCTCGTGGACCCGTCGAAGACCTCCGGGGTCGCGGCCTACGGCTCGAAGGTGGCAGGGTACGCCAGACCAGACTCCGACTACGACGTCATCATAGTGGCGAAGCGCTTCAGGGAGGGGGTCCGGTACAGGTACGTCAGCGACCCCGTCGAGGCGTCGGCTCTGATAGTGGACGAGG
>JAJYYP010000047.1 GCA_021800855.1 archaeon | reverse complement strand
CGCGGAGGGGTGAGATAGGCAACATGACTGGCATCCAGGACCCGTACGAAGAGCCTACCGAACCGGACCTGGTCATCGACACCTCAGAGGGGGCCCCGGAGGAGTGCGTCGAGGAGCTCGTTTCAGGCCTTCGAAGGCTCAAGAAGTTGTAGCTAGCAACGGGCGGCCGCCGCCGACCCGAGTCCCGCATGGGGGTGGGAATCCTTCATGACGGTCAGTGGAGGGGGGTGGTCAGCAGGGGCATCCCGCATGGTAGCGCCTCATTCGTCGAGGTCCGCGCGGCTTGTCCCCGCCGACGCCGTGTCGTCAAGCAAACCAGCACCATTGGCCCCTGTTCTGCGTTCTTCCCCGGGCAAGCTTGTAGCTGCGATAGTCTTGGGCGTATCTGAGGGGCACCGGTCCATTGCCTCTCCATCCTCTCTCCGCGCCCTGCGGGCTGGGTTCAGCCGCCTGACTACCCCTGTTATCGGCCGGCTCAGCCAGACCACCACGAACGCGTCCATCCCGGCGTAGACCACGCCGTACGCCAGCCCCAGCCTGGCCATCCCTATGTTGTAAGCCACGAGCACGCTGGCGACGTCGATCATCCCTGCCAAGGACTTCTCGAACAGGTCGAGGTTCTTGCCGCGCATCCCCATTTGATATCCAGCCTCAGGGGTCCGTGCGATTTTAAGGAAAATGGATTTCCAATACACCTGCGCCCTGAGCCATGCCCTCGGCATGGCACCTCAGACCATCCCCTGGGAGAACCTGTGCGTCACGGAGAGGGGGTGCCGCTCGGGCGCCCCTGCCACTTGCGCAGGCCAAGATGAGAAAAGTTGATTCCTAACTCATATTCTGCTTCCTGCCCACTTATAAGCACCCCTGGCAGAGAGCGACACGTTGCGCGCACTTTCCAGAGCGGCAGCGCTTGGGTTGTTAGGCCTCCTCATATTCGGGTCCCTCGCCGGGGCGGTGGGTGCCTCGGCCCAGTCGACCGACTGGGTCTCATCCTTCTCCATCAAGGACCTCACAGGCAACCAGGTCCTGCAGCCCTCCGCGCCGCTTGTAGCGGGGCACACCTACAACGCGACGGTGGACATAGCTGTCCCGGTGGGCGCCGCCGGCGCGACTTTCAACGTCACGCTCAACCAGGCGGTCTCGGCCAACGGCTCGCAGTTCTGGTATCTCCTCACTCCCTCATACGCCGGGTACGACCGCGCCACCTTCACCAGCTCCCTCAGGGAGGTCTCGTTCAACTGGGTGGAAGGGTCTCTCGTCCTCTCCGCCCTCTTCGAAGTCCCCATCAACCTGACGACCACCACCACAGACGGCCTGACCCTCCACCTTGCGAAGCAGGCGTTCCCTCTCGTGGTCATCTCCACCACAGAGGGGAGCGTGGGGACGGTGGGCGTATCTGTGGTAGACCAGTCGATACAGGCCTATCTTAGCGACTACCAGGCTGCGTCGGCCCTGATAACCTCAGGGCAGGTGAGTCAGGCTTACTCTTCCCTCCTGAAGGACGAGCTCGCTCAGGCGCAGTCGATGTACCAGGAGGGGCTGACAGTCCAGGCCGCGGCACTTCTCGAGTCGCTCACCCCTAGCAACCTGCCGTCCCCGCCCAGCGACGCTTACGTCTCTTACGTCATCGCGGCCGCCCTGGTGCTCGCCGTCCTCGCCGTCTCACTCGGCATCCTCTGGGCCAGGGGGAGGGGGAGGTCGGGCTTCGCGACAGGCCTGATAGACGAGGCCAACAGGGAGCTCGCCTCCCTCGAGGTGGTCGCCGGGAGATACGACAGGAACCTCGCGGACCAGCTGAAGACCCTGAGGGACAAGCTTTCGGAGGCGGCTTAGACGAGCTCCAGGACATACTCCAGCGTCCACCTCGTAGGGCTCGGCGGGACTGGGACCAACATCATCCAGTCCCTTGTCGAGAGCGAGCGCCTCTCGCGGCTGCTGGCATCCGAGGACTTCCACCTTGCCTGCCTCGCCCTGGATGTCGCTGACGGGGACCTTGCCAGTCTCGACGCGGCTGTGAAGAAGAGGACCGCTGAGCTCCAGAAGGCGGGGGTCTCGATGGACAGGCTCTGGGTGAAGGGGCTCAACGTGAAGTTCAACTCACCGGACGCTCTCTTCGAGTTCATGGAGCGCTACAACACTTACCTCATGAAAGAGGGGGTGGTGGTCAACAGCTACAAGCCGTGGATAAGCTCGTCGATGTCCATCCCCCCGCTGGCCGGGGGGGTGGGGAGGATGAGGGCCCTCAGCAAGGCCGTCTACGACCTCAACTACTACCACTACATGGAGCTCAACAACGTCCTTTCTGTCTTCAAGGACAAGGTCCTCACCTCGAAGTTCCAGCCAATAGTGGTCCTTGTCTTCGGGCTGGGGGGCGGGACTGGCTCCGGGATGGTCCTCGACTTCGCCAGGCACCTCAGGAAGAAGCTCGGGTCCTCGGTCCCCATAGTGGGGATAGCTGTCCTCCCGTCCACGGCGGACGACCTCCTGGCCAGGGGCCCCGCCCCCTATGCCTCCCTCATGGAGACCGAGCTCATGTTCAATAGGCAGCTAAACGAGTCTGTGGTTGAGAAGTTCGGGGAGGCGTACCGGAACCCCTTCACGTCCCTCTTCTTCCTCGCGCTGGACCCAGTCTACAACAACAGGAATAGCCTGCTCTCTGCCAGGCAGGAGCTGGACGAGGCGCTGATCGACGTCCTGCACACCTTCATGAACTTCGACCTCGCCGACCTACTGAGCAGGGTGGGGACCAACAACGACTTCGGCCCCAACTGGGCCCACTCGATGGCGTACCTCCGCATACGCTACCCTGTCGACGACTACGTCGGCTACCTCCACCGGTACCTCCAGCACACTGAGACCGTGGGGGGCTTCATGGGGGCCAAGCGCGACGCCATCGTAAGGATCAACGGCTTCTTGGCGAACAGGATGGAGCACCTCAGGTCCCTCTTCAGGGACAGCCTCACCAGGATGAACCTCTACAGGCCGGACACCTTCGAGACGGAAGTGGAGGACGTGGTGAACAGGGCCGGCAAGTACGAGGTGGAATTGAAGAAGCAGATCAAGGGGCTCGCGGACTTCGCCGGGTACTACAACGCGAAATGGCAGCAGGCCCTGGCGGCGATGGCGTTCGAAGAGGACACCGTGGAATACGGCATAGTCCAGCTGGTACGGCAGTGGGAGGCGCAGCTCTCGCAGCTCCCGCGGACCTACGAGGAGTTCCAAAGGGGGCTGGGGGCGGGGCTCGCGGAGCTGGAGGAGAGCATGACCGCCGCCAAGCTGCTCACCGCCACCCAGATCCGCCAGATACGTGCTTACGTCAACTTCGTCCAGCTCACCAACGACGCCCTGGAGACCCTCAAGCTGTACATCAGGGCCAAGGCCCTGGCTGACAACGTAGCGATAAGATACGCGAAGGACACCACCCCCGAAGGGAAGAGAGCTGCCGCGGTAGGGGAGGGGGAGGTGGTCCCTCTCTTCAAGGCCGCCGGTTACATACTCAGCAAGCCGGAGACGGAGGCGAAGGCGTCGGACCAGTACATACCAGGGATCCGCGTCATCAAGAAGAGCGTGGAAGACAGGTACAAGGACTCCTCTTCGGAGACCGAGTCCTTCGAGAGGCTCCTCGCCCAGAAGGAGGCCGAGCTTACGCGGCTGCGCCGGGAGATGGGGAAGGTGAAGATAGACTTCGCTGGGAAGAAGAAACTGATGGAAAGGAACCACAAGGCCCTCGAGAACGAGGCCGCCGGGCTGAAGACAAAGCTGACCCAGCTCAGGGAGCAGAGCGCCATGTTCGCCAAGGAGCTCGAAATGGTCAAGGAGCTCGAGAAGGGGCTGGAGCTGACGTCGCAGTACCGCAAGGTCCTCAACGCGGTGGCGTCCCAGTCGGGGGAGCTCAACGAAGCCATGAGCAAAATCACGACGACCGGGAGCTACTACGAGCGTGTGGTCGAGCTGAGCCAGGCGGAGCAGACGAAAATCTTGGGGAAGATACTCACAGAGCAAGAAGAGAGCCTGAAGGGCGAGGAGATACTGAGGGAGATACTCGACAGGGACAGGTTCAAGGGGCTGGTGAAGAGCTACCTCAGGGTCTTCGGGCTCCCCAACTACTCGGGGCTGTCCGACTCGTACCGGACCGACATGATATGGACCACGGTGGGGATACCTCGGGGCCTCTGGGACCAGGACCTGCAGGGAACGCTTTCCAGCGTCCTCAACTCCTACTCCAGCGTGGAGGCGAGCAAGAGCATCTCCATCCGGCAGACGCCGCAGCTCGACCCATGGACCATCACATTCCTTGTGGTCCTGGCGAAGGCGAGCGTGGACCAGATCGAGAGCTTCTCATCCATGAAGAACGACGCTGACGCCGTCAGGAAGTCAGAGAAGGCGCTCTTCAGGAGCTTCCTCCTCGAGCAGGGGTACAAGTCCATCGACGACCTGTTCTCCGCCGTGGAGGGCGGGAACTCAAAGCAGGCGAAGTAGGTAGCCCTTGCAGGCCGAGACGCCCAGGGAGGTACTGGCGAGGCGCGTGGACAAGTTCACCCACCCGGCCCTGACCGCGGTCTGCGCTGCGGTCTTCTTCCTTGTCGTCCCTATGCTCCCTGGGTCTCCCGTCCTCCCCCTCCTCGTCGGCGCGGGGCTCGGGATGTACTCGGTCAGGGACCCCAGGCGGGCGTCAAGGCTGTTCTATGTCCTTGTCTTCGCAGCCCTTGTCTGGCAGCTGTTCGGCTTCGGCCTCGGGTCGATCGCCCAGACCCCCCTCGGGGGGCTGGCCGCCTTCCTCATCCTCGTCCCGTTACTTGTCAACGGGATGAACCCTAGGATGTCCCCGTCGTCCCTGGCCCTGACCTTCCTGGCGGTCGCCCTGATGCTGACCCCGGAGTACGTCTTCTCGGTCCCCCTGGTGGCCGCAGGCGTGGCCCTGGACGGGCTCACCGTGGTCGCCTCCGCGGTTGTCACGTTCGTGCTGGCCCTGGCGCCCTTCCTACTCATCGACAACGCCCTGTACTTCGCCTCCCTTGGGGGGGCGACGGCGCCCCCCGTGGTCTTCGGAGAGCTGACATACGTCGCCAGCAACCTCAGGCCCGCGCTCCCGGGGCTCAACGTCTTCCTCACCGGCCTCCCCAAGGACTTCGTGTACCCGCACGCTTCGGCGGTCGGGGCGTTCCTCACGGGTGAGTCCTACTTGATGCTCGTCCCCCTGGCGGTCTTCGCCCTCGTCTTCGGCGCTTCCGCATCGGTGGCCGGCGTCCTCACCTCGCTGAAGGACAGGTTTGGCGCCTTCGCGCGCGTCTCGAACGTCCTGAAGACCGTCTGGCCTGTGGTGGTCACGGTCACCATGACCGCCGTGTTCGCCGTCTTGCTCGTCCTGCTGTCGTCGGCGAGCGTGGGAGGTTACCAGGCCCAGCTGGGGGATGTCCCCGTCGCCATCGGCGGCATGGTGGCAGGGGCGGCGGTGATGGGAGGTGCTCTCTCAGCCAGGGTATACCTCGACGAGGGGATGAACGCAGCCGTCCGCGCGAGGGAGGCTCTCGCCAAGACCCTGAAAGAGGCCGAAGGGCTCCTTGCCGGGCTGAAGGAGACGGCCGGCAGGGTGGACGCCCTGGCCCCCTCGGTCGGGCTTAGAGTGGAGGAGGGGGTAATCGACCAGTACTCGTCCTACCTCGCTGACGTGAAGAGGCAGGCTGACGCCTCAGGGACCGAAGCGCTCAACACCTGGGAGGGTGAGATCCGGTCGAGGATAATCCCGACACTGCAGAGCCTCCCTGAGCAGGTGCGCGTCAAAGTGATAAACGAGGTCACTTCAGTCTCTTCCCTCGCCGAGTCCCTCAACGGGACGCTCGAGCACCTGGGGGTCGGGGCGAGGTTTCCGACGCTGGGGCAGGGGGTGTCGGCCATGGACACCGACGATGCGCTGAAGGCGTATGCCAGGCTAGCGGAAAGTCTCAGGGCCGAGGTCAGGGGGCTCTACTCCTACTACCTGGAGGCTGCGAAGGCGCTCGACGTCCTCCTCGACAGGACGGTCTCTGAGCCCCCGGTCGACCCCTCAGTCCTCCTGAGCACCAGCGACTACGTCACCGCCATGCGCCTCCTCGGCGAGGAGTACAGCATGAACCTGAGCGCCCAGTACTCCGACGAGCTCAGGCAGAAGGTAGCCGAGCTTGGGGACAAGCTCCGGAGGAAATCTGAAGTTCTTGGGGATGAGAGTGGGGGTGGGGACTTCGGCCCTGAAGACGCGAAGCCCCTGGAGGCCGGGAAGCTGCTGAAGAAGATGGAGAACCTGGTGTCCCGCCTCAGGGCGGAGGCGGACGCCGCCGTGGCTGACTCGGCCAGGCTCGCCGAGATGGTCGCGACCCTCATGCCCGCCGCCACCACCGTGCTGAAGTTCGCCACCCTCGCCGAGCTGGACGCGCTGAGGGAGCTGCGCAAGGCGTCGAGAGAGCTCGGTCCTGGCCTGGACGCCGTGTCCAGATACGTCGCGCGCGCGACCAAAGTGCTTGCCACCCACAAAGAGTCAGGGATGAAGGATGAAGAGAACCTCATAGTCGTCGCCCACTATCCGCTGGCCTGGAGGGTGATACGCGACCTGGCGGCGGCCAGGCCGGTCATCTCCCTGGCCGACCTCCCCTTCCAGCCTGACGCGTCTCACCTCTACGCCAAGATCTACTCAGCCAACGAGCCTGCGGCCAGGTACGACGAGCAGGCAGGGGCCATCCTGATCACCCATGCCTAGGTGCGCCCAGGGGCACGAAGCAGGGCTCTCGCTCCTATGCCCGAGCTGCGGCGCCGCCGTCTCGTTCAGAGGGGGGATGCAGCGGCTCCTGGACGTCCCGCGCCCTGAGGCGAGGTACGAGGAGGCGGCCGTCCTGTTCGTAGGGAGTCCCCCCTTCTCCCTCCCCGGGGTCTTCACAGCGGAGGCAGTCGTCGGGAAGGGGGCCGAGGGGGCGAGGGGATTCCGCGCCGAGGGGATCGAAGGGGGGACCTGGCTCGACTACAACTCGCGCTACGCCGAGAAGTTCAGGCGCTGGGCCAGGCTCGTGTGCTACACGAAGTCAAGGTATCGCGTCCTTGTCCTCGACACGACGAGCCCGCTGGCGGTGCTGGCTGTCAACAACCTCCCGCTCCCCGACAGCACCCTGGTGATGGCGACGATCCCGGGGGCGAGGGGGACCCCTGTCGCCCAGAACTCGAGCTACGCCGCCCTGCAGCTGGCTAGGCGGAGGGGGATGCACGTCGTCCTCGCCCTGGACTCCTTCGTCGGGCGGCTCGCCATCTTCACCGAGGGGAAGGGGCTCTCGACTGGGCTCAAGGCGTACGAAGAGGTCCTGGCGTACCTGCTTTCCTTCGCCCCCGACGTATCAGACCTCGTCCAGAAGGACGCGAGGCTCGGGGTCGGCGCACACTTCTACTCGGTCCTCCTCTCCGCTTCGAGCAGCGTCTTCAGGAGCGTGGAGGGGGCCTTGGAGGTGCAGCTAGCCCAGACCTCCCTCGAAGGGAGCCCCGAGAAGGTGATAACTGCACACCTCTTCGCGTCCGCGCCTGAGGAGTTGCAGCGCGAGTTGGGGGGCGCGTTCGGCCATATCGCATCGAGGGACGGCTGGAGCCTCCTCAACGCCGAGCCCAGGGTCAGGGAGAGGCCCTCCGGGCGGTTGCTCTACGACGCGCTCCTCCTCTATGGGGTGAAGGAGCCCACCGTCCTTGACGCGCTGAGGGCAGGGTACCAGACAGTCGCCTCCACTGCCCCGGAGCTGAGCCTCGAAGGGGGGCTCGTCCCCGTCCGAGAGTCCCCCGCGGAGCCCTCGGGGGAGGAGCCTGAGGAGAAAGACGAACCGCGGTCCGAGTCCAGGGGGCTCGCCTTGATGGAGGAGTTCGTGGCCGCCAGGGGGGAGGCCGTCGAGCTGGCCCTCAAGGTGAGGTCTGACCCCAGGGGGGCGCTTCTGGCATACCGGGCCGAGGTCCCCGAGCAGGGAGACCCGCTGGAAGGGCTCACGGCGGTCTACAACGACTGGCTCCAGGGGGCTTACGACGAGTTCTCCGCCTCCCTCCCAG
>JAJYYP010000046.1 GCA_021800855.1 archaeon | reverse complement strand
GCGTCTCCGCGTGCACCAGCGAGATACCCCTCCTCTTCACAGGAGTCGCGACCATCTCCGGGCACGGGGACAGCTCCCCAACATATCTCCCTGTCGCGATCGAGTCGGCATACTGGAACCCGTTCGGCGGCCCGATCCTGATCACCAGCCTCGACAGCCAGACCCAGCCGACGCTGTTCCTCATCGTGACCTACAACATGGCCATGATCGACTGGAGCCAAGTCGGGCTGGAGGGGGCCGTGAGCGGAACCCTCGGGTCTGCACCCATAACAGGGGGCTACGCGACAGTGACAAACTCGCACGAGAACTTGGTGGCAGGCACGGAGCAGGACAGCGGCCAGATCTTCCTGACCGGCATGTCACCCTCTTCGCTCAACGCCGCAGGTAAGCTGAGCGGCACGACCACATTCACTTTGGCAGGGAGTTTCGATTGCAGCAGTCTCTTCGGCCTTCCTGAAGGGACATGCACCGCGACCGGCGCATCCTCCAGCGGCCACTTCCAGATGACAGACGCGGCCGGAGGCAAGATCGTGGGTTCGTACAGCACCCAGTGGTCTGTGCCTTCCCTGTTCACGAACACCACAGCACTCGCCCAAGTCACAAAGTGATAGCAACCGACTGACGCGTACGGGGATACCCCGTACGCCCCCTTTTCTCCAGATGGCTAGCGGAGCTATAGAACGCCCGGGGCGCAGTTACGGATACGAACCTCGAGCACGCAGCGGCGGGACGCCCGAAAGCGTTAAGGTCTGAGTGGATGACTCACGTCCCGGATGAACCGTTCAAGGAAGGGCGGTGACACGTCTCGACCGCCCTGACCTTCGCGCCGGAGCTGGTCCCTGCAATCCAGCTCGTGACCATGGCGATCACGATAGTGTCTGCCTTCTTCATATCGAGACAGCAGGCCAAGTCGTACGCGAACACCAGGAACTTCCTCGTCCTCGTCCACGTGTTCTTCCTAGGCGTGGTTGTCCTAGAGTTCCTGCGGAACTACCTCTCTTCGCCCGGGTACGTGACCATCTACACGGACTGGGCGACGACGTTCATACTCGCCGACGTGGTGTTGCTCACCCTGGTCGCTGCGTCTTTCTACTACCGGCCGTCCGCCTCCGGAGGGGGCTCCCCGCTGAGGGGCCTCCTGAAGAGACCGCTCCACGCCGCCGCCTTCATCGCGTTCATGGCGTACCTCGCGCTGGTGGAGGGGTACCTGCTTGTCTTCCAGCCCTTCACCTCAAGGGAGATCACGAACATCGCCGGGGTGGCGCTGTACGACACTGTCTTCAACCCCACCTACATCGACCTCCTATTCGTAGTCCTGATCATATTCATCGTATACCCCTCAGTCCAGCTGATACTCTCAAGGAAGAGGACCGCGGACAGGGGGGTCAGGAGGGCGCTGCTGATACTCCCTATCTGCTGGAGCGCCATAGGCCTGGAGTTCCTGATCTTCAACGGTTACCTTCTGATCATAGGGGTTGACGCAAGCTCCCTGGGATACATCATAGGCGCCGCGGTCTTCCTCGTGACCGCCAGGATATTCAGGCAGGCGACCACCTTCGCCACGCTGTTCGCCAGCACCTCCGTCGCCCCTGCGGCGGCTCCGGTGGAGCGGTTCTCGTCCCGCGCGGGGGTGCGCGTGGGCTTCGTGGAAGGCAAGACACTCCTCCTCGAGACTAGCCCCTCGACCAACTACGAGGAGGTGGTGGCAGACTTCGTCCGCGAGCTGATCACGTCAGGGAGTAGTGCCTTCGTATTCACGTCCAAGGGGAGCCCTGTGTACAACGCGGTGTCGTCGCAGCCCGGGGTGAGGACCTACGCGTTCTCGTCGAACATAAGCTACCCGAAGGAGACGGAGAACCCGAACGAGGTCCTCGTCCCTGCAGGTGACATGCCCATTTTGCTCGACGTGTTCAGCAAGATCCTCGCTGTCAATCCTGAGGCGAAGATAACCATCGTCTTCGACAGCCTCTCTGACATAATCCTATCCCACAGCCTCCAGGAGTGCTACAAGTTCGTCAGGCAGGCGAGCTCGATACTCGACCAGAGGAACGTCTCATCTATGTTCCTCATCACGCTCGGCGCGCACGACGCACAGGCAGTGAGCCTGGTGAAGAGCCTCTTCTCGAACCACATCCTGGTCGACAGCGGGGGAGTAAAGGTGACGAGGAGCGCTCCAGACCCAGCCCCTGGGCCATAGGCGCCTGCGACCAAAAATTTGTCAGGGACATGAAACCAGCCTTCATCAGGTTTATAGCAGGACCAGAGTCGATCCGTCCAAGGCGCGTGAACCGGGCACAATTGGAGGTCAAATTGGTGACGCACGCGGCTATTTGCCGCAGAGGACCCCGGGGGCACTGAGTTGGATAGGATGAAGCTTGTATGGGGGGCATCCTTCGCCTACCTTGCATACGCCGCCGTGGGGGACGCCCCAGCGCTCTCCCGGGACCCGGCGTTCTCCATCGTGACTTCTTCGTCCGTATTCATCGTGCTCTATTTCGTGCACTCATACCTCAACCTGGGGGGGAGGACAGCGCTGAAGTACTTCGCAGCCGCCGCCCTGATCGGGTACGGGTTCGAGTACCTCTTCATCACCACGGGGCTGGTGGGGCACTACGTCTACACAGCGGACCTCTCTCCGCTGCTCGGGCCAATCCCTGTCTTCATCCCACTCCTATGGGCCTCGCTGGGGTACTTCTGCCTCCTGGCCGCCGACAACTACGTCGTCTCCGCTTTCCTGATGGTCTTCCTCGATATGGCCTTCGACCCGAGGTTCTCGAAGACGCTATGGGCGTGGGTCCCCCCAGGGCCATACTTCGGGGTCCCGGTAGCGAACTTCGTGGGTTGGTTCGTCACCTCTCTGGCGATTTACGCCGCGTTCTACCTGGCCACAAGGAGGAGGGCCGGCTCTTCTGTGCCTGCCATAGTTTTCTACCTCGTCTTCGGCCTGGCCAACGGCTCTGTCCCCGACTTCTTCAGCGGCCTGTATGGCGCTGGGGAGATATCGCTCGTCATCTTCGCGGCCGCCACTTCCGCCATCTACCTGAATCTTAGGAGGAGGCGGGGGGTCGCACCCCCCGTGCGGGGCCTGGGGAAGCCCTCGGGGGGAGGGGGTCTGCCGTATTCCAAAGGAGAGAGCTCCGCGGCATAGAAAAGGTTCAATTCGCCTATAATCGACCCGGGGCCGTCGGCTACCTGAATTGCTCGCCCAGATGCTCAAGGTCGAGGCCCACACCACGAAGCTCAGGGCCAGCCTTGCAGCTATCAAACCTCCCGAGGGGACCAAGGTCAGCTTCGACCTCCAGGCGGACGTCAAGACAGTCTCGAGGGACCTTACAAGGCTCAAATTGAGGTATACGATTGGTATAGACACATTCCCGCTCATCTACAGGGCGGAGATAGCAGGGTTCGCCTTCGCCAACGCAGAGATGCTGGCAAAGGACGAGAGCCTGGAGGACCTGGGGGAAGGAGTCCTGAGCGACATAGCTGTGCAGATTTACAGGGACAGCTACGAGGGGCTCTACCTCGTCCTCTCGACCATCGGGCTCGAACCGCCTTCCCCCTGGCTCGTCAGGGACGTCCATCTGGTGTGACACCCTCCAGCGAATGAAGGTCGTGGGCTTCCAGCCCCTATTTCATGGCGTACAGTTCGTCCACCACCTGCCCGGCTTGCGAGCCCCGTTGTCTGGGGGCAGAGGCCCGCTTCCCCAGGCTTGAGCTCGGTCATGTCCTGCCCTACCTGAGCGAGTCCTCGCTCCAGCACCATCCAGGCCGAAGCCGCGGTAAGGTATCCTCCCGCACCCTCTGCAGCCAAGAAGCAGACGCCGAGAGGGGCCTGGTCCACCGCCCCCGCATTCATCACATGGCTGAGGCACATGGGCCTTCTGCCACCTAGCCGCTAGGGGACGGCCCTAGAAGGCCTCGGCTCCGCCGGACCGTTCGCTTGGCTCGGGAGATGGATTTCAGACCCAGACGACCTGCCGTATCGCTGGCTATGTATGCGGGCTCGGTGGGGGAACTCCATAAAACCGTTAAATAAGAACTGAGACCAATTCAACGCAATGCCGCAGGAGCCCAAGGACGCGATATACGTCTGCAGGATATGCCTCTCGCAGGTGGACGGCAAGACGGGGCTTATAGAGCACCTGAGGACGGAGCACGAGGCGCTGGAGGTAGTCTCCTACGCCGCCACGACGATGGTCCAGGACCAGGACAGGGACAAGATCGCCATGGACTACCACAGGCAGTTCGAGCAGATCAAGAAAGAGCTCACGGCGGGCTGACGCTGGAAAGTTTGCCGTTTTCCAGGAGGAGGGGGGACCTATGTCGGGCTAAAGTCGGTGGGAGGATAAATAGAGCATAGACCCTTATGCCCGATGTTGATTCGCAGGTCGAAGATCGAAGTCTTCGCGGACGTGATGAGGGTGATAGCCGAGGAGAGGGAGATGCGGCGGACGAGGGTGATGTACAAGGCCAACCTGGCCTGGAAGGTCCTGAAGGAGGCCCTTGATTTCCTCGAGCAGAAGGGGATGGTGAGGAGCCAGGCCAAGGACGCCGGGATATTCGTGTCGCTCACCGAGGAGGGGTACGGGGTGCTGCGCAGGTTCAGCGAGCTCGAAGCGGTCTTCTCGACCCCTACGCCTATCCTTTCGCAGCAGGAGAACCCCGTCTTCGCGTCCGCGAGGCAGATCCTCGTCGCCTAAGGGCCGAGGCCGCTAGGCTGGGTGACTGCCTGTGACATCTCCCTGGCTGAGGCCAGGCGGACGTCCTTCAGCAACCCCGGAGAGGGGTAAGGGACCTTGAGGGAGCCGCTGATCAGGTAGAGGATGGCGTAGACCTTCTGGTATATCCTCATGAACACGGGGGGGACCGTCTCCCCAGGCTTCGGCGTGAGCATCGAGTCTATCTCCTTGTCGTCCCCGATGATTACGGCTGTCCCTGATATCGCCATCTTAGCGACGTCCGGGTCCGAGTTGAGCTCGATGGTGAACTTCAGCGTGAGCCTGTCAGGGTTCCGCTCCGACTCCACGATGTTGGCCGTGACGTTGAAGTTCACGGAGCTGTCCGACGTCACGTCTTCCGCCATCTTGTTCCCGTCTATCGATTTTATGGAGACCTCGACCCTCGCCATTGCCTGCCCAGCCGCAAATGGGTCCCAAATGACAGATAAAGGTATACGATGACTGGATACAGACCAGGAATCCATCATGCTTTAAACGAATTGACGGCCCTGTGAAAGCGTTTGATTTCCGAGCAGGACACCAAGGAGCACGCACTCGTAGCCAGGGCCGAGGGGGCGGGCGCGAGACTGACAGTCAAGCTCTCGGTGGCGCCGAAGACGGGCGTCCAGTCCCTCAAAGAAAAGTACAACACATCGAAGTACGACCTAGGGGCCGGGTACACCTTCCCTGACTCGCTCAGGAGCATGGTCCCCACCAACGTCCCTGAGTACGTCGACCAAGGGGAGAGCTACGTGGAGAAGGTGTCGAGGGCGCTGTTCTACTTCAAGCAGTGCGCCCTGATAGGCCCGTCAGGGACAGGCAAGACGCACATAGTCTACATGGTCGCCAAGATGGCCGGGCTCCCGCTCTGGGAGATAAACTGCGGTCTCCAGACCTCGGTCTACGACCTCTTCGGGAAGTTCGTGGGGCTGGGGAAGGAGAACTGGATCGACGGCCTCATCGTGTCGTGGTGCAGGTACGGTGGGATACTCTACCTCGACGAAGCGAACATGATGAAGCAGGACATAGCCACCAGGCTCAACCCGATACTCGACACAAGAGGGCACATGGTCCTCACGGAGAAGGACAACGAAATCATACCCAGGCACCCGAACGGGTACGTCATAATCAGCATGAACCCGTACTCGGCAGAGTTCGCCGGGACGAAGCCGCTGAACGCGGCCTTCCGGAGGAGGATGAGCGTCTGGCTCGACTTCGACTACCTGAGCGTAGGCCCCAAGGTGTCAGCTCAGGAGGTGAAGCTGGTGTCTGACAGGACGGGCCTCCCTGCCGCCACCGCCGAGCGGATGGTGAGGGTCGCTGCCGATATGCGGAAGAGGTACAAGAACGGAGACCTTCCTTACGCGCCTTCCGTGGGGGACATCGTCAACTGGGGGACCCTGGTAGCCGACGGGCTGACGCCTAACAAGGCGGCCGAAGAGACTGTCATCTCGGTGACGTCGGACGACCCGGAAGTGCAGGGGACGGTCCGGAGGGTGGTGCAGATGGTGTTCGGGTCCGGGCAGGAACGCCAGGCTTGAACCTACTCGACTACTCCTGGGGCCTCGTCACAAGCGTAGGCAAACGTGACTACGACACCCTCAGGCTGATACTCGACGAAGGGCTCCCGAGGCCCTCCCTTTCGGCTGACAAGAGCGGGATGGTCCTGAAGGTCCCGACCCCGAGGCTCGACGACAAAGGCTTCTACAGCCTCCACGGCCTCTTCTTCGACGCGGACGAGCGCGCCTTCGCCGGTCTCTGGAGGGCCTACAGGGCGTCCCTCTACCACGGGGCGCTGCACGCCGCCTACTCGGACTTCCGGCAGTACGCGGGGTGGGCGAAAGGGAAGGACCTGAAGACCGCAACTTTCGTCGTGTCCCTCCTCGAGGACTACAGGGCGACCAGGAGAGCGTACGACGAGTGGCCAGGGATACTCCAAGACATAGCCTACGCCAACTACCTGTCCGCCCTCAGGGTGGCGAACGTGGACGAGATAGTCGGCCCCGAGAGGCCGGCCACGAAGCTCCTCCTCGAGGTCTGGGGGGTGAGCCACGGGCTCAGAGGGGACGAGGAGGAGGACTCTGACGTGAGGCGCCTCGCGAACCAGGTGAGGTCGGCCGTGGTCGCGGCCTCGAAGGCAAACGAGTACCCCAAGGAGCTCTTCGCAGCCGCCGACGCCGTATACTCCAGGCTGACGAGGAGCGGGAGGATGAGGGAGGTCCCGTCGTTCCCGTACACGGAGTCCCACGGCGAGTCGAGCATATTCGGGGGGCAGGTCACGGGGGAGGACGGCTCGGCCCCTCTGGAGGCATCGGCCCTCGCGTCGCTCGGCCTGAAGGAGACGTCTATGGCGAACGAAGACAGCGAGGCGACAGACTTCTTCGGTGCGCTCAGGGCCGCGAACGAGAAGATGCAGAAGATACGGGAGAGGTACGAGGATCACGTCCGGTCGACCCGGCTCGAGGGGGTTGAGTTCCCCCACGGAGACTACGCCAACTTCATGCGCATACGTTCCTCGCTCTCGGGGCCGATCAGGAACATGAGGGACCAGCTCAGGCAGGTGAAGAACGTCCTCGACGAGACGGGGGGGCACGAAAGCGGGCAGATAGACATGCAGGCCGCGATGCAGGTGGTCGCCTCAGGGGACAGGCGCTCAGACGTCTTCATGAGGGAGGAGACCGTCGTCAAGAACGAGGCGTGGGCGATACTCCTCGACGCCAGCAAGAGCACCTCGGCCTTCGCCCACGAGGTGAAGGGGGTGAGCACCTGCCTGGCCGAGGTCGCGAAGGACCTGATACCCTCCCAGAGCCAGTGGTCGATGTACTCCTTCAACAACGCATTCCAGGTCATAAAGGACTTCAACGAAGGGTACACCTCTGAGACTAGGGCGCGGATAGGGGGGATAGAGCAGAGGAACGTCACCCTCCTCCCGGACGCTATACGGGTGGCCCACAAGGTCCTCGCCGCCCAGCCTGTGGACACGAGGATACTGGTGGTCGCGTCCGACGGATACCCCACAGGGTACAAGGGGGTGGAAGAGGAGCTCGTGTCGACGATAAAGTCTGTGTCCAACTCCGGGACGTTCCTGATGGGCCTGGGGATAGACAGCCACGCCATAGAAGAGTACTTCGCGGTCAACTGCGTCGTCAGCAGCCCGGCGCAGATGATGAAGTCGTTCGTGAAGTCGTACCTGGAGCTGTCGTCGCTGTTCTAAGGCGCAACAGCGCAGCAGGTCGTCCGCAGGGCCCCCCGTGCCGGCCCGGTCAGAGTGACTCTTCGCTAAACCAGTTTGAAGTCGGCTGAGAAGCTGAAAAGCTCCCGCCGCCCGACCGAAAGGTTCGCGACTATCTTCTCGGGGGCGCCGTTCCTGACCTGCAGGTAGTACTGCCCCGCCTCCGGGATCATTTGGCTGTTGAGCTCCTCGAACGACTTCAGGGCCTCCGTCGACTTTGCGAGCTTCGTCTTGACGTCCTCGTGCATCTGGAAGAGGACCTCGGCCATGGCGCCGTTGGGGTCGCTGACGTTCACCATCAAGGTCCCCATCTTGACCCAACCCCTCGACTGCCCCTTCATGCTGGGCTGCGGCTTGTCCTTCTGGTCTTTACCTTTGGAGTCTTTGGCATCCTTGGGGGCTGCCTTTGCCGCCGCCTTCTCCTGTTCGAGGGTCCTGATCAGGGTCCCGAGCTCGTCTCCGAGGGCCTGGCTCTGGGCCTGGTACTGCTCGACGAGGGACTTCAGGAACCTCCTCAGCTCGTCCTTGGAGTAGAACCTGAACAC
>JAJYYP010000045.1 GCA_021800855.1 archaeon | reverse complement strand
CTTCGAGCATGTCCACCCTTCTCCCCGCCGGGGGGAAATCGAATCCCAAGGCCTCGTATTCGAGCTGGTACCACCCCGCGCCGTATCCAAGAATGAACCTGTTGTCAGACATGAGCGCAAGGGAGGACGCCATCTTAGCCACCAGGGTAGGGTTCCTGTAGTTGTTGCACAACACCCATGTCCCAAGCTTCACCTTCGATGTCAGCTGCGATATGGCGCTCAGCGTGGTCCACACCTCGAACATCATCCCCTTCTTTCCTAGCATGAAGTGGTCTGGTGACCAGAGCGATTCATAACCTAGGGATTCAGCTTCCTTCGCGAAGCTGGCCACCCTTTCCCAGGTGACGTCGTCGTTCAACGTTAGGTCGTAGAGGCCCCAGTACTCCTCGGCTCCGGGCGAGGCGGTGGCGTCCCCCGCGTAGGTGGGTAGGGCGGCGCCGAACGATGCTTCGACTCTTGGCATAGGTCCGACTGCCGTCTAAGGGGTAAAAGTGTTCTGAAAGGCCAAATGCATGCGAATGGAAGGCCCTCCATGGCCGTACTCGGGGAGAAGGCGAGGGTCGGCGAGACCGGGCTCTACATCAGCAGGATGGGGCTAGGCGGTGCCCCCCTTGGGGGGTTGTACTCCGCAGTTTCCGAGGCACAAGCTACAGCTACTGTCGAAAAGGCACTGCAGCTCGGGCTCCGGCACATAGACACAGCTCCGTTCTACGGGTTCGGGAGGAGCGAAGAGAGGATAGGGATGGCCCTCAGGGGGAGGAAGAGAGAGGACTACACACTGTCGACCAAGGTAGGGAGGGTGCTAACGCCTACTGACGGAAAGGAGAACGCTACCGCCTACTGGGCCGAGGCGGCAGGGGCCGGGGCAGTCTTCGACTTTGGCGAGGCTGGGGTAAGAAAGTCCCTCGATGGGAGCATGATGCGCCTTGGAATCGGCATGTTCGATATCCTCTTCATCCATGACTGTGACGGCCGAGAAGACGAGGCCCTGAAGCACTCGTACCCGGTTCTGAACGAAATGAAGGAAAGAGGGGAAGTCAGCGCCATCGGGGCGGGGCTGAACAGCTACCAGACTGCACTGAAGCTCGCGAAGAGGCAGCAGTTCGACTGCTTCCTGCTCGCTGGGCGGTACACCCTCCTAGAGCAAGGGGCGCAGGAGGACTTCCTCCCATTCTGCAGTGACAACAAGATTGGGGTGATAGCGGGAGGGGTGTTCAACAGCGGGATACTCGCTTCAGGGCCGACTCGGGATGCCAAGTATGACTACGCTGACGCTCCTCCTGCGATTCTTGAGAAGACTAGGAGGATCAAATCCATCTGTGACAAGTTTGAGGTCGATTTGAGAGCCGCATCGCTGCAATTCGTCCTCGCCAACCCGGGGATAGTCTCGGTCATCGTGGGATGCAGGTCTCCCCGAGAGGTCGAGGAAGACAAATCAGCGCTGACGCAAGAAATTCCTCGGAGCTTCTGGGACGAACTCAAGGCCGCACGGTTGGTAAGAGAGGACTCTCCAACTCCCTAGCCCAAATCTTGAGTGCTGATTCACTCCTGACGAGAGTCAGCCGCGAGGTGGGCCTCAGGTCGGATCTGAGGTAAGATAGTCCTGCTCGAACCTTGCCGCCGACTCGCGCGCGTGAACGCGGAACCGGACCTGCCCGGTCTAGGACAGCCCTATCTGCTTCATGAACCCGACCAGGTCGTAGAATAGGCGCTCTTCGACTATCTCCCCTCTGTCGTTCCAGCGGGCGATCGTCGCGAACTCCACTTCGAACTTCTTGCCAGTCGGTGGGATCGTCTTCCCGTCGGGGCCCTTCATAGGGCCGGAGAATGTCCCGGTGAACCTGGCTACGGAAGTCGTGTAGTCGCCTGAGGCGAAGAAGATCTTGTAGGGCCGGTTGTCCAGGTGCTGGTCGGGGAAGGCCCTGAAGAATTCGACGGCTTCGAGGTCGTGGTTGTGGCGTCCTTCAGTGGGCGGAGCTCCCCCCGGCCAGTAGACTTTCACGTCCTCGGTATGGCGCTCCTTGAACGTCTCCCAGAGGGGGCTCCCAGGGCCGGCGTTCCAGGCGTCGTCCAGGGTCTGCATCAGCCGCATGTTCCTTTGCTCTCGCGAGCTTTCAGATAGATTCATGCTATCTAGTAGCAGAAGGAAAGTTAATATATGTTGTTGGCCCCGCCGCCCTCAGGTGACATCAGTGCCAGTTAGGAAGACGGAATCCACGGATGGATACGAACTCTGTCCCGTGGTGGAGTCGGTCAGGAAGGTCGGGAACGAGTGGCGCCTGATAGTCGTCAGGTATCTGCTGGACCGGCCGATGAGGTTCAACGAGCTCCTGAGGGTAGCGGGCGGAGTCGACGCCAAGACCCTGTCCAGGGTCTTGAAATATCTCACGTCGGAGGGAATCGTGAGGAGGGACGTCATGAGCACGCAGCCGTTCATGGTCCAGTACCGGCTCACCCAGATGGGGGAGCAGCTGAGGCCAGTCGTCGAGTCCCTGCGGGCGTGGGGGGACAGATGGGTTATACCCGCCATGGCTGCCCAGCACAAATGACAGTCCCGGCCGACTGTGGGACAGGCTCCGGCGGAGGCGCAGAGAGCCCTACCTGCGGTCGCATGGGAACCTTATCTAGCAAAGCGCTCCTTAGGCATCTTCAATGAAGCAGTACGACCTGATTGTGATCGGGACCGGCTCCGCCATGAACATAGTCGACCCATGATTCAGCAGAACCCCAGAATCAAGATCGCAGTCATAGACGAAGACAAGCCCGGCGGCGTCTGCCTGACACGAGGATGCATCCCCTCGAAGATTATCCTTTATCCCGCAGAGCTCATCAGGACCATCGAGGAGGCGGACGAGCTCGGCCTGGACGTCGAGCTGAAGCGGGCCGACTTTGCCAAGGTGATGGGCAGGATGAGGCGCCTGATAGACGCCGACATGGAATCCATCCGCCTGGGTCTCTCAAGCTCCGAGAACATTGACTACTACCATGCCCCCGCGGAGTTCACCGCCCTCTAAGCGCTCAACGTGTCTGGCGAGTATATCACAGCGAAGAATATCTTTCTCTGCACCGGCTCTCAGAGCACGATACCGCCCATCAAGGGGCTCGACGCGGTCGGCTACATCACCAGCGACTCTGCCTTTTACATGACGCACCTACCTGATAGCATAGCCATTGTCGGCGGGGGATACATAGCTGCCGAGTTCGCCACTTCTTCTCAGCTATGGGTTCCAAGGTGACAATCATAGGCAGGGACCCGCAGTTCCTCCCAGGCGAGGAGCCGGAGGTCTCCGCCTTGGCGGCGGCGGAGCTGGGGAAGCACATGCGGATAATCAGTGACCGCGAAGTCAGGGCTGCTGACAGGGTCGGCGCAAGGAAGCGCCTCCACGCAATTGACAGGGCGACAGGCAAGGAAGTTGTGGTTGAGGCCGAAGAGGTGATGATAGCGTCCGGCAGGGGCCCGACCACCGCCATCCTCTACCCAGACGGGCCGGCATCAGGACCACGAAGGATGGATGGATAGAGGTCGACGAGTACCTTCAGACGTCCCAGCCGGGTGTCTGGGCGATGGGCGACGCCCTCGGGAAGCACATGTTCAAGCACGTGGCCAACTACGAGTCCACCATCGTCTACTACAACGCCGTCCTGAAGAGGCGCATAAAGGCAGACTACCACGCGGTGCCGAACGCCATCTTCACCTACCCGGAAGTCGCGAGCGTGGGGATGAAGGAGCAGGAGGCAGTCGCGAAACACTGGGAAAGCGGAATATTGGTCGGCTTCTACAGGTACGAGGACACGGCGAAGGGCGAAGCAATCAACGCGAAGGGGTACTTCGTCAAGGTCATAGTGGAGAGGGGGAGCCTCCGCATCCTCGGCGCGCACATAATCGGGCCCTACGCCTCGATCCTAATCCAGGAAATAATCAACCTGATGTACACGGAGAGCCAGGACGCCAGGCCGTTGATGGAGTCGATGCACATCCACCCGTCGATGAGCGAGGTCGTTGACAGGGCCTTCGGCTCGTTCGTAGAGCCGCACGAATACCATCAGATGATGGAGGACGGACAAGTCCACGACTGACGACACGCACGAAACGAACGCCAAACGCGTCAACAAGTTTCCCGGCGGAGACGTGACGAACCCCTTTACGCGGCCGTGCTAGTCTCTAATTTGAGGTCCGAGGCAGATAGATTCCAAGAGTTAGATGCCGCGGGTCGGATTTGAGCCGACGACACTCCGGTCTTCAGCCGGATGCTGATGAGCTTTGAGGTCTCCATAGCCTTCAGGTGTGAATCAGGCTGAGCTACCGCGGCACAGCCAATCCGCTGCACGAGGAGTGACTTAAGACTTTGCGCTGTTTCATTATTTTGGCCATGTCTCATCTCCTACCAGCCGATCCGACAATATTTGACAGAAGGCATCGGACATCGGCCTCGACGCGAGTACAGTCTCTGATAGGCGAGCGACTCTGACTAGAACTCGCTCTCGGCCGCTGCTTCAGACCATTCTCCGGCTGATTCGGTTATGGTGACCCTGCCGAAGAGGAGCTTCATGCACGAGGCGACCTCTGAAGCGGCGGGCGCCTGTGGGAAACGGCTGCGCCGGCCACGACTGTCTGAAATCTGTGGTCGGTGCGAAGCCCGCGGGGCCGAAGTTAAAGTGGTCCCTTTTCAGGCCCCTGGACGGCTTTGAACTTCGGCTTCTTCTCTCCGGGCAAGAAGGAGCGGAAGATATTCGACGGGATATTGGGCCTGCTCGACATCGTATCCGAGTGCGTCGAGTCCTTCGCGGCAGGCGTGGCCGCCTATTCGAAGGGGGACACACGCTCAGCCCAGGGGAGCGAAGCGAAAGTCTTCGACTCCGAGACTAAGGCTGACGCGGCCCGCCGATACCTCAGCTTCATGGTGGCGGAGGGGGCATTCTTCGGCGGGGTGAGGGAAGACATCCTCAACCTCATGGAGAGGATAGATGACATCGCCGACAGCGCGAAGGACGCGATACGGATCCTCGCCCACGACTCCAGGCTTGGTGACGAGGACAAGGCATTCCTCGCTTCCGAAGGCATGAGCCTCTTCATGTCTGACCTGAAATCTGCCTCCTCCGCCCTGAGGGACCTGGTGACAGCGCTCAAGGTGGGGAGGAACGAGGCGCTTGCGATGATCCAGAAGGTCGAGGACTACGAGGAAGAGGCAGACACTCACAAGGACGCCCTTCTCAAAGACCTGTTCAACAGGGCGGGGGGGATGAGCCCGCTGACTGTGATCCAGCTCCGCGACTTCATCTTCACGGCTGACGACATTGCGGACAACGCGGAAGACGCCGGGGACGTGATCCTGATTCTGCTGGCCAAGGGGTATGGATAGCCTCCTGGTCGGACTGGCCGCGGTCCTTAGCTTCGTGTTCGGCTGGAACAACAGCTCGTTGCTGATAGGCAATGTTAGGGGTTCGGGGACGCTTTCCCACGGTACTATCGTGGCCCTGGCAGTGGTCGGTCTCTTCCTAGGGTCTGTGCTGGAGGGCCCACAGATGGTCGGGAGCCTTGTCAGCCTTGCTCCCTCAGCATCTTTTGCGGCTCTTGTCGCCACCCTGCTGGTATCACTCGTGTTCACCGCGGCCATGACCCTTCTCGACCTGCCTGTCTCGTTCAGCATGGTTATGGTGGGCGCCTTCGTCGGGGCGACGCTGGCCTCGGCCCTGACCCTGAACATATACAGGGCCTCGGAGGTCGTTGTCTTCTGGTTCCTGGCCCCGCTCGGGACAGCCGTCCTCACCTATGCGATCTACGGCATGACTCGAAGGCTCACATCGGGCTTGGGGGTCCTCGGCGTGGACACCCTCAACCGGAGCGGGTCCTTGGTGAGCGCCTTCGCCGCTTCCTACGCCCTTGGCGCCAACAACATCGGGATGTTCTACGGGAGCCTCGGCTCGACCGCCCCCCTCGGGGTGCAGACCGAGGTCTTCGTCCTGCTCGCCGTCGCTGCCATAATCGGCGTCGCTGTCCTAGGGCGGCAGGCGCTAGGCGGGACGGTGGGCGACAGGATGCTCACCCTCAGCCCCCAGGGGGTCTTCTCTGCCTTCATCTCGAGCTCTCTGCTGGTCTGGGCAGGGACCCAGCTGGCGCTCCCCGTCTCTATAACGCAATGCCTGATCGGAGGCATGCTGGGCGCCGCGTTCAGCAGGAACGTGACCATAGTCAACACGCGGCTTGTCACAGAGACCGTCTCCCTCTGGGTCGTGGCGCCGGTAGTAGCCCTGGCGGCGGCCTTCCTCCTCACACTGTCCCTCTAGCCAAAGGGCCAACCCATAAAAGGGGTGAAACGAACCGCCCTACGCAACTGTTGCCATGTTCTGCGCCAAGTGCGGGAAAGAGCTGCCAGATGGAGCCGTTTTCTGCCCATCATGCGGGTCTCCCGTCCATGCTGGGGTGGGGGACGCACACGTGAGCGGTATCGACGCCCTCACCAGGGATCATGATGCCCAGGAGTACTGGGTAGAACGGCTGATCGCCCTGGTCGTAGACTATGTGATAGTCTATGTGGTTCTCGGTATCGTCACTGCGATAGTCGCGATCCCAGCCCTCCTCACTGGCGGTACTGTCTTCTTCGGCGTCGTGTTCGGGGGCGTGGCCCTCCTCTGGGGGATTATCTTCGTGTTGTACAACACGGTGATGGAGGCGTCGTCCGGCGCGAGCATCGGGAAGAGACTCTTCAGGCTGAAGTCGGTGTCCAGGCGCGGCTCCAACCCCACCTTCGCAGAGGCTTTTGTCAGGAACCTGAGCAAGATCTACTGGCTCCTACTGCTCCTTGACGTTATAGTGGGGTTGGCCGTCTCCCACGGATACCAGCAGAAGTATAGCGACCACTACTTGGGCACCAAGGTGGTCCGCGGCTAGGCGCCGCGTCTGCCGACCATCAGAGAACTGTTTTACTGAGCCGCTCTGGCACCCCCTAAATCGAATTGAGCGGATCCGGTGCCAAGGCTGTGGTGGTCACTTACCCTGACGAATTCGCGAGGGACGAGATACTCGGGCTCGCGAAGGCTGGAGGATACGACGTCAAGGAAGTGGTGACCCAGAAGGACCTAGGCCGTTCCGAGTACGGCGTCGGCTCAGGAAAGGCCCAGGAGCTCGAGGGACTAGTCGCAGACACGGAGTCGGACACTATAATCATCGACGAGAGTATGACGTCCTCGCAGGCGAACAACCTCTCACGCCTCACCCACGCCCGCGTCATCGACAGGGAGAGGCTCATCCTCAACATATTCGCCAAGAGGGCAGCGACGACCGAGGCAAAGCTCCAAGTGCAGCTCGCAGAACTGCGCTACGAGCTTCCCAGGGCGAGGGAAGCCGTCCGAAACTCGCTCAGGGGAGAGCAGGCAGGGTTCTCTGGCATGGGTGAGTACGCGGTAGACGTGAAGTTCAGAGCGCTCAAGAGACAGATGGGATTCATCAAGGATAGGCTCGAGAAGACAAAGACTGTCAGGGGGCTCCATGCCTCGGAGAGGAGGAAGCTCGGGGTGCCGTTCGTGTCGCTGGCTGGTTACACCAGCAGCGGGAAGACCACCCTCTTCAACCGGCTCACCGCGGAGTCGAAGGACGTATCTCCAGACCTCTTCACGACGCTGTCGACGACCACACGCATGGTCGCCTTCCCGAACTTCAGACGGAAGATCCTCCTCTCTGACACAGTCGGTTTCATCTCGCGTCTGCCTACCTATCTCGTAGAGTCATTCAGGTCGACGCTTGACGAGCTTCGTCACACAGACCTCGTCCTGCTGATGATCGACGTCAGCGAACCACCAGAGAGCATCGGAATCAAGCTGCGGAGCTGCAGGGAGACGCTGAGCGAACTGGACGTCGAGCCATCGAAGCTCCTCGTGGTCCTGAACAAGGTCGACCTTCTGGACGTCAGGGCGAGGTCCAAGATAGAGCTCGACCCCCTTTTCAAAGACTACAGCACGGTCAAGATATCCGCCGTCCGCGGTGATGGGATGCACCAGCTGAGGACCAAGATAATGGAAAGGACTGACCCAAGGGGACTCGCTCGGAGGCCAGGGCTCACCACTCCAAAGTAAGCCTCTTATCGCCACGGGCACCTCCCGCGCAGGTCAGCCTCTTCGAGCAGAGTGCACGCTCTTCACCGATCATTCGGCCGCTCGATGTGGGCTGTCGAACTTTCGTGCGTGATGCTGCCGCGGAGAGGCATCTCCACTCGTGGCTAGCTCGGTCTGCCTTCTCTGCCTTGTCACACTCAATGGGCGTCTCTGGCTGTCGGAATTAGCCATCCCGGGATGCGGGATCCCGTGGATAAGACCTTGAGGTATGAAGTAAATGCGCTGGACGGCGATACTCATCTCGTTTGACGACTACTTGACAAAACGCGAACTGTGCATATATGGCGGCGACCGGAAGAGGACCCCAACCAAATCGGTGTCTCTGGCATGAGCGACTGTGTACCAGAGTGACAGGGGAAGTCTGAGAGAGAGTGGAGAATAAAATCAGCGGCGCTGTCAAGTTAAGGAATGAATTGAGCTGATGCTCTAGCTTCGTTGCTTTCTGACGGTTTGAGGGGATGATGCCTCCCACGTCTCATGGAACCTTGCAAGTTCATGGAACGTGAAAGGACATC
>JAJYYP010000044.1 GCA_021800855.1 archaeon | reverse complement strand
TGGACCTGCTCCTGCTGGTAGGTGGTCACATGCATCGTCTGCTGCACCGCCTGGACCTGGGAGGCGACGCACAGCACACTGCTGGTCACCAGGGTGAGCCCGCAGGCTAGGGAGGAGGCCTCCACCGGGAGGCTCGGTGAGGGAATTGATGTTAATCGCGGTGGTCTGGCCGTCGCTCTGCAGAAGCGCGTAGGCTGTGGGGGCGGTCGCCCACGAGGCCTGCGCGAGCTGGAGTAGGACACCGGGGCTGATTTGGATGAGAGCCTGGATAGCTCCTGCTGCCTGGCCGCCAGCATGGTCTCCGCGGTCAACTGCTTGTTCGCCAAGCCAGCAGCGTCCTTACCTGTGAGCTATTCCAAGGGACTCGTCGGTGAGCTTCATCGACTCTTCGCGGGTGTACCCACCAGCCAGGGCCCTGACGGCGTCGACGTTCTCCGGCACCACTATCGCCTCCTGGTGGACCCCGAGGAAGAAGTACGCCTCGCCGTCCACGACGGTGACTGAGTCCCTCCAGACGATCGCCTCGTAGACGTCGTTCCTGTCCCTCCCCTTCTCCCTCGCCCAGTCCATTATGTTGGCCGTGGACCTGAACCCAGACTTCCCGTCCACCAGGTTCACCCGCGGAGACGTCTCCAGCGCCTTCACCACGTCCTCCCTCCCTGCCTTGGACTTCAGGCTCAATATGACGCTGTGCAGGTGCATGTGGGTGGTCGGGACCTTGAACGCCATGGTGATTATCTCTATCCCCGGGAGGACGCTCCGGACGTCAGGGCCGTGGTGCGACGGGACGGTAGTGGGGTCCAGGACGACGGCGTCGATGGGGCCCTTCTTCACGTCGTCTGGGTCCGTGGCCCTCCTGGCGAGCACCGCCCTCGCCCTGGACACCCCAGGCCCCTTGTCTACGGCGTCGATGACCCTGCACAGCCCCGTGGTGTTGCACGAGACCACGCGGACCGACTGCCTCTTCACCGCAGGGTCGAAGTTGCACTGGGCGACGAAGGACGCCCCTGTCAGCTCGTGCTCCTCGCCCCCCTGGAATACAGCCTTCACCCCTGCCTGGGAATAGACGGCCTTATTGGTCGGCCCGCTGTCCTCTGGGGCGCCGTCGACCACGACGTCCACCCGTTGGAGGAGGTCGTTGAGCGTCCCCCTGAGGGCGTACCCATCCCTGTTGAACGCCTCCAGGCTCTTCATGTCCAGGGCGTAGAGCGGTATCCCCTTCTCGCTGGCAACGGCGTATTTGTAGTGAGGGTGCCCTGCGGTCACGCCGACCAGCTCCATGTCCTTCTGCTTCTTCACCGCGTCTGCCACCCTCCTCCCTATCGTCCCGTATCCGTTGACCCCGACCCTGATCATCCCGCCTAGGCAGCCTCCTGTTGCCTGTCCTGTTCGTGAGGGGGGCGTCCCCACTTCTCCGCTGCCCTCTCGAGGGCGTCGACCAGAGGGAGCCGCTTCCCCGCGAGGTACTGGACTAGGGCCCCCCCGGCGGTGCTGATGTGGTCAATCTGGTCGTGGATGCCATACTTGCGGAGCGCGGTCGACAGGTGCCCGCCGCTGATTATGGTGGTCCCCAGCGACGACGCCATCGCCCTGAGCAACCCCTCCGTCCCAAGGCTGAATTCCTCCCACTCGAAGGCTCCAGGCGGCCCGCTCATGAAGACCGTCCCGGCCCCCTTGATGTAGTGCGCGAACCTGTCGACCGACTTCGACCCGATGTCGAGGACCTGGGACGCCGAGGCTATCTGCGACGGCTCGACCTCCTTCCGCCCACCCTCCGCCCTGACCGCCAGGTCAGACGGGAGGACGAAGCGGTCGGCGTCGTCGTCCATCAGCCGCCTCGCCCTGACCACCAACGCCTGCTCTTTGTCGACTCCCACGTCCCCTCTGAGCTTCCCCGCCGCTTTCAGGAAGACCAACCCAACCACTCCGGAGAGGAGGACCCTGTCGGCCCTGCCGTTGGCGATCAGCGCGTCTATGGCCTCGAGGCGGTCGTTCACCTTTGCTCCCCCGAGAACGGTCACATATGGCCCCTTCTCCACCGTCGCTATCCTGTCGAGCATCCTCAGCTCCCTCCCGACAGTCCTCCCCGCGCAAGTGGGGACCAGTCCTGCGAACCCGACCACGGTGGGGGAGGCCCTGTGGGCCGTAGAGAAGGCGTCGAGGACGCACGCGTCCACGTGCTCCCTCAGCCTCTTGACAAGGAACGTCCTCTCCGCCTCCCACGGCACATACTCCTGGTTCTCCTCGGCGGTGAACCGCAGGTTGTCTAGCATGAGCACCTCCCCGTTACTGAGCGAGTCGATCCGGGACAGCGCCTCGGGGCCGAAGACGTCGGGGACAAAGCTGACCTCCCTCTCTAGGATCTCGCCGAGGGCCCTAGCGTGCGCCTCTAGGCTAGTGTAGTCAGACCTTCCGACCCTCCCCTGGTGAGACGCCACCACGACCTTGGACTTCGGCAGGTCCTTTACTGTCAGCGCGGCCTCCTCGAGCCTGGTCCGTTCCATCAGCGCCCCTGTCTCAGGGTGGATGGGGGTGTTGATGTCGACGCGCAGGAAGACACGCTTCCCTTCGAGCTCGAGGTCCTCGAGGGTGAGCAACTTGATTGGCATGGCGCGCCTCGAAGGTCGCCGACCTTCTGTGATTATATGCGTTGCTGCCGGTGTGGTGGTCCGCGACCGTGGGCGCCCCCGCGGTCCTCTCGCGCTGTTAAGATAACAGCATTTTCCGTGGGAGCACGGACTCACCACATCTTAACACCGCTGGGCCTAGCCGCTTATCCCTGTTGCGATGCTGACGACCCCGCTCGCGAGGGCCAGGACGCCCAAGGCGAACGTAAGGAGCGCGATCCGTCGGCTCCCTGCCACCCTCAGCAGGAGGCCGATGAAGGCGACACCTATCACGACGCTCACAATCACCGCGAGGACTATCACCTGAGGCGTCACACTGGCTACGGCACCCGCCACAGAGACGTCAGAGAAGAGCACCGTGACCCCCGCCGCCCCGATGGACGCGGGTATCAGTGCCAAGAAAGAGAGCCTGAAAGCGTCTCGCGGGTTGATTCCGAGCAGCAGCATGGCGGACACGGTTACCCCAGACCTGCTCACCCCTGGCAGGGCCGATATCCCCTGGATGATACCCAGCAGGACCAGCTCCTTCATCGAGAGGTCCCTCAGCCCCTTCGTCGGGACGTACCTTCCCCTGGCGAATGTGATCAGCAGCCCGTCCCCTATCAGTATGCACCCCAGGACTATCATGGGGAGCCCCAGGGCCGGCCCCGACACTGACTGGACCGTCGCGTACAGGGCCACGCCTACGATGCCGGTGAACACCGTCACGACGAGGAGGAACTTCAGGAGCAGCCTCCCTTCTTCGTCCCCCTTCCGCACGAGCGCGAGGAGGACCTTCCACACCTCGTGCCTGAAGTAGTAAGACGCGGCGATGAACGTCCCTGCCTCGAGGAAGAGCCCCAGGGCGTAGGCCTCGTTGAAGGTCAAACCGAACAGGTAAGTCGACGCGATTATCACCTGCGTCTTGCTGCTCACCGGGAGCCATTCGCTCACCCCCTGCACTATGCCGAGGACAATGCCGAGTAGCCAGTTGGACATGAATCGGCGGCCGCTCCTGTTGGGTGCCGCTTAAAGTGTTGTTTCATCTGCGGAAATCCCCGGGCTGCGGCCCGCGGGCTCCGGCCCTCCTCCCTCCTGAGGGGCTACCCCGAGGTTGGGCTTCCTTCTATGCATTGTTCATAAAGCCTCGAGGGAGTAGGACGACCGCGAGCCGAGTGCAAAACGGGACACTGACCAACATCTTCTGGGGCCTGTTCCTCATCTGGTTCGGGGTAGTGGCCGCCTGGCTCCGGGGGGACCTGGTGGGGACCGTCAACTCCGCCCTCTTCGCGTTCGGGACCGGGGCCCTGCTCCTCGTGATGAACCTCGCCCGGTCGTTCCTCAGGCTAAAACTCAGCATCCTGACCATAGGGCTCGGGCTGATACTCGTCATCGCCAACGCCTTCCAGCTCGTCTTCGGCGAGGCCGTCCCCTTCCTCCCTGAGCTGCTCATCATCGCCGGCGTAGCTCTTGTCATAGGCGCCTTCAGGACCAGGAACTTCCAGACATACTAGGCCTGCCGCTCACGCGAACCCATGAGACCGGTAGTGCACCACGTAGAGCTCTTCGTAGGGGGTGACGAAAGGGCAGAAGGGGCACTTGAACAGGTTGTCTGGGAGTAGCTCGCCAGTGTCCCTCCTCCCCCTGGACCTCGAGAGGGGGTCGGCGGAGTGCACCACTATCAAGCGCCCTGACGAATCTACCGACCACTCTCCGGGGTCCTTGCGTCGCGACGCGAACCCTTCCACGATTCTCATCACCTCGTCCGTTGACGCCGCACCTGACACCAGGTCGAGGACGACCTTGGTCCCCTTGATCAGGGCGACGGCCCTCCCGGCCAGGCTGTCCGAGATGGCCGAGGCGAGGGCGAGCTGCTCGTCGACCGTCATCTCGCCGCACTCTACCTCGATCATGCGACCTGGCGCGCCCCTCGCCCTTAAGAGGCGTCACCCATCATCGAGGTCGATATCAACGTCGATTGGCTCGAAACACCGAGCCATCCGTTTGCATCTCGTTTCCGCATCATTGCCCCCGTCGGCTTGGCCGGGACGTGTCAAGGGACCCGTGCGCACAGACGCTGCAGCCGCTTGCCTTCGTCCCTGATTTGTCAACTATAAACGGCCCGTCCTACGCGGGCAGCCGCTTGAACAAGAACGTGCGGCTGCTCGGGGTCGCCGCCGCTGTGAGGCTCCTCGGCGCCGCCATGGTCTACCCCTTCCTTTCGCTCTATCTCAAGAACGTGGTCGGCCTTGGCTACGCCGAGATCGGCGCCCTTCTCGTCCTCGTGGCCGTCCTCCCGTTGGCTGTCTCCCCCTTCGGTGGGCTGATAACAGACAGGGCTGGGAGGAGGAAGGTCTTCCTGGCCGGGCTTTCCGGGGAGGCGGCCTCGGTCTTCCTGGTGGCGGTCAGCATGCGCTTCGAGCTTGTCGCGGGGGTCCTCCTCGGGGGGACGATGGCCGGGGTCGCAGGTTCAATCGCGCAACCTGCGATCCAGGCGTACGTCGCAGACATGACCGACGTGAAGGAGAGGACGATGGCCTACACCTGGGTCAGGATTGGGTTCAACGTCGGGTTCACCCTGGGCGTGGCGGCGGGCGGGGTGCTGATAGGGTTCGTCGGTTATCCAGATACCGCGCTTGTGACTACGGGGATCCTCGCGGGGGGCGTCGTCTTCATACTTGTCATGCTCGACTCTTCCCCCTACGACGCGGCCCGCTCCAAGGGGTCGTTCCTAGCCGGTGCGCCCCGTGTCGCGTCGAGGCCGGGGTCTCTCCGAGCGAGCCTCAGGATTCTCGCGGCTGACAGGACATTCCTTGTGCTCTGCTTCGCTGCCGTATTCTCAGGGCTGCTCTACGGGAACTGGGGGACGACGTTCATCCTCTACTCCAACACCGTCCTCCTCGTCCCGACCGGGATCCTCGGGCTAGCCCTCGCACTCAACGGGGTCATAGTAATCTTCGGCCAGATGCCTACGACCAGGGTGATGACGGGGAGGAAGCACACCTACTCTGCTGTCCTCGCAGTCGTCCTCATGGGGGCCTCCTTCGTCGCCCTAGGGGGGATCAGCCTGGTGGCCGGGGGGGCGCTCGTGGCCGTGTTCACCTTCGTCGTCCTCCTGACGATAGGGGAGAACCTCGGGGCGATCCCTTCGATGACCCTGGCGTCCAACGTCGCCCCTGCGACAGAGATAGGGAACTACAACGGCGTTTTCGGGATGTTCAACGGCATCGGGAGCAGCATATCCCCGCTCCTGGGGGGCCTCGTCCTCGCGTACGTGGCCGGCCCGCTGGCCGAGTGGCTCATACTCGCGATACCGTGCATCCCCGCGATACTCCTGTTCCAGTGGGCCGGGCGCAGGATACCTCTCGCCGCGAACACAGTGTGAGAGGGCGGACCGCCCTCAATGTCGCCGCGGACCCGAGAGGGACGAACGACCCCCATGCTTGCGTCTCCGCCATCCTAGGGCCGTTTGCCCTACCCCTTCTTCCGCGGAGGCCTCGGGGGCTTTGTCACTCGCACGGCCTCGGCTGGGAGATAGCAGTACTTCCGCTTCTTGACGAAGTAGCGGAACCCCTTCCGGGGCCCCGACGCAATCTCGCGCCTCTCCTTCAGCTCGACCCGGTGGGTGAACCTGTGGTACTTGTACTCCCCATACGGGCTCTTCCTCGACACCATGTTGTACGCGATAACCTTCCCCCTCTGCCCGCCGCACTTTGGGCATCTTTGGCCTTTGACCCACGTCTTGACGCCCTCCACGGTCGGCCACGTTTGGCGAGTTCTACTTAAGCGTGGTGCAAAGACTCACAGTATGGGGATTCTTTCCCGGAAAAATATTTGCTCTTGATTGCACCACCTGACGCCCCAGGCTTGAGGGAGCGGCGCAGGGCTCGAGGGGGCCTGGCGGCCCACGAACGAAACCCGGCCCGGAGTGCTACTTTGTTGAGCTGTGACACCATCCCTTTACAGTTCGAACTGTAAATCACATCATAATATGATTGAGCATAAAATGGCGAAGAAGACTGCGATCTCGGTGACCGTTGACAGGGACGTCCTCCGTGACTTGGACAACATCCTGAGGGGGATGCAGTCGAAGGAGATAGAGCGGGGGAGGCTCAGGTCCAACAGGAGCAGCCTGGTCGAGGAGATAATCAGGGGCTGGATCGCTGGGCAGGGCTGAGGGCGAGTCGGGGGTTTGCGAGCCGGGGCCGGTCCTGTCCTCAGGTGTGAGCAGGCCGGCGAGCGGGGGCGGGCCTGGGCCGCTACTGGTGGGCTGGCCCGAACGCCAAGCCTCCGCGGAGGCACATTTCGAGGCCATAGATACCATCCCTCCAGGGGTTGACAAAAGCCGGTCGTCGCAGGAGCTCGTTCGGGGGCCGACCATAGCGCCAGTGCCTCTGCCCCTCCCCGCCTGCACGGGGAGAGCGGCGCTGGTCGGGCGGCGGTCGCAAAGGCCGCGGAGGTGAACGGCTGCGCCCCGTGATGTATTACAATCGACGTCGATATCGACCTTGATGCGAACCGCGTCTCCCCCGGATAGTTTCAATCAGCCGGCGCCCTCGACACCGCTCAAGAGCCAAAGGAACGAAGTCCCCGTGCAACCCCCCAATCCAAAGAAAGCGTCAGGGTACGAGTTCCAATAAATCTCCGGAGCGAAAAGGAAGAGCCCCAAGAATACACTGATGCCCACGAGCCCGACCGAAGCAAGTTTGCGGTTACGTCTCATGCTAGAGGTCTACCTTATGCGCGTACTAGTCTTACCTAAGAAGACGCCTCATTTTCGACCTCGCCTCCCCTTGACGTGCGAACTACCGCCGCTCAACAAGGGAAACCACTCTACCCCTCGATTGTCAACCAGACAAATCAGGTTCCAATATGGGTTAAACTTATATCTGGGATCGCCGAACCAGCTAACGTCCAGTGGGGCAATCAGAACAGCCCGCCGCCTGAAAAAGGACGGAGACGGTCCGTAAAATCGGACCCGGACATCTCTAGTTATCCAAAAACTAACTATGGAACCCGCCTGCAGTGTCTGTGGAAGCCCAGTGCTCAGTAGAAGTATGTAGCCGTGACCGTGGCTGTCCCGTCGGTCGAGTTGGTTGTCAGCAGGGCGAGGGTGTTCTCCGTCCCCGGGGCTATCGGAATCACGAAGTACAAAATCGACGTCGGGCTGCTCGGCGCGAGCAGCGTCAGCGACTGGAAGACTCCGCCCCCGGAGTTCCCGACGGAGGGGTCGGAAGTCGCGTTAACGTAGAACGACTGGGCCGGGTCGGAGACTGTGGCCAGGACGTAGCCTGCGTAGGCAGCAGCGAAGGTCACGAAGGGCTGTGAGGAGTTGTTGTTGGAGCCGTAGATCTGGACAGTGGCGCCTGTGACCAACGCCTGGCTGTCCTGGAGGTCGAGAATCTTCGATGAGTTGGCGAGGAGGGACGACTCCGAGCTGACCTGTGACTCCAGCGAGGCGACGGTGGAGCTGTAGGCGGTCGACTGCGACTGGATCACGCTGGACTGGGAGGCGACGGTCGACCTCAGGGCAGCCTCTTCCTCGGAGGCGCTCGCATAGTAGAAGCCGAACCCTGCGACTAGGACGGCTATGACAACGACCGACACGACCATAGTGGCCTTGGACGCGGGCTTGGTCTCCATATCGGCGTCAGCAGGCGGCCTGCCCGTCAATGATAGTTTCCTCCTCTGAGCGCACAGGCGCGCACTACGGTATCTTCTTCCCGACCCTCAAAGTCCGACGCGCTAGGTCCGTTATCCTCTTGTCGTGGGTTGTCACGAAGATGGTCCTCCCGTCCGTCATGTTGTCCCCCCTGAGTATCCCCAGGACCACCTCTGCCATCAGGGGGTCGAGCGCCTCCGTTGGCTCGTCGAGGAGGAGTATCGGGGGGTCGTTGACCAGCGCCCTGGCGAAAGACACCATCTGCTTCTCCCCAACGCTCATCGTCCCGACTGTCTTGTTGGCGTCCTCCCTTACCCCTATCTTCTCCATCGCCGCCTCGGCCTTCTTCCTTCTCGTGTCCCTGTCCACCTTGAGGAAAT
>JAJYYP010000043.1 GCA_021800855.1 archaeon | reverse complement strand
ACCAGTTCGGTTCGTTCTCCAACTGCCAAGTCCCAACGTCCGTCTTGTAGTGCCTAACCAGCAGCCTGACGTGGACGTATGCTCTCTTCATATATTCATCCGTCCCCGTGTCGGGGGTCAACCCATAGGGGAGCATCCTGTTGTAGCCGCAGGCGAGTACAGGGAGGATGGATATCCCCTGCGCCTTCAGCGCCTTCACAAGGCCGTCCATTGGCCACCGTTCATATCCCTTGTCCAAGACTGAACTCAAATTCTCGACAGGGAGCGGTTGTGGCTCGAAGTAACGCCAAGGGAACCAACATCTGACGAAATCCACCCCAATCGACTTCAAGCTGTCCGCGAGGGAGAGAGACGCCCTGTCTGCCTCGTCCTTTGGGATAGGCTGGTGACGCAGTGCGATGGTCGCCTCTTCCACCCTCTCAAAGTTCCCCCTGTCTCTCAGGCTCAGGGAGAGCAGGTGTGGGAATATGACTGACTTCGGCTCTTGTACGCCGGCATACCTCCAAGGGTCATCCAGGTTTATCCCGAAAGAGAATCTCTGGTCGAGGTTCATAGCGGCGGGTGGGGAACCTTTCACTTACGGATTTCCGTTGTCGTGCCATGAGGGGGGCGATTCCTCATTGTTAACATGATGTCCCTAAGTAGCACGATGCACCATTCTGGCTCAACCGGCGAAGTTTACATGAAGTGTGCTATCGAAAAGGCGTATTACACGTGGGCCCAGCGGTGGGACCATGGGTATCCCTATCAGAGCCGGTACGGCCGTCGACCTCACCCACACAATCAAGAATGGGATGACCGTCTATGTGGGCGACGCCGTCCCGCGGGTGGCGAAGTTCAAAACACTCTCGAAGGACGGAGTGAATCTTTCAGTCATCACCCTGGGGTCGCACACTGGGACGCACGTGGACGCCCCAGCCCATTTCGTCAAAGGCGGGAGGAGATTGGACGACCTCTCGGTGGAGACATTCGTCGGAGAGGCCGTCGTGCTCGACCTCTCCGGCGTGAAGGCAGGATCGGCCATCCGCGCTTCCCACCTCGAAGCGTATGAGGACGAGGTGAAGGAGGGGGACATAGCCCTCATCAACACCGGGTTCGCGAAGAGGTGGAACGACCCGGGCGCGCGAAGAATGTACACCTACCTCAGTGGCGACGCCGCTGAGTGGTTCGTACGGAAGAAAGTGAAGGCGGTAGGGATTGACTATCTCTCAGTAGAGGAGTTCGGTGCACGCGCTCCAGTCGCACACGTCACCCTCCTCTCCCATGGCATACCAATCATCGAGTCTCTGAACGAGAACATAAGCACCCTCGGACGGCGGGTCTTCTTCGTCTGCCTCCCGATAAAGGTGGGAGGATGCGACGGAGCACCCGCCCGAGCTATGGCTTACCCACTGGAGGGCGAGCGTTGACACTGGGCCTCCGTGGCATAGTCTCTCCGATGCCTACGCCGTTCGACGGGGACGGGAACGTCGACGAGAAGAGGCTGGCAGAGCTCACCGACTTCCTCATCCAGGAGGGCGTAGATGGGCTCTTCCCCCTCGGGACTACAGGGGAGTTCGCCTTCCTGGACAAGGGCGAGCGGAAACGGGTGCTCGAAGTCGTCGTTGAAAGGGCCAACTCGAAGGTCCCGGTCCTGGCGGGTGTCTCTGATCCTTCTCCAAGGAACGTCATCTCATTCGCGAAGGACGCGGAAGATGCCGGAGCTGACGCTGCCGTGGCCACGCCTCCATACTACTACCGCGTGAGCGAAGAGGGGTTGTATCTGCACTTCAAGGAGATTCACGAGGGGGTCAGCCTCCCACTCATCTTGTATAACATCCCGGAGTGGACCCACAACTATGTCCCGCCTTCCGTAGTCTCTCGCCTGGCCGAGGAGGAGGCTATCATCGGGGTGAAGTACACCGAATACAACATGCTCAACCTGACCGAATTCATAGAATCGGTCGGACGCAAGATAGCCGTGTTGACAGGTTCCGATGCAATGGCCTTCGCGTGCCTAGAGGCTGGAGGCGCCGGCGCGGTCATAAGCGTCTCCAACGTCGCTCCAAGGGCAGCAGCGAGCATCTTCGACCTGGTGGAGGCCTCTAAGTTCAAGGAGGCCCTGTCGGTCCAGAAGTCTCTACTCCCTGCCATACAAGCTGTGGGGATGGGCTACTTCCCAGCAGGCCTAAAGGAGGCTATGAAAGTCGCAGGTTTCCCAGTCGGAGACGTGAGGAAGCCACAGACTCCTCTCTCCACAGAAGAGAAACAGGAGGTCGCCAGGTTGATGAGGAAGGCGAGGTTGAAATATGCGAGGCCGTGGAAGCGTGCCAGAAGGGGTACCAGATGAAAATCTCAAGCTTCGACATATTCACCCTCGGCGAGCCGGCCAAAGCTGGGGGCGCCACATGGGCTGGGATATCGATCATCCTGAAGCTCACCACCTCGAACGGGCTCGTCGGGTATGGAGAGGCCGTCCCTACCCTCAGGGTGAGGCCGGTTGTGGAGTCGCTGCGCGAGGTCGGGCGTCTGTACAAGGGGAGGGACCCGGCTGACTTCGAGCTCAACCAGCATGAATGGCACAAGCACGACTTCTATCTCCCTGTCTCCTTCGAGTCGACCACGGCTCTCAGCGCGTTCGACATCGCGTGCTGGGATATCCTCGGGAAGCACCACGGCGTGCCGGTTCACAGGCTCCTGGGCGGTGCATTCAGGGAATCAGTGAGGATGTACTCCAACGGCTGGTATTCTGACTGCGTGACCCCAGAGCAATTCGCAAGCCGCGCGAAGAAATATGCAGCCATGGGTTACACAGGGTTGAAATTCGACCCGTTCGGGAGGTACTATGACTGGATTGATTCGCCAGGGCTCGAGCTAGCCTACGAAAGAGTGAAGGCAGTGAAGGACGCGACCCGGGGGAAGGTCGACCTACTCATCGAGCATCATGGCAGGTTCAACCCCAACTCTGCTATAATGGCCGCAAGGAAGCTAGAGCCGCTCGACCCTCTCTTCGCCGAGGAGCCAATACACCCAGACAATGTGGAAGGACTAAGGAAGTACAGGTCGTCCACCAAGATCCGCGTCGCACTCGGAGAGAGGATACTGACCAAGGAGCACGCCGCCTACGTCTGTTCAAACCATCTGACCGACTTCCTGCAGGCTGACATCACCAACATAGGTGGGATCACCCAGGCGAAGAAGGTGAGCGTCATAGCAGAGGCCTACGGGGTGGAGATGGCCTTCCACAACGCCTTCGGTCCCATACAGAACGCAGCTACCCTCCAGGTGGATGCCACGATACCGAACTTCCTCATCCAGGAGTCGTTCTACGACGTCTTCCCAGAATGGAAGAAGAAGCTAGTGAAAGACGGGACTCCTGTACTCAACGGATACTCCAGGGTGCCAGACAAGCCCGGTCTCGGGGTGGAGGTCGACGAGCGCATCCTGAAGGAGCACGCCTTCGAAGGCCAAGAGTCCTTCGACCCAGATGAACCTGTCTGGGTAGTGAAGGACACCTGGAAGAAGGCCTAGAGGCTGCCGCGTATCGCGATCATAACATCATTGACGTTGGTCCCGGTAGGGCCGGTCACGACGAGGTCGCCGAGGGCCCTGAAGAACGTATTCGAGTCATTGCCGTCTAGGTATCGCTGAAGGTTGAGCCCCATCCCCCGAGCCCTCTCGGCTGTCGTGGAATCTGCGTATGCTCCTGCCGCGGTCGTCGACCCGTCGATTCCGTCTGTTCCGAACGACACCACGGCAGTGCCGCGCGCGCGCTTAAGGCCGACGGCCGCAGCAAGGGCCAGTTCTTGGTTCCTCCCTCCGATCCCAGCCCCTCTGACCGTGACGGTCGTCTCGCCTCCCCAGACCACCGCGACGCGCCTCCCAGGAGTAGACATCACATTGCGAACCAATCGCGCGCCAACATCCCTGGCCTCACCGGTTACCCCTCCAGCTGTCCGAACCTTGTACCCCAGGCTCTGCAAGGCCTCCTCGGCAGCCGCGGTGGCGGTGGCATTGCTACCTATCAGGGCATTCGTGACCCTGTCGAATACAGGGTCGCCGGGCTTTGGCGTCTCCCTGACGCGTCCCTGAGCGCCTGAAACGATTACCTTTCTGACGGACGCTGGAATCTTTCTCCACACTCCTCTGGCCCTAAGGACACCTTCCGCTTCAGCGAAGGTGGTCGGGTCAGCCACAGTAGGACCAGACGCCACCGAACTCAGGTCGTCTCCCACGACGTCAGAGATTATCAGTCCAAGGACCTGGGCCTCTCCAGCCTTCTCGACCAGGCGGCCACCCGCTATCTGAGACAGATGCTTCCTCACGCAGTTCATCTCTCTTATCTCCGCGCCGGACTTCAAAAGGAGGTTAGTGGTGATGTCAAGCTCTTCAACGGTCAAACCTTCAAGCGGCGCTGGCATCAGTGCGGACCCTCCCCCGGAGAACAGGGCAATCACCAAGTCTTCTTCCGATACCCCCTTCAGCGCGCCAAGCATTCGCCTGACTCCCTTCACCCCCTTCTTGGAGGGGAGGGGATGGGTCGAAGCCACGAACCGTATCTTCTCCAGCTTCGGGAGAAACGTCTGATAGTCTGGGACTACCACGACCCCCCGATCGAGCTTCGGTCCCAGCAGATGTTCAAGCTCGACGGCCATAAGCCCTGATGCCTTCCCGCCCCCTACCACCACAATCTTGCGGAGGTCCGTGAGTCGACGACCGACGCCGTTCACCTCAAGTTCTCCCCCGTGGACCCGGACGGCCCTCCTCACGAGCAGGGCCGGATCTGCGGCCTCTAGGGCGGCTTTGACAGCCATGAGGGCGTCCCTTCTGATTCCTTTTGCCTTCTCTATGGCTGCCTCCAAATCTCCACTGGTCACAAACCATGGCGTCGCACCCCAACATGTAAATACGATGTCCGGTCAATTGTCCTCGAGTTTGACTCTTGTAGCCGAGAGGATGTACATAGACGGCGAATGGGTACGCGGCTCGCGCGAAGAGACGATTGAAGTGGTCAATCCGGCGACGGAGAGGGTCTTCGCCACGGTCCCCCGGGGCTCTAGGGAAGACGCCAAACGGGCCTTGGATTCGGCCGCTGAAGCGCAAAAGGGGTGGGAAAGGCTTGCTCCTCTCGAGCGCGCATCTTATCTGAAGACCATGGCTCAGCTCATCAGGGAAAACAGCGAAGACCTCGCAAAGGTGCTCACATCGGAGCAGGGCAAGCCCCTCTTCGAGGCGAGGCTCGAAGTAGAAGGCTCGGCAGAGCACTTCGAATACTACGCCGAGTTCGCGCGCAGAATCGAGGGGGACGTCCTTCCTAGCGACAATCCGCGGCAGACAGTAATGATTCTCAGGCTTCCCATAGGCGTGGTCGCCGCGATTACGCCGTGGAACTTTCCGTCGGCCATGGTGGCGAGGAAGCTGGCGCCTGCGCTCATCACAGGCAACTCGGTCGTGGTGAAGCCATCGAGCAACACCCCGCTCAGCGCCATCGAAATAGTCAAGATTGCGGAGCGAGCCGGAATACCAAAGGGCGTCGTAAACCTAGTGACCGGGGACGGGTCGGAGGCAGGAGATGAGCTCTGTGGGAACAAGAAGACAGGCCTGGTGACCATGACCGGGAGCACGGAGGCAGGGCGGAAGATAATGCAGCGGGCATCGGCACAGATTGGAAAGCTCATCCTCGAGCTAGGTGGGAAAGCCCCTCTGATTGTATGGCGGGACGCAGACCTGGAGTGGGCTCTGAAATGCGCATTGTGGGCAAGGTATTGGAACTGCGGTCAGACCTGCATAAGTGCAGAGAGGATGTATCTAGACAGTGAGGTCAAGGAGAGGTTCATGTCGAAGTTCGTAGAGATGTCGAGGAAGCTCAGGATAGGCGACCCTGCATCCCCCGGGACGGACCTCGGCCCGATGGTGAGCGCCCGTGAGCGGGAGACCAGCGAGAAGTTCATCGACCTCGCTCGAGACGCAGGGTCGACTCTAATACTCGGCGGGGCGCGCCCTCATTCGATGCCCAAAGGATGGTACCTCGAGCCGACCATAATCGATGACGTCGACCAGAGCTCTCCGCTCGTGCAGAAAGAAATCTTCGGGCCGGTCGTACCGGTGCTGGAGGTGGAATCTTTCGACCGTGCCGTCGAAATGGCCAACGACTCCGATTATGGACTGGCATCCTACGTCTTCACCCGAGACAGCGTCAACGTCATGAAGGCGATGCACGAAATCAAGTTCGGTGAGACGTACATCAACCAGGTGGGTCCTGAGCAACTCCAGGGGGCTCACACTGGCTTCAGGATGTCTGGACTCGGAGCCGAAGGCTCAAGGCACGGCCTCAACCTTTACACCCAGCTGAAAACTTGCTACATCGACTGGAGTGACAGTCCTTCCCTCTCGTACCTGTTCCCCTACAGCTGAGCTGCCATGAAAGCTGTAACTGTAACACCAGGGACTGCGCGTTCTGTTTCGCTGAAAGAGGTCCCGGTACCTGCCCCGAAACCTCGACAGCTCCTCCTAAAGGTCCTGAAGGTTGGAATCTGCGGCACCGACATGGACATCGTGAACGGTTTCTACGGGGAAGCCCCAGCGGGGTCCCCCTATCTGATCCTTGGTCACGAGTCATTGTCCAGAGTAGAGGGTGTCGGCCTAGGCTGCAAGGGTTTCAAGAAAGGGGACCTGGTGGTCCCGACTGTACGGAGGGGTTGCCCTGAGAACTGTCTTAATTGCAGGAGCGGGGAGTCTGACATGTGCCTCACAGGGCACTACAAGGAGCATGGGATCAAGGGCCTCCATGGGTTCGCAAGCGAGTTAACAGTCAGTGACTCACGGTTCGTCGTCAAGCTCCCTGAATCCCTGTCGGAGGTGGGTGTTCTCCTCGAACCGCTTACAATAGTGGAGAAAGGAATCGAGCAGGCTTTCCGTATCCAGAATGCGCGGATGAAGTGGAAGCCCAGTACAGCGCTGGTACTAGGGTCTGGGCCAGTCGGACTCCTCGCTACTGCGCTCTTACGGCAGATGGGGCTGACTGTGACCACCGTCGCCAGGAAGCCTGCAGACACACCAAAGGCAAGGTTGGCCTCTTCTACCGGCGCTGCCTATGTCGATGTCCAGGACAGGCCGTTGTCGTCCATGGAAGACAAGTTCGACTTCGTCTTCGAAGCGACTGGCTCGACAGCGGTGGCGCTGGAGGCCCAGAATCTCTGCCGCACCAATGGGGTGGTTTCATTCGTGGGAATCTACAAATCGCAGGCCGAAACTGAAGATGCTGGGAAGGTGTTCACCAACCTGGTGCTGGGGAACCGCGTCTACTTCGGGTCCGTCAACGCCAACATCTCATACTTCCGTAAGGGGGCATCTGACTTGGTCAAGATCAGGAGGAAGTGGAATGGTTTCCTCGAAGGAATCTTGACCAACCATGTACCTCTGACAAAGGCGGAGTCAGCTTACATCCCCAAGGGGGAAGATGACGTCAAAACCGTGTTGGAAATGGAATGACTCCCAAGTTGCGCTTCAGATTCCGACAGCGCAAGCGCGAGTCATGAGCTAAGGGTCGTGAAACGTAAATACCGGCCTGCGGCCCTACATCGAGATTGCCCATGTTCACGTCAAAATATCTTAGGATGATGTTTGCGCTCCAGAGTCATTGCCGGACGTAGTCGATTCGCCAATATGACCATCATCTGCTGGTCCGCCAGAGTTCACCATGGTTTCTCAACCCGCGACTGACGCTGGGGAGGTGCTGGGAGGAGGTAATCCAAAGCAGTTCTCCTTGCCTTCACCAAACGGCTACAAGCCGATCTCCGGGTACGGAATCATAGGGAATACAAGGACTGCCGCGCTGGTCGGATACGATGGTTCCATAGATTGGTGTTGCATGCCCAAGTTCAGCTCTCCAAGTATCTTCGCTGCCATTCTAGACCGGAGGAAGGGAGGGCGATGGGTGATACAGCCGACCACCGGGGCGATTTCGATCCAGTCCTACCTAGAAGACACGAACATACTTAGGACCGAGTTTCGCAGCGTGACCTCACGCGTCGTCCTAACCGACTTCATGCCCTGCTCCCTGACACAACAAGCGTGGTCCGCGCCGCCAGAGATCCATAGGGTGGTGCAGTGCTTGAGCGGGCGGATGCAACTCAAGCTTGAATTCAATCCAGTCTTCAACTATGGCTACCTGACCCCCAAGTTCATCGCGACCGCTTTCGGGGTCAAGGTGACGAGCAGGAAGGAGGAGATTGCCCTCTCGAGCCCCATCCCACTCCAAGTGTCCGCGTCAGGAGCGTCAGCAGAGTTCGCCGTCGCACAGGGGGAAAAGAAGACCTTCGTACTCAGCTATGGCGAAGATGAGCCGCGGAAGGTGGATGAATACCACACCGAGAGGCAGCGTGCCAAGACCGAAGTGTTCTGGATGGACTGGGTGGCACTTTTGAGGTATAGAGGTAGGTGGAGAGATGCGGTGGTACGGTCTGCCCTCACACTGAAGCTTCTCGTCTACTCGCCGACAGGAGCCATGGTCGCCGCGCCGACCACTTCACTACCAGAATCGATAGGAAACGGGCGGAACTGGGACTACAGATATTCATGGCTTCGAGACTCGGCTAGCGCCCTCTGGGCGTTTCACAGCATAGGCTACAAGAGCGAAAGTGAAGCGTACCTTCACTGGTTGATCGACAACAACCCGTCTTTGGACATGGATCTGAGACTGATGTATGACATTGACGGAAGCAGCAGGATACAGGAAAAGATCCTCGACCAACTCGAGGGGTATAGAAAATCGTACCCGGTCAGGGTAGGGAACCAGGCAGTAAGACAGGTGC
>JAJYYP010000042.1 GCA_021800855.1 archaeon | reverse complement strand
TGGTTTTGCCGCTCTTCAGCCTTGATCTCCTCGCGGTTCTAGTTCGGACTTTGGGCATCATTCCGAGCTTCACACACAACTGAACGAAATCGTCCTTCAAATGGGCCGAGCTTGTGTAATAGACCTCCCCCTTGTTGCCGCCGCTAGCCCTTAAGCCTTGAAGCAGGAATGTCAGATAGTTTGATGGGTAATCGAGCACCCATGAAGGGATGCGCCTCTGACGGGCGTCGGGCCCGCACTGACTGAACAGGTCGAACAATCCTCTAGATGGGACTCTGACCAAATCTCCCGTCAAGGAGTAGCTGATTTCGTACTTCTCGAGGATTCGGATGAGCCGTTGGCGGGCATCGCCTTCGGTAGGTTTCGGGAGGGCGAAGTCTGTCTCGTAGATGTAGTGCGCCTTCATCCTGGACCCGGAGACCTGTGGTAAAAGAGCGAGGGACCTTCCTTTAGTGTCGCGAACCTCCGCCTGACATTCGCCTCTCGCCAAGTTGGACTTCACAGGGACTACCGTCGTCCCCCTTACCGCACAACCACCCCCGATGAACAACCCAAAGACGAAGAGCAAATCCTCGACGCGGACTGAAATCGTTCGAACAACGTGCCTCTGGCTGAAGGTAACCTGGAACTCCGCAGGGAGGTCTCCTACTCCGTCCCAGCCTGCGGGTACCGGGAGAACCGTATACTTGCGCCGTAGACATTCCTGCGCTGGTCGAAAGACCGGCCTTACACATCGACGGTCTCCGGTGGACGATGGAATGACGAGCATCCGATGGTTCGGGGTAACCATGATGTCTGCATTTCTAGACCTGAAGTTAATCATCTCTCCATTGTAATCGAAGACGAAAACGCCATCGACCTTAGATTCCTTGACCTTCTTGGTAGTGGGGTCGAATGAAAACACGACATCGCCTGTCTTGAGTTCACCAATCCCCTTCGGACCTTGCTTTGTCACGACGCGCGTCTTATCGTCGTAACAGAAATAGCCCAGTAGGTTCTCACTCCGGTCGTCGGTCCCAGCGACCAAGTAGTTCATCTTGTTCGCGTAGAAATAGAGGATGCTCATCCTTATCCGTGCCTGGAGATTGGCGTACGGCATCCGGACTCTTTCCTCTCCCAGGACAGACAAGAGCGAGTCGAGGACAGGGGATATTCTTACAGTCGCCGACCTTATCCCCCAAGACTCCCCGAGCGATTGAGCGTCATTCATATCCTCCTTGGGCGTGTGGTCTGATGGCATAAGCAAACCAAATACTCTACTCTTCCCCAGCGCCCTGACGCACAACGCACCAACGACCGCGCTGTCTATCCCGCCGCTCAGCCCGACCACCGCCCCCTCGGCCCCCGCCCCGGCGACGGTCCTCCTGATGAACGCAGAGATGCGTTCCGTCTCTAGATGGGGGTCCAGGTCTAGTCCGCTAGGCGCCACCCCCTCCTCGCCGCAGTCCAGCGTTTTAACCGCTTGCAGAACGTGAGGCCAAGGTCAAGCGAGTCGTACCCTTCCGCCGCCGAGGGAGATCGCCCTGACGCGGGTCGCCTTGAGGGATGCGAGGAGCTGAGCGTCCACAGTCGCGACGACCCCACCCAGCGTCATGGCGGCGGAGACTATCTCGTCGTCGACCTCCGCCCCCCCGCACCGCTCCGGCGAGAACTTTGAGGAGAGTTCGAGGGCTACCCTGGCGGTCCGGGCCCTGCTCCCGCCCTCTGACGCTAGGCTCTCCAGTTCCGACTTCACGCACTCTAGGAGTATGGGACGGAACCCTCCGACGATTTCGACCGTGTCCTCGAACCAGGTTGTCGGCGCCTCCGCCACAGCCATCAGGAAGCTGCTGTCGAAGATTACCTTCTGCAACGTCCCACTTGCCTCGGACGCTTACCATATAGAGAGTTAAATATATGGTATCTGCAATTTTGTATGGCTATGACCGAGACTTCGACAGTGACGAGCAAGAGCATGGTCAACATCCCAGCTTCTATTCGGAAGAAGTATGGCATCCATAAAGGTGACAAGCTCGCTTTCGTCGAGACGGATCACGGGCTCACCATCATCCGGATACCTCCCTTGACAGAGATCTACGGCAGCGGGGTCCACGAGCGGCACAAGATAATCCAGGCGATCCGCGAGTTGGAAGCGGAGCATCGCGGGGAGGCTCAGGAGTGACATCTTTTGTCTTTGACACCGGCGCGTTGTCTCTCATCTACGCCAAAGATGAGCGACTCCGCGCTGTCGTAGAAATAATCGAATCTGGCGAAGCCGAGGGCCTCGTCTCGTCGGTTACACTGGCCGAGTTCTATTACAAGACATGTCAGTCGTCGGGCAAGGACGTCGCACTCCTAAGATCCCAACAACTCGTCGAGCGCATGACCGTGATGGAGACGAGCGTAGGCCAATCCAGGGCGGCAGGCATGGAGAAGTGCCGGAACAGCAGGCTGTCGCTTGCCGACTCTTTTGTCCTGGCGCTCGCAAAGGGACAGAGGGGCACGATCCTCACTACAGACGGTGAGTTGGCTAAAGAACGAGACGTAGAGGTAAGATACCTTCAGGTATAGGCCGCACGAGCAACCGCCCGCAGCTGAGCAGGCGGGGGGACGATGGACCCTACTTCAGGACGCCTGAGCCGATGAGGCGCCAGCGCTCTGCTATCCTCCTGCTTACGGCCGCCCTCATGCCCCTCTCTATGGCTACCGGCTTCTTGAGGTCCAGCTCCACTACCTCGCCTCTCACCGAGGTTGCGACCGCCAGGGTGGATGCAGTGCCGAGGTTGAGCCTGACCGTCTCAGAGAGCTTGATCTTCTCGACTTTCACCTGTTCCGCGGCGCCGACGGCTGTTTCAAGCAGAGTCACGTCCAGCGTCACGTGCTCCAGGGTCTCGGGGAGGGTCCCCGGCTTGCCTATCACGCTACCAACCATCTGGTCCCCCTTCACGAAAGTCGGGTCTAGGTGTGTCCCGACAGCGATGAGCCCCCCTGGCCCTACTCTCTCCGCGAGGCCCGCGCTTGTCTGGAGGCTCGCCACTCTGGTTATCACAGGGACGAACTTCCCGCTCCTTTCATCTACCATGCCTGGCTTGAGCTCCACTTCATCCCCCACCTTCAGCTCGCCCCTGGTCAGGCTCCCCCCCAGGACCCCCCCAGATAGCCCCTGGACGTCCGCCCCGGGCTTGTTCACGTCGAAGCTCCTGAGTACGTACATGAGAGGGCTCGCCCACGCGTCCCTCTTCGGGGTGGGGACCACCTCCTCGAGCGCCTCGATAAGGGCGTCTATGTTCAGCCTCTGCTGGGCGGAGATGGGGATTATCGGCGCGCCTTCGGCCACGGTCCCCTTCGCGAACTTCTGGATCTGGGAGTAGTTCTTCTCTGCTTCCGCGTCGGTGACCAGGTCGACCTTGTTCTGGGCTATCACTATCTTCTTCATCCCGAGCATCTGGAGGGCCTGGAGGTGCTCCCTCGTCTGCGGCTTGGGGACCGGCTCGTTGGCCGCAATCACGAGGAGTGCTCCGTCCATCAGGAACGCTCCGGCGAGCATGTTGGTCATGAGGCTCTCGTGTCCCGGGCAGTCGACGAAGCTTATCGCCCGCAGGAAAGTGGTCTTCGTGCCACAGACGGGGCAGGTAGAACTGGTCGAATATGATGCCACTCCGTGGTCCTGGATGCACCTGTAGATGGCGGCGTCCGCGTAGCCTACCTTGATAGTGATACCGCGCTTGAGCTCCTCGCTGTGCGCACTGGCCCAGATCCCGGTTAGGGCCTGGGTGAGGGTCGTCTTGCCATGATCAACGTGGCCGGAAGTGCCTATGTTCACCTCGGGCTGCCTAGGGAGGAGGGGCCTTGACGGTACTGGCTCGACTAATTCCTGGCCGGACAAGAAGTGCCGCTGCTCCGCGGGGCTTTTTAAACTCGTGAAGGCTACTGAAGTGTAGGTTTCCTTCCGGTGACGCCGGAAGTGAGTTCTTCCTCCGACTGGAAGGTCGTCCTCCTCGACATGCTTTGGCCCCTCTCGTCCGAGGCGAGGGCGGGGAAGTTGGCTGGAGCGTTGAGGGTCATCCTGCTGCTCAAAGCCCTCGGGCAGAGCGAGAACCTCTCGTCGAAGTGGTGCTGGAGGCTGGTCTATAATAGCCTGTGGTTACTCCAAATACTGGGCAGATTTTCTTCCCGCCGTCTGGAGGGCAGCTTCTCGACACTGCAATGGTCTGCGTGGAGGCGCCCAGGGAAGTCCTCGAAGCGGTGGCGGAGCTTGGAGCAGGTAACGGAAACGTTGTTCCCTGCGAGCCTTCGAAACCTGAGGCCGAGGCGCGGTTGCGTCTGGTGGTGTCCAAGGGGCGGGCGGCCCTCCTCCTGGCGAGAGGCACCCCGTTCATGGCCCACTTCCATCATCGTCGTCGGTGAGCAGGACCACGGAAGGTTTCCTGGCCGGGATGTTCGTGGCTGGGAGAGGTCCCCGCCTGGTGCCGGCGGTGGTGGGGGAGGGGAATTGTCTCCCTGGCTGTACCCTCTGTAACATCTGTGACGTGGAACTCCTTCCAGAGCTCGACCCCTTTCTTGGTCAGCCTGTAGCCAGGGGAGGGCTTATCAACGACCCCGAGAGACTTCAGCTCTGCGCAGACCCTCCTGACCGAGGCGGCCTCGTGACCGATGTCTTCGGCGAGGTCGGAGCTCCTCCGGGGGCCTCTGACGAGGGCTTCGACAATCTTGGAGGCGACTTCGCTCCTCCTCATGAAAGACGCGTACTCCTTCCTGTCTTCCTCGGTGACGGAGAAGTAGCCGTGCATGACCTTGTAGTCCTCGACCTCGAGCAGCTCAAGGACCTCCTCGAGGAACTCCTTGGCGAGCTTGACGTGGTTCTGCCTCACCTCCATGGTGACCCCGTCCGAAGTGCTGAATGCGAGGGCAGCGAATGCGGCTGATATCCTAATGAGGGAGAAGAGGGAGCCCTCGTTCACCACTGGTATTTCGGGAATGACATACCTGGCCAACATGTCCCTGTAGGCGGCTTTGGCCTCCTCGAGCCCCTTCGCTATAATCCGGGCCAGGGTGGTCTTCCCGGCTCCAGACCCGCCGACGAAATATCCGTGGCGGGACAGGTCCTCGTACCCCATCTTAATCAAGCTCTCCGCATCACTCCTGCCTGTCAAGAGCGAGTTGGGCATCGCGACGGGATAAAGGGCGCCCCTCGCGCGACTGGTTGAGCGAGACTCCTCGCTGAAACTGATCGCAAGGGACGTCACCAAGAATCAGGAAGAGAGTCCAGGTGTTTCATCTGACGCTGGGATAGATGGACGGATGCCGCCCGCTCCCTTTGCTGTCCGTTAGACGGCGACCTGCGACGTCTTGCTGGGTGACGACATGTCGGCGTTCGTGGCTAGGCTCCGTCTGTGGCCTGACAAGAAGTAGGAGGGCATGTCGGTCCCCCCTGCCCCAGAATGCGGAACGAGTCTCCGGGTTCATAGAGGCTCCCCGTGGGGCAGGGGCCGGCCAAGGTTAGCGCCTCTTGGACCGACGGTAGTCACTGAGACAGCGCATCCACAGGCCCGTCGAATCTGTCTGCGCTCTCCGAGAACGCTGTCCTAGTCTGACCCGGGGGTGAGGCCGCGAGAGAGGGGCCGCGGTCAGGCTCGTGACGGTTTATTACCTTGCCTAAGAGCCTCCGGAAGAGCGCGCATGAAACCAGGCAGGGCCCGGACATCCAGCAAAGCAGGACGTCTCCTCTTCTTCATCCCGATAGCGGCCCTTGCATTCCTGGTCGTCTTTGGTCTCCTCGGCGCCTCGTCCACGAGGGATGGCACCCTCGTCGTGGAGGCGATCAGCTCTGGGCGCTATGCTCCTCCGGTTCCTTTGCACGTTTCTGCTACCGTGGACGGGAAGAGCGCTGACACTCCGTTCAACGTCACCCTTCCAGCGGGGAAATACACGATAATCTACAACTCGAGCCGATGGTTCAACGTCCCGGATGCGAGGTCCGTCGTCCTCGCTGGGGGGACCACGGGGTATGCCATCGGAACTTACCTTCCGGTGGTGATGAGCATTGGGATAACCCAGGGGGGCTTCAATTCGACCGCTGTCACGGCACTACACAGCATCACCCCTGTAGTCTGGGTCAATCTTGAAGCAAAGGCCGTCGAACTGCAGATAGGGGGAGTCGGGATCGTCAGGATTCCGCCTTCCCTGAACTTCACGCACGTCTTCCAGTCACAGGGGAGCTTCGACTTCCTCCTGGTGAATTCTTCCGCGACCAACTCCAACGGCTACGTAAAGTCGGTATAGTGAGGCGGATTTCCCGCTTCCGTGCGTTGTTTGAACCCTAGTTCGCGGGATAAGGGAAGACCAGCGGGACTGGGCGCTTTTCTGCCTCCAAGGCCAGAATCCGCAAGATTCCTGCTCCGCGCGGACTAAAAAGAACTGTAGCGCGGAGGAATAGCGTCCAGAAGCGGACCGCCGAACCTTTGGGAACGAACGCGCTACGAAAGTAGACCATTTGTCCATTCGCTTTAAATAGGCCACCAGCGAGCGCCAGTTTGAAAATATTGAATACTCTCACGAATGAGTATCAAAAGAAATTTAGCTCAGGACTAATCATAGCACTTCTAGCACTCTCAGGTCTCCTCATCCTGGCACCAGCGATAGCTACCGTCAACGCAGCCAACGCCAGTCCAGGAAGCGTAAGCACGAACTACACTTGGTTCGCGTCTTCGGCATCGGGGAGCGTCCAATTCACGCTCAGCAACCCTTCATCGAACACCTACTCCGAAACAGAGTTGGAAGTCATCGTGCCTTCAGGGTGGACTATCACCGGCACGACCATTGGATCCCTTCCCACTGGCGCTCAGGTTAGCATCATAGGACAGGCTGTCCTCTTCAGCGGCTTCTCGCTGCCACCTGGCGCGAGCGCGTATGGCACGATTACATTGAAAGCGCCCGCTTTGGTTTCGACCACAGCGGCGCCAGACTCTTACACCTTCAGCTACAAGACCAGCGACTCGAGCGCCAGTGGCGCTCTTGTCAGCGCCGGGAGTACGACCTTTCACGTTACCGGGGTGACAAGCCTCAACGTGGCAACCAGCCCGTCTTCGGGCCTAACGACCCTGACGGCTGGCACTCCCATCACTGTCACAATATCGGTCCCCTCTGGCACCAACGGCTACACCGGTCTTCCTCTGTCTTTCGCAGAGGGAGGTAATACAGCCTACAACGCATCTGGCCTAGCAACACTGCCGAGCTCTGCTACCATGAGCTCATCTGGTTCGGTATCGATAACCTTCATGCCGGACCCGGTCTTCAACCCCGCCATCGGCACCACCGACTATAACACGGGTCCCGAAACGATGACAACTACGGCTTCCACGGCTGACGGGTCTATAACCTTCAGCCCGGCGAGCGTCTCGTTCCAGGTGACCAAGGCGGCATCACCCAGCTCGCTCAGCATCTCGCCATCCACTACGCAAACCGAGACTACATTGGCAGCTGTGGCAGGTAGCAGCATCACCGTGTCTTCCACAGACGCATACGGCAACAAGGCACCTGCACCATCCAGCGGCATAGCAGTGACCCTGACGGCAGTGAACCTCATCGGCTCACGTGCGGGGTTCGCAGCTTCGACCGCGACCTATGGGTCGACCTATCCATATGTTCCAACCGGAATCGTCCAGAGTGAAACAGTGACGATAGCGTCTGGCGCTTCGACCGCCAGTGCATCCGCCTACGCCTACTTCTACGACGTCGACTATGGAGACACCTCTTACATCATAGCAAGCGCAAGCGGACTGTCATCAGCGACATCCGGGCACTTCGTGACATACACCTTCGCTACGTCTGGCGGAACCACCGCGCCCGCGCTGCCTACAGGTGACAGCACTGTCCCCGTAGCAGCCGGGAATACCGTCACCGTCAGCTACACCCTACCAACTGCCAGTATCCAGGCAAACGTCCCAGTCTACTTTGACTTCACCACAGGCTACACTGGCGCGTCTGCGACATCAGTCGGTACCGCCTGTACTACCACGGTAGCATATGCATGCTACGCCGGAGCCTTCTCGAACGGTGGAACTCAGATAGAGGCCACCACCAACAGCACAGGGGTCGCTTCAGCCTCTCTGAAGGTCGACACGACCGAGGGAGACGCAATAGTGGTAACGGCCATCCCCGCGCTTAACCCAACCGCGAACTTCACTACGGGGGTCGCCGTGAATGAAATCTCGACGAAAGCGGGTGCTCCATCTGCTTACACCCTGACCGTCTCATACGACAACCCACAATCCTCAGCTCAGACACTTTCCGCCCCGGCAGCTGCGGTCAACGGGAGCACACTATACATCGACGTGTCCATTACTGACGCCTATGGTAACTTGGCCACCAACCCAGGACCCGGTAGTATCCAGATAACCCTGGCAGCATCAGCCGGGACCCTGTCTGCCACCACCGTCTACATACCCAACGGCGACACCGACCTGACCACTGCCGGTCTGGTCTATTGGGTGATGCCTGCGTCGATTGGAACCACAGCGACGCTGAAAGCCTCAGGCGCGAGCTTGACGCCTGCCAGCTTCTCCGTGGAAACAGTCAGCGCGACTCCGACCGTAACAGTCACCTCGCCCAAGCCGCTCTCGGGGGTCATCTACAGCAACTCGCTCGCTGTCGTATTTAGCGGGTACGCCAACGCCTCTGCCGGATTCGGAGGCACAGTCAACATGGCAACCTTGGGCTACAAGGTTGGCACGGGCGCTTGGAAGACGATAAGCCTTCCAGCCGGGCCGAATCCAACCTGGAGCTTCGCGGCGACCATGGTCTCAGGTCTGAACACGCTGTCCATCAACGTCACTGACGCGAACAGCGACGTCAGCGCGGTACAGACGTTCACTGTCCTCGTTGACACAGCTGCTCCGACGGTCACGTTCTCCACTGCAAACAACGCCAACATTACCAGCGGCTCCTCAGTGACCGCTCAGGTCAATGACACCCTCGGAGACCTCAACACGACGAGTCTCGCAGCTACAGGCACGAACCTGCAAACCTCGGCTACAAAGACCTTCATGGTCAGTGTAGCCGGGACGAACAACCCAGGTCACGCAGTCTCGTACAGCGTGTCTATTTCGGGCATGCCAACCGGGAACTGGAGTATCGTGCTGACCGGGTCGGACTACGCAGGGAACACCTTCACATCGCAGGCCCTGACTGTCCATGTAACCGTGCCGTTCGCCCAGTCCTTCGTCGTCTCAGGCACTCCTCAAACAACGACCATCGGGACGTTCACAGGCATCAACGCGTCATACACCAACCTTAACCCGACCTCCCAGAGCGTCGTGGTCTTCG